>DAOMOP010000191.1:915-7840 GCA_035444405.1 Rhodocyclaceae bacterium
CGTGTTGCCCGCTGATGGTACACCCCATTGGTCGCTTTGTCCGCCGAGGGGGCTTACCGAGGGCGCTCAGCCTGGCGGTAGCTCACGTGTCGGGCGCGCTCGGCCTGAAGCGGACGCTGACCCGGCTGCCGCCCTCGGCCCGGCGCTCGATCGACAGCGCGCCGCCCAGGCTCAGCGCGCGCTCGCGCATGATCGTTGTGCCGTGATGGTTGCGGTGGTCGGGCACCGGGTCGAAGCCCTCGCCGTCGTCCTCGATCGTGACCACGGTCAGGCCGTCGTCGGCCAGCGCCAGGGTGACGACGGCCTGCGTCGCGCCGGCGTGGCGGACGACGTTGGAGAGGGCCTCGCGCACGATCTGCACGATATGGAACTCCTCGTTGGCGCTGAACGGGTAGTTTCCCAGCCGGTTGTCGAGCGCCATCGCCACGCTGCTGCGTGCACCGTATTCCTCCAGGGCGTCCTCGAGGGCGGCGGCCAGGCCGCCGGCATCGATCCGGGTGCGGAAGGTGGTAAGCAATTCGCGCAGCTTGCGATAGGCGCCGTTCAGACCGTCGCGCACCTCCTCTGCAGCGGCGGCCACCTCGTCGCGCCGCGCGCCGCGCTGCAGCAGCGTCTGCATGCGGCTGACCTGGATCTTCATGAAGGACAGCGATTGCGCGAGCGAGTCGTGCAGCTCGCGTGCCATCGAGGTGCGCTCCTCGAGCAGGGCCAGGCGCCGGTTTTCCTGGTCGCGCTGGCCATGGGCGAAGGCCGTTGCGAGCAGCCGGGCGACCAGGTCGATGAGCTGGAGGTGCGTGTGCAGGGACGTCGCGCCCTGGCGGCCGACGATGAACAGATGGCCGTAGCCGCAGCGGCCGTCGTCCACCGGTACGGCGATGCCTTCCCAGTGCGGGCCGTGTTGCGCCGCGCCACCCGCCTCGAGGGCGAAGCGGAGGTGGCCGGTCACGCGCATGGCGTGGAGCTGCTCGAGCTGGGGCCAGCCCAGTTCGCCCGCATGCACGACCGGCGGCAGTTGCAGCGTGTCGCCGAGCTCGTCGCTGAGGCAGATGCCGCAGGCCTCGGCGCAGCAGGTTTCGCGCAGCAGTTGGGCCAGCCGGGTCAGGGTCTGGCGGCCGGGGGCAGGGCCGGCGAGCTCGACCTGTATGCGGGCGATGAGCGCCAGCCAAGGCTCGGGCGGTGGCGCCGCCAGGAGGCCGGCCGCGGCCTCGGGCGAGGCCGGTGCGGTATCGTCGCGGCGCAGGCGAAGGCCCACCCAGGCGCCGCCCACGGCGGCGATCAGCAACGCGATGCGTACGGCGCGGTCCCGCTCCTGCTGAAGGTGCAGCGCCTCGCCCGCCGCGCGCGTGGCCGACGCCAGCAGCGCCCGCGCCGTCTCCAGGCGCTCGAAGGCGACCGCGGGGGTCGCTTCGTGGAGCGTGTCCTCGTAGGGCGCTGCCGCGAGCAGGGCGCGTGCATCATCCAGCCACTGGCGCACGGCCGGATCGGCCGTGGCCGGCTGCTCGAGGCCGGCGGCCCGTTGCTGCAGGTCGGCGGCATCGGTGATGAAGCGCACCGCCGCGCCGCTCGTGGTCGCGCTCAGCAGTGGCTGGGCGAGCAGCGCCAGTGCGGCGCAGGCTGCCACCGCCAGCACGACGGCCGCGGGGCGCAGGGCGAGGCGCCGGCGCAGCGAGGAAAGCCAGTATGATGGCCAGGCGCGACCGGCAGCAGTTCCATCAACGCTCATTCTTCCACCTGTCTGTTCCGCATTCATCCGCGCCCGCGGCCGCGCAGACCCCGGGGCCGGATCGTCGGGGAGCCTCATGCCCAGTGTCTGGCTGTACCTGATCGGCGCCGCCATCGCCTGCGTCTACGCCGTCGGCGCGAGCATGGCGTGGCTGCCCTCCTCGCTCCCGGTCGCCCTCGCCAGTTCCGCGCTGGCCGCTTTGTTCGTCCTCGCGGCCGCGCGCGTTGGCCGTCGCCCACGCCCCAGCGTGGCGCAGGCGGCAGGGGGCGAAGAACAGGGCCTGCTCGATGCGCTCGACGACATCGTATTCCAGGCTGACGCCGATGCCGCGCTGAGCTTCATGAACCGCGCCTGGACCACCGTCACCGCGCTCGACATCCGGGATTGCGTGGGCAAGTCCTTGTTCGACTACGTCCATCCTGACGACCAGGCCCTCGTCCGCGAGCAGTTTCTCACGATCGCGCACGCTGGCCGGTCCGCGGCGCGCCTCGAGCTGCGCCTGCTCGGCCGCGACGCGCGCCCGTGCTGGGTCGAGCTGCGGCTCGCGGCGCGGCGCGGACGAGCGGGCGGCGTCGACGGCGTCAGCGGCATCATGACCGACATCCAGTCGCGCAAGCGCGCGGAAGATGTACTGCGCGCGCGCGACCGCAGCCTGAGTACGCTGCTCGACCACCTGCCGGGCATGGCCTTTCGCTGCCGCAATGATCGTGAGTGGACGATGGAGTTCGTCAGTGAGGGCTGCTTCGAGCTGACCGGCTACGAGGCGCTCGAGTTGCTCGACCACCCCTCCTACGACCAGCTGATCGTCGCCGACGACCGCGCCTACGTCCGCGATTACGTGCAGAAGCAGCTCGCCCAGCAGCGCGCCTGCCACCTGCGCTACCGCATCCGCACGCGCGACGGGGGCGAGAAATGGGTCGAGGAGCGCAGCCGCGGCGTGTTCGCGAGCAATGCCGAGCTGCTCGCGATCGAGGGCTTCATCTCCGACGTCAGCGAGCAACAGCGCGACGAGGCGCGTCGCTCCGGGGGCGCGCTGCACGACGAGCTGACCGGGCTCAAGAGCCGTACCCTGCTGCTCGCCCGCATCGGCGCCGCGGTCGCGGGCGGGAGTGGGGCCGCGATTGGGGCCGCGAATCAGGCCGCGATTGGAGCGCTGCCGCCGACGATGTTGATGTGCATCGACATCGACCGGTTCGGGCGCATCAACGCCCGTCACGGCCGCGCCATCGGCGACCAGCTGCTCGCCGCCATCGGCCACCGTCTGGCCCGGCTGCGCAGACCCGGGGTCATGGTGGGCCGCATCGGCAGTGACGAGTTCGGAGTGCTGGTGCACGGCCAGGCCGCGCTGCCCGGCGGCCGACTCGCGCCGCTGGCGGACATGGTGCGTTTTGCGGCTGCGCATTCGGAAGAGGCCTGCGCTGCCGCTGGGGTGGCGTGGGCGATCGCCTGGGTCGATGTCGTCGCCGAACTGCTCGACGCCGCCTTCGAGTTCGATGACCTGGCCTTGTCGATCAGCGCCCGCGTCGGCCTCGTGCTCGGCATCGACACGCCGGGCGACGCCGAGGCGATGCTGCGTGAGGCCACGCAGGCCGCCTGGTCGGCGCCCTGGCATCGTCCGCGCAGCGCGGTGCGTTACGGCTTCGCCGGCGCGCGCGCGCGCCGGGCATCGCAGGCGTGGCGTCACGTCGCGGGCGAGATCGGTCATGCCTTCGACCCCGCCCGCCTGGCGGTGAGCCTCGCGCCCGTGGCGGGGCGGTCGTGGGTCGAGGGCGCGGCGCGCTGGCACGGTGCGCGCAGCGGTACGCTGCCGCGCGTGCACATGTTCCTGCACGCCTGCGTCGGCGCGACGCGCGACATACTGGTGGCGGACTCCGTGCGCGCGGTGTGCGCCGCGGGCTTGCCAAGCCTGCAGGCCGACGAGCGGCTTGTCGTCCGTCTCGGTGCACTGCCGCCGGATGCAGCGCTGCTTGTCGCGGTGCACGGCGCCTTGCAGGCACTGCCGGGGCGCGACGGCGCGGCGCGGGTGGTGGTGCTGCTCGCCTTGCCGCCGGCGAATGCTGCGCCACCGCCGCTGGCCGAGCTGCAAGCCCTGCGCGATGCCGGCGTACAGGTGGCGGTGGACCTCACGCCTGCGCTTGCACATGGCGAGCTCGCGTCGTCGGCCTGGCTGCTGCTGGCCGACTGCTGGCGCATTGCCATCGATCGGCCTGAGGACCCGGGGGCGCCTTGGGCAGGCCGTCTCGCCCTGCTCCTCGATCTCGCAGCACGGCGCCGGATTGCGGTGCTCACTGGTGCCCGCAGCGGCGCCGACGTGTCCGCCGCCTGAGCCCGAGGTGCTCCTCAGAACCGGCGTGCGAGGCCAATGATCCAATGCGCCCTGCCGAGCCGTTTGCCATCGGCGACCCACAGGGCATCGTCGGCATCGGTGTCGGTGTAGGCGAGCGTGGCCGTCCACCCCGTGCCGAAGCTGTGCGTCAGCCCGAGCCGCCAGTCGGTGTAGTTGTACTCGCCGTAGTTGCGCACCCGCTGTCGCCCGAGGTGCCCGTCGAGCACGAGGTTCTGCGCCAGCGGGAACTCGGCGCTCAACACCAGATAGCCACTGCCGCGCGAGCGGCCGCGGCCAGCGCCCATCGAGGCCTCGTTGAAGCCGAAGAAGTCGGTCAGGGTATGCGAGTACTTCAGGCTCAGCATGCGCCAGCCGGCGCCCACATGTGCCTCCAGGGTGTCATAGCGTTCCCTGCTGCCGGGTAGCCGGGGGTGCTCCGGATAGTAGAACTGCAGCAGGCCGATGTCGGCGTGCCAGTCGCCGTGGTGCCAGGCATAGCCGCCGTAGACGTCGATCTCGAGGCTGGCGCCGTTGATCGCCTCGCTGCTGACATTGGTGCCCCACACGCCGGCATACAGGCCGCTGTCGTGCGCGTAATCGAAGCCGCCTTGCAGGGCGGGGCGGTCCTGCGTGTAGGTCATGCCGCGAAAGACGTAGTTGCTGATCAGGCCCA
Source organism: Rhodocyclaceae bacterium (assembly GCA_035444405.1). Classification (GTDB taxonomy): domain Bacteria; phylum Pseudomonadota; class Gammaproteobacteria; order Burkholderiales; family Rhodocyclaceae; genus DAOMOP01. Next base: position 5,638 of record DAOMOP010000191.1, read on the forward strand.
CGTTCGCCGTCACCGTGTGTGCGCCGGCGGCGTCCTGCGCGTGCGCGCCGGGGTTTAGGGCGAGGCCGGTGCCGCACAGCGCCAGCGCGCCGAGCGCGCGCTGGCACCAGGGTTGAATGCTCATTGCGGTTCTCCCGGCGGGGGCTGCGGCCCCCGCCACGTTCGGGTCAGAAGTGATTGCGCAGTTCCTCGCCGATGTCGAAGATGTCGCCGACGATGCCATACTTGGCGATGGTGAAGATCGAGGCCTCGGGGTCGGTGTTGACGGCGATGATGGTGTCCACATGCTTCATCCCCGCCATGTGCTGCACCGAGCCGGAGATGCCCATCGCCACGTAGAGCTTGCAGGCGGCGGCGGTCTTGCCCGACTGCCCGACCTGGCGCGACTTCGGCAGCCAGCCGGCGTCGGCGATCGGCCGCGAGCAACCCAGGGTGGCGCCGACGCTGTCGGCGAGCTCCTTGAAGCTTTCGACCTTGTCCTCATCGCCCACGCCGCGGCCGATCGACAGGATGAACTCGGAGCCGGGGATGTCGACATCGTCGCCGCCGGCCGGCTCCTCGAAGCCGAGATGCTGGCTGCGGGGACGCACGACGGGCGCATCGATCGAAGCCAGCGCGGGCGCTCCGACGCCTTCGGCCGGCTTGTAGGCGCCCGGGCGCACCGTCACCACCACGGTGACGCGGCCGGGGAAGTCGAGCTCGACATTGACCTTCTGGCCGTAGCCCGAGCGCGTTGCCACCCAGCCCGCGTCGTCGCGGGCAAGGCCGAACACGTCGGTGGCGAGGCCGTAGTCGCTGCGTGCTGCAAGCGGCGCGGCATAGCCCAGGCTGTCGACCGAGTGCGGGATCAGCACCAGCGTCGGCTGGCGTGCCTCGATCAGTGCCCGCACCGAAGCTTCGTAGATCTCCGGATCGAAGGCATCGACCACGGCCTGCACGGTGAGGATCTCGTCCACCCCCGCGAGCTGCAACTCGCCGACGTGGCGCTGCGGTGTCTCGCCGATCACCGCCACCCGTACCGGCTCGCCGCTGGCGGCCTTGAGCGCGATGGCTGCGCCGATCAGTTCGCGGCTCACCGGCCGCAGTTCGCCATTGCGATGTTCCGTGATGACCAGGATTCCACTCATCATGCTGCTCCCGCGAATTCTTTGATGATCTGCGCCAGGCGCGCGGCCTGTTCTGCCGGCGTGCCCTCGATGAGCTGTGCGCGCCCCTTCTCCGGCACGTACATGCGGCGCACGCGCGAGGCCGCGCCGGCAAGCCCGAGCGCGCTCGCCGGCACGCCCAGTGCCTCGGCATCGAGGACCTCGATGGGGCGCTGGGCGGCCTGCTTGATGCCGCGCAGCGAGGCATATCGCGGCGTGTTGATGCCGAGCTGCAGGGTCAGCACCGCCGGGCAGTCGATGCGCACCGCGGCATAGCTGCCGCCCTCGAGCTCGCGCCGCAGCGTCGCCGTGTTTGCCCCCGGGCTGTATTCGAGGGCGGCCACGACGGCGGCATGGGGGAGGTCGAGCAGGCCGGCGAGCGCCATGCCGGTCGCACCGCAGGCGTGGTCGGCGGCCTGTACGCCGGCGAAGATGAGTTCGGGCGCCTCGCGCTGCACGAGCGCCGCGAGCACGCGTGCAATCGCGATCGCATCGGCGTCGACGAGCGCGTCGTGCCAGACGCGAATGGCGCGGTCGGCGCCCTTGGCGAGGCACTTGCGCAGTTCTTCTTCGGCCTCCTCGGGGCCCACGGTGGCGACCACCACCTCGATGTCCGCGCCTCCCGGGCCTTCCTTCAGGCGCATCGCCTCCTCGAGGGTGTAGTTGTCCCACTCGTTCAGGTCGCGCAGCAGGAAATCGGGATCGATGTCGCGGCCGTCCTCGAGGAACTCGAAGTCCTCGTCGAGACTGGCCACCTGCTTGATCGGCACTAGTATCTTCATGTCGTCTCCTTGGATGGGTGCTGCAGGGCTGCGGTCGTGGCGGCAAAGCGCCGGTCCGCTGCCGGTGCCTGGGCGGCCTGCCGATCGACGCCGAGATGGCCATCGCGGCGGGCGAAATGGCGGAAGATGCGAAAGCGCACCTCGGGGTCGGGGTCGTCGCGCATCTGCCAGCGGTCGGCGTCGGCCAGCCGCCGGTGCTCGACCAACATCGCGCGGTGCAGGGCGTAGCCGTCCTGGCGCAGCAGGGGCAGGACGCCGGGCGGGGTGCAGGGGTTG
>DAOMOP010000192.1:0-2754 GCA_035444405.1 Rhodocyclaceae bacterium
GTGATCGGCGCCGGCGCGCCCAACAAGCAGGGCAGCCACGACGTGCATGGCGCACCGCTCGGCGACGCCGAGATCGCCGCCGCACGCGAGCACATCGGCTGGCCGCACCCGCCCTTCGAGATTCCGGCCGACGTCTATGCGGCCTGGGATGCACGCGAAGCCGGTGCGCGCGCCGAGGCCGACTGGAACGCGCGCATCGACGCCTACGCCAAGGCCCATCCCGAGCTCGCGAAGGCCTTCGCGCGCCGCATGCGCGGTGAGTTGCCGCCGGACTGGACCGCATGCGTCGACGAGGTGCTCGCGCGCGTCAATGACAAGGCCGAGACGATCGCCACCCGCAAGGCGAGCCAGAACAGCATCGAGGCCTTCGCACCGAAGCTGCCCGAGCTGATCGGCGGCTCGGCCGACCTGGCCGGCTCGAACCTCACGCTGTGGTCGGGCTCGAAGGCGGTGACCCGTGAATCGGGCGGCAACTACCTCTACTACGGCGTGCGCGAGTTCGGCATGGCGGCGATCGGCAACGGGCTGGCGCTGCACGGCGGCCTGATCCCCTACACCGCCACCTTCCTGATGTTCAGCGAGTACGCGCGCAACGCGCTGCGCATGGCGGCGCTGATGAAGGTGCGCCAGCTGTTCGTGTTCACGCACGACTCGATCGGCCTCGGCGAGGACGGCCCGACCCACCAGCCGGTCGAGCAGACCGCGACGCTGCGCCTGATCCCCAACATGGACGTCTGGCGCCCGTGCGACACGGTCGAATCGGCGGCCGCATGGGCGGCCGCGCTCGAGCGCCGCGACGGGCCGTCGTCGCTGCTGTTCTCGCGCCAGAACCTGCCCTTCCAGCGCCGCGACGCGGCCCAGACCGCCGCCATCCGGCGCGGCGCCTACGTGCTGTCGGAGGCCGCCGGCGGCGACCCGCGTGCGGTGGTCATCGCGACCGGCTCCGAAGTCGCGCTGGCGATGGCCGCCCAGCAACGCCTCGCCGACGAAGGCATCGCGGTGCGCGTCGTGTCGATGCCCTCGACCGCCGTGTTCGACCGCCAGGACGCCGCATGGCGGGCTGCCGTGCTGCCGGCCGGCGTGCCGCGCGTGGCCGTCGAGGCCGGCGTCACCGACTACTGGCGCAAGTACGTCGGCCTGGACGGCGCGGTGGTCGGGCTCGACCGCTTCGGCGAGTCCGCGCCGGCCGGCGAGCTGTTCGAGTATTTCGGGATCACCGCCGATGCCGTGGCCGAGGCCGTGCGCAGCGTCGTTGCCTGACGGCGCCGACGCGCCTCTTGCACGACCGCGCGGATGCGCCCGGCCCCGCGCCGGCCGGGCGGCGCCCGCCACCGCCGGCAGCCGCCGCACGCCGCGTGCCGCGTCTGCGACGGTCCGACCCGCAGCCGTCTGACACCCAACCGATTTCTGCACTTCACACGGAGAATTCCAGATGCCCATCAAAGTCGCCATCAACGGTTACGGCCGTATCGGCCGCTGCACGCTGCGCGCGATCTACGAGCGCGGCCTGCGTGACCAGTTCGAGGTCGTCGCGATCAACGCCTCCGGCGACATCGCCACCAACGCGCATCTCACCAAGTACGACACCACGCACGGGCGCTTCGGCTTTCCGGTCGACACCGACGGCGAGAACACGCTCATCGTCGCCGGCGACCGCATTCCGTTCTTCTCGACCAAGAATCCGCTCGAGGTGAACTGGGGCCAGCTCGGTGTCGACGTGCTGCTCGAGTGCACCGGCGCCTACACGAGCAAGGCCAAGGCCCAGGTGCTGCTCGATCAGGGCGCGAACAAGGTGCTGATCTCGGCCCCGGGCGGCGACGACGTCGATGCGACCATCGTCTATGGCGTCAACCACGACATCATTACCGCCGACATGACCGTGGTGTCGAACGCCTCGTGCACGACCAACTGCCTCGCACCGGTCGCCAAGGTGCTGCAGGACGCGATCGGCATCGACAAGGGCCTGATGACGACGATCCACGCCTACACCAACGACCAGGTGCTGGTCGACGTGCGCCACAAGGATCTGCGCCGTGCCCGTGCGGCCGCGCAGAACATCATCCCGACCAAGACCGGCGCGGCCAAGGCGGTCGGACTGGTGCTGCCGGCGCTGAAAGGCAAGTTCGATGGCTTCGCGCTGCGCGTGCCGACGATGAACGTCTCGCTCGTCGATCTGACCTTCACCGCGAGCCGCGCGACCAGCAAGGAAGAGATCAACGCGTTGATGAAGGAGGCCGCTGCCGGTGCGCTCAAGGACGTGCTGGCGGTGAACGACGAGCCGCTCGTCTCGATGGATTTCAACCACGACGACCACTCGTCGGTGTTCGACGCGACGCAGACCCGCGTGATGGAAGGCAACCTCGTCAAGGTCCTGGCGTGGTACGACAACGAGTGGGGCTACTCGTGCCGCATGCTCGACGCCGCGCGCGTGCTCGCCGAGGCGAAATAGGCGTTCCTCCATGCAACCCATGCCCTGCGCCGCAGGGCATTTTTTTGTGATCCGATCCGATGAAAGTCAAGAAGCTCACCGACCTGGACGTGCGCGGCAAGAGGGTCTTCATCCGCGCCGACCTCAACGTGCCGCAGGACGAAGCCGGCAACATCGTCGAGGACACGCGCATCCGCGCGTCGATCCCGTCGATCCAGTACTGCCTCGACCATGGCGCGGCGGTCATGGTCACTTCGCACCTGGGCCGGCCGACCGAAGGCGCCTGCGGCGCCGACGACTCGCTGATGCCGGTCGCGGTGCGGCTC
>DAOMOP010000192.1:2764-7692 GCA_035444405.1 Rhodocyclaceae bacterium
GCCAGCTGCTGGGCAAGCCGGTCAAGCTCGTCACCGACTGGGTAGATGGCGGCTTCGAGGTCGCGCCCGGCCAGGTCGTGCTGCTCGAGAACTGCCGCTGCAACCTCGGCGAGAAGAAGAACAACGAGGCGCTCGCCCGCAAGATGGCTGGGCTGTGCGACATCTACGTCAATGACGCGTTCGGCACCGCCCACCGCGCCGAGGCCACCACGCACGGCATGGCGCGCTTCGCGCCGGTCGCCTGCGCGGGCATGCTGATGGGCGCCGAGATCGACGCGCTCGGCAAGGCCACCGAGAATCCGGCGCGCCCGCTGGTGGCGATCGTCGGCGGCGCCAAGGTGTCGACCAAGCTGACGATTCTGAAGACGCTGGCCGACAAGGTCGACCAGCTCATCGTCGGCGGCGGCATCGCCAACACCTTCCTGCTCGCGTCGGGCAAGCGCATCGGCGAGTCGCTCGCCGAGCCCGAGCTCGTCAAGGAGGCGCAGGCGATCATGGACAAGATGAAGGCGCGCGGCGCCGAGGTGCCGCTGCCGGTCGATGTCGTCGTCGCCGACGAGGTGTCGGCGCTCGCGCGCGCGAACCGCATCGCGGTCGACGAGGTCGGCCCGCACGACCGCATCCTCGACGTCGGCCCGAAGTCGTCGGCGCGCCTTGCGGACATCATCGCGCACGCCGGCACCATCGTGTGGAACGGCCCGGTCGGCGTGTTCGAGTACGACCAGTTCGCCGGCGGCACCAAGATGATGGCCTCGGCGATCGCACACTCGGAAGCGTTCACGATCGCCGGCGGCGGTGACACGCTCGCCGCGATCGCGAAGTTCAACATCGCCCAGGATGTCGGCTACATCTCCACCGGCGGCGGCGCGTTCCTGGAATTCCTGGAGGGCAAGACGCTACCGGCGATCGCGATCCTCGAGGAGCGCTACGCGGGCTGACGTCCTCCGAGCCGCGAGCTGGCAGCGCCCGGCTCACGGCCTCGCCAGCGCTCGGGGTGCATCAGCCGCGCTGCAGCCGCCGGTGCGCCCCCTCGGCGGGGCCCGGATAAAGCCTGTCCGAGCGTCGCCGGCCGCGCGCCTCGCCACGCCGTTCGGCGCCACGATGGACGGCGCGCAGGCCGGGGATCTCCAGCGCGCGCCGGTCGATCACACGACGATCGTCGAAGTGCACATAGACGCAGCGGCAGTCGCGGCGCGCGCAGCCCGGCAGCGGAAGCGACGGCGCCTGCGCGGCCAGGAAGCGTTCGCCCGCCACGCGGCGCACGATGTCGCAGGCAACGCCGCGCGGCTGGATCGCGACGCCGTGGTACGGATGCTCCCCTCCGGCCGCCTGCCGGCCGACGCGCACGGCCGCCCGCCAACGCCGGAACACCACCCATCCGATCAGCACCGCGACGACCAGCAGCCACTCCCACGCCTCGCCCATTTTCGCACCCCAGGCCCGTATCCGTTATTGTCGAAAGGCCTGCACGCGCAGCCGCCGGGCCGATCGACCGAAGACGCCACCCGAGCGGACGGGCGGCCCTTCGCATGCCGGCGAGCGCGGCAGCATGGCGCGATGCATGCTTCAACATAGTACATCGGCGTCGATCCGGCACCCCGCGCATCACCCGGTCCGCGCCACCGCCGCACGACCGCCTTGGCGTTACAATCTCATCCGGAATACCCGCCCATTCTCGATCCGGAACCCTTCGCATGCCCCGTCACACCAAGATCGTCGCCACCCTCGGCCCCGCCTCGTCCGACCTCGATGTGCTCGAGCGCCTCGTGCACGCCGGCATCGATGTCGTTCGCATGAACTTCTCGCACGGCAAGGCCGAGGATCACGTCGCCCGCGCCGCCGCCGTTCGCGAGGCAGCCGCTCGCGCGAGGCGTCCGGTCGGCATCCTGGCCGATCTGCAGGGCCCGAAGATCCGCGTCGGCCGCTTTCGTGACGGCCGCATCAGCCTGACCCGCGACGCGTCGTTCATCCTCGATGCACGCTGCGAGCTCGGCGACTCCGAGCGCGTCGGCCTCGACTACAAGGACCTGCCGCGCGACGTGAAGGATGGCGACGTGCTGCTGCTCGACGACGGACGCATCAAGCTCGACGTCGAACGCGTCGCCGGCCATGAGATCCACACGCGCGTGCGCGTCGGCGGCGAGCTGTCCAACAACAAGGGCATCAACCGGCTGGGCGGCGGGCTGTCGGCGCCGGCGCTGACCGCCAAGGACATGGAGGACATCCGCACCGCGGCCGAGATCGGCGCGGACTTCCTGGCGGTGTCGTTTCCGAAGAGCGCGGCCGACATGTACATGGCGCGCCAGCTGATGCGCGCGGTCGGCGGCGACGCGCTGTTGATCGCGAAGATCGAGCGCACCGAGGCGGTCGCCAACCTCAACGAGATCCTCGATGCCTCCGACGGCATCATGGTCGCCCGCGGCGATCTCGCCGTCGAGGTCGGCGACGCGGCGGTGCCGGCGCTGCAGAAGAAGATGCTGCGCGCCGCGCGCGAGCGCAACAAGCTCACCATCACCGCGACGCAGATGATGGAGTCGATGATCACGAGCCCGGTGCCGACACGCGCCGAGGTCTCCGACGTCGCCAACGCAGTGCTCGACGGCACCGATGCGGTGATGCTGTCGGCCGAGACGGCCTCGGGCAACTACCCGGTCGAAGTCGTCGAGGCGATGAGCCGCGTGTGCCTCGAGGCCGAGAAGTCGGCCGAGGTCACGCTCGACCGCGACGTGCTCAACCGCGTCTTCACGCGCATCGACCAGTCGATCGCGATGGCGGCGATCTGGACCGCCTACCACCTGAAGGTCAAGGCCATCGCCTCGCTGACCCAGACCGGCTCGACCGCGCTGTGGATGAGCCGCCTGAACGGCGGCGTGCCGATCTACGCGCTGACCCCCGAGCACGCCGCGCGCAACCGCATGACGCTGTACCGCGAGGTGTACCCGCTCTTGATGTCGCAGACCCACCAGGACCGCGACCTGCTGCTGTGGGAGGCCGAGCAGGTGCTGCTCGACCAGGGCGTGGTCGAGCGCGGCGATCTCATCGTGCTGACCATCGGCGAGCCGATCGGCGCGAGCGGCGGCACCAACACGCTCAAGATCGTGCGCGTCGGCGAGCATCCGGTACCCGCGCAGATCGCCTCGCCGATCTGAGCACCGCGTCCGCACCCGGTCGGCGGGCGCCATGATTGGAGCGCATCTCACCGGCCAAGCCGCTTACATATTGAAACGCCCACCCTGCAATCCTATAGTTCGATCGTGTTCCAGCCGCCTTCCCGCAGGCCGGAACTCACGGATCACGGTCGGTCAGGTGCGTATCCGCCTTCGCGCGGCGACGCACGTCACCGGTGCGCCGCAGGCAGCAGCGGGACACGGCCGCACGTGCGCTTATGTCATTCACTGAAGGGGATCGCGGACACATGAATCGTTCATTGACAATGCTTGTCGTCGCCGGCGTCGCAGCGAGCGTGGCCGGATGCGTGGCTTCGCCGGTACGCGTCGGCGACGAGGGCGCCAAGACCGTTGCGACGGGTGCCGCCGGCGGCGCGCACGGTGCCAACGTGAGCCCGGACCTGGAGCGCTGCGACCGCCCGTTCGGCACGATTGCGGTGATCGAGGACCAGAACTCGGACTGGTACCGCATCCTGTCCGGACAGTACCGGCTCACATCGACCGTGCCGGTGCTGCGTCTGCTGATCCAGCAGTCGAACTGCTTCGTCGTCGTGGACCGCGGCCGCGGCATGGCGATGATGCAGCAGGAGCGCGCGCTGCAGCAGAGCGGCGAGCTGCGCGCCGGCAGCAACTTCGGCAAGGGTCAGATGGTCAGCGCCGACTATGCGATGGCACCCGAGGTGCTGTTCAGCGAACGCGGCACGGGCGGGCTCGGTGGCGCAGTCGGCGCGGTCGGCGGCGGCCTGCTCGGGGCGATCGCCGGCTCGATCCGCAGCAACGAGGCGGCTACGCTGCTGACCCTGGTCGACAACCGCTCGGGCGTGCAGGTCGGCGTGGCCGAAGGCAGCGCCAGGAACACCGACATGAACCTCGGCGGCTTTCTGCTCGGCGGCGGAGCCGGCGCGGGGCTGGGCGGATACACCAACACCCCGCAGGGCAAGGTCATCGCCGGCGCATTCAAGAACGCCTACAACCAGCTCGTCATCGCGGCCCGCAACTATCAGGCCCAGACCATGGGCGATCGCGGTCTCGGCACCGGCGGCCGCCTCGGCGTCGACGGCGGCTACCAGCCGACCGGCTACTCCGGGGCAACGGTGAACCTGCGCGAGGCGCAGGCCATCCTCAATCGCCTCGGCTACGACGCCGGCACCCCCGACGGCCAGATGGGGCCGCGCACGCGCAGCGCACTGAGCCAGTTCCAGGCCGAGCGCGGCATCCCGGTGACGGGCCGGCTCGACGCGACGACGCAAGCGGAATTGCAGCGTTGAGCGCACCCGGCACGCAATGAAGCCCGCGCGGCGCCGCTGCCAGCGGCACCGCCGGAGGACTCCGAGCGCTGGCGCAGCGTCCGGGGCGGCCGCCAGCGCACGGCGACCGCAACCCGGTCGCGCCGACCGCGAAAGCGCTGCCCGCGCCGGCCGCTGCGGCCCCGCAACCCGCGCGACCGGCCTGCCACGCGTTCCTGCGCGCAGGTAAAATACGCGGCTGACCATGTCTTGCGCGCGATCCGCTCGCGCCCCATCCGGAGAACCCAGAATGCCCCTAGTTGCGATGCGACAACTGCTCGACCATGCCGCCGAGCACGGCTACGGCCTGCCCGCGTTCAACGTCAACAACCTCGAACAGGTCCAGGCCATCATGGAGGCGGCCGCCGAGCTCGACAGCCCGGTGATCATGCAGGCCTCGGCCGGCGCCCGCAAGTACGCCGGCGAAGCGTTCCTGCGCCATCTCATCGACGCCGCCGTCGAGGCCTATCCGCAC
>DAOMOP010000193.1:0-7686 GCA_035444405.1 Rhodocyclaceae bacterium
CGATCTCGCGCAGGCGCTTCTTGCCGTAGATGTAGTCGCCGTTCTCCGAGCGGTCACCGTTCGATGCCGCCCACGCGACCGTCTCGACCATCTTCGGACGCTCCGCGCGCACGAGCTGGTCGAGCTCGACCCGCAGCGCCTCGTAGCCGCGCCGCGTCATGTAGTTCTTGCTGCCGGGGGGCAGGCGCGGCGCCGAAATATCGCCGTCGTCCTCGTCTGCCGCGTCGCTTTCGCGCACGAACGCCTTGTTCATCTTGCCGCCATCGGTTTCGCTCGATCGTTCAATGATAGACCGCGCGCTGGGTCATGAGCGCGCCGTATTGGTCGATCAGGTGCTCGAACGCCTCCGGATCGCCCGACGCGGCGCACACCTGCAGCTCGGAGCGAAAGCGACGCGCGGTCTCGGCGCGCATCAGCGTGCCGCAGCCGCTGCGCTTGTCGATCACCTCGATCGCATCGATGGCCGGATAATCGACGATGTAGAGAAGGGGGTCATTGCAGACGATGTTCATGGCGTGATTCCTCGATATGACTGGCGGGCAGAGGACGGCCCCGCTCACACCGCCGTAGATCGGGCCGGATCAGCGCGATTTCAAGACGATGGCGTCCGCGCGGACGGTACCGTGGTTGTCATCCTTGCAGGCGGCGCATACCATAGCGAGGCGGTCGCATCGGCCCGATGCGGCGCCTTCAGCACGCGAGCGGACCCGCCATGATCGACGACAGTTTCGATGACGCCACCAACCTGCACATACGGCTCGAACAGCTGCGCGTCGAGCACCGCGACCTCGACGACGCGATCGCGCGACTGACCGCGAACCAGCTCGACGACGAGCTGCTGATCCGTCGGCTGAAAAAGCGCAAGCTCGCGCTCAAGGACCGCATCACCGTCATCGAGCGCATGCTCGAACCCGACGAGCGCGCGTGAGCGCGAGCGCCTTTCGCCCGACCCGGACTCCTCGATGAGCCAAGCAAAGACCTTTCAGCCCGAAACGCTCGCGCTGCACGCGGGCCAGTCGCCCGACGCGTCGTTCGGCGCGCGCGCCGCACCGATCTACTTCACGACCAGCTACGTCTTTCCCGACTGCGACCACGCTGCCGAGCTTTTCAACCTCGAACGGCCCGGCCACGTCTATTCGCGCATCTCGAACCCGACCAACGCGGTGCTCGAGGAGCGCATCGCCGCGCTCGAGGACGGCGTCGGCGCGATCGCGGTGGCGAGCGGCCAGGCCGCCCTGCATCTGGCGATCTGCACGCTGATGGGCGCGGGCGGGCACATCGTCGCGTCGCGCGCGCTGTACGGCGGCTCGCACAATCTGCTGAGCTACACGCTGCCGCGCTTCGGCATCACCACGACCTTCGTCGATCCCTGCGACGCCGACGCCTGGCGCACGGCCGTGCGCCCCGAGACGCGGCTCTTCTTCGGCGAATCGCTCGGCAACCCGGGCCTGGACGTGCTCGACATCCCGACCGTCGCCGCGATCGCGCACGCGCAGCGCGTGCCGCTGCTCGTCGATGCGACGCTGGTGACCCCCTGCCTGCAGCGCCCGCTCGCGCTCGGCGCCGATCTCGTCCTGCATTCGGCGACCAAGTTCCTCGGCGGGCACGGCGTCGCGGTCGGCGGGCTGCTCGTCGACGGCGGGCGCTTCGACTGGGACGCGTCGGGCCTGTTCCCGACGCTCACCGAGCCTTACGACGGCTTTCACGGCATGGACTTCGCCGAGGAGTCGCCGATCACCGCGTTCGCGCTGCGCGCGCGCCGCGAGGGGCTGCGCGACTTCGGCGCCTGCCTGTCGCCGATGAACGCGTTCCAGATCCTGCAGGGCATGGAGACACTGCCGCTGCGCATGCGCACGCACGTCGCCAACGCGCAGGCGGTGGCCGAGCATCTGGCCGCCCATCCGATGGTCGAGCGCGTCGCCTATCCGGGGCTGGCGACGCACCCCGGCCATGCGCTGGCGGCGCGCCTGCTGCCCGCCGGCGCCGGTGCGGTGCTGTCGTTCGATCTCAAGGGCGCTCGTGCGGCCGGACGTGCCTTCATCGAGGCCTTGCGGGTGTTCTCGCATCTGGCCAACGTCGGCGACGCCAAGTCGCTCGTCATCCACCCGGCGAGCACGACGCACTTCCGCATGTCGGCGCAGGACCTCGCCAGCGCCGGCATCGGCGAAGGCACGGTGCGGCTGTCGGTCGGGCTCGAGCACGCGGGCGACCTGATCGACGACCTGAACCGCGGCCTCCACGCGGCCGGCCGCATCGTCGAGAAAGGGTGAGCGCAATGAAGCTCACGGTTGCCGACCACCCCGTGTTCATCTATACCGGTGCACGCCCGCTCGAGCGCACGCGCCCGGCCGTCGTGCTGGTCCACGGCGCGGGCAACGACCACAGCGTCTGGAACCACCAGGCACGCCACCTCGCCCACCACGGCTTCGCCGTGATCGCGCCCGACCTGCCCGGCCACGGCCGCTCGGGCGGCGCGCCACTGCCGTCGATCGAGGCGCTCGCGCAGTGGCTCGTCGCGCTGCTCGACGGCCTCGAGCTCGAACGCGCCGCGCTGGTCGGTCACAGCATGGGCTCGCTGGTCGCGCTGCACGCCGCCGCCGAACGGCCCGAGCGCGTCACGCGGCTGGTGCTGGTGGGCAGTGTCGCGCCGATGCCGGTGGCCGAACCGCTGCTCGACGCCGCTCGCAACGCGCCCGACGCTGCGCGCGCGATGATCGACCAGTGGTCGTTCACGCCGAAGTCGCAGCTCGGGGCGAGCGCGTCGCCGGGCCTGTACTTGCCCAACGTGAACCGCCAGCTGATGGCGCGCCAGCCCGGCGGCGTGCTCGCCAACGATCTGGCGGCCTGCAACGCCTACGTGCGCGGGCTCGAGGCCGCGGCACGCGTGCGCTGCCCGACCGCGCTGCTGTGCGCGGCGCGCGACCAGATGACGCCGCGCCACGCCGTGCAGCCGCTTTGCGAGGCGCTCGCGAGCGCGCCGGGCGGCGCACGCCTCATCGGCATCGCCGCCGCCGGCCACGCGATGATGGCCGAAGCGCCCGACGCCGTAACCGATTCGCTACGGGGGTTCCTGTCCGAAAAACAATAAGACCGCAGCGGTGCCGGCAACAGCGGCCGCACCGCCGCGACGACGCAGGCGGACCGTTCGTCTGCGCCGGATCGCCGCCCCCGGTTCACTGCATAAACACAAAACCCACAACAGGAGAGACAGATGTCGCAGTCGAACAACGCCAAGATCGACGATGTCGGGCTGCCGTTTCCAAAGCCCCGCGAGGTCGGGCCCGGCGCGCCGCTGCGCTGGCTCGCGCGCGCCTTCGACGACCTCAAGGCGTGCCCGATTCCGAGCCTGTTCTACGGCTTCTGCTTTGCCGCGATGGGCTTGCTGGTCACTTTCGTGTTCGAGCATGCGTATGAATACACGATGGCGGTGACCTCGGGCTTTCTGCTGCTCGGCCCCTTCGTCGCGATGGGCCTGTACGAGATCAGCCGCCGCCGCGAGCGCGGCGAGGCGTGCGCGCTCACGCCGACGCTGACGGTGTGGCGGCGCAATGCCGGCAACATCGGCATCTTCGCGGTCGTGCTGGGCGTGATCTTCCTGGTGTGGGCACGTGCCTCGCTGGTGATCTTCGCGCTCTTCTACACTGCCGAAGTGCCCAACCTGACCGGCTTCCTGTCGCAGGTCCTGGCCTTCGAGAACCTCGAGTTCCTGCTCGTGTATTTCGGCGCCGGCCTCGTCTTCGCGTCGATCGCTTTCGCGGTCAGCGTCGTCGCGATCCCGCTGATGCTCGACCGCAACCAGGACGCGATCACGTCGATGCTCGGCAGCGCCGGCGTGCTGCTGCGCAATCCCGCGCCGATGGCCCTGTGGGCAGTACTGATCGTCGCGCTGACCGTGGTCGGTTTCGCGACCTTCCACCTCGGCCTCGTCGTGCTGATGCCACTGCTCGGCCACGCCACCTGGCACGCATACCGCGACCTCGTCGAGCCGCTCGAGGCCACGGCGAGCTCGTGAAGCACGCTCAGTCGGCGAGCTCGAGCACGACCGGCTGGTGATCCGATGCGGCCGTCTCGACATTGACATCGACCGCGCGCACGCGCGCGGCGATGTCGGCCGACACCCAGAAGTAGTCGCAGCAGAACTGGCGCCCCGGCCACTCCGCGCCGTGCAGGCCGACCGTCGGCGCGTGCGGCGCGCTGCCATGCACGAGCGGCCAGGCATCGCGCCATTCGGCCCCGGTGGCCGCCAGCGGCGCGCTCATCAGCCGGTACTCGGTCGTTGCCGGCTCGCAGTTGAAGTCGCCGCACGCCACCGCGCTGACCGGGCGCGGGCGCGGCGCGAAGACCGGGCTGTCGTCCTTGCCCGCTCCCGGATTGGCGGCATGATCGGCCGCCTGCTCCTGCAGCGCCCGCAGCGCCTCGACCTGGGCAAGGCGCTGGCGCGCCGAGTAATACTCCAGATGCGTCGTCAGCACGCGCAGCGGGCCGGCCGGACCGATGACGACCACTTCGGCGCAGCTGCGCTGCATGCCGCACACTCCGGGATCGGCCGGGAACGGCAGCAGATGGCGGCAGGCCTGATCGACCGGCAAGCGCGACAGGATCAGGTTGCCGAAGCGCGCCCGCCCGCCATCGCTGCCCGGCACGTCGAGCGCCGGAGCGAACACCGGCTCGTAGCGCGCAAACGCGCTCGACAGCAGCGACACTTCATCCTCGCCATGGCCACCGGCGAGGCCCTCCATGTTCTGCGCGACCTCCTGCAGGCAGATCACGTCGGGCGGGCCCATCGCGCGCAACGCGTCGATCGTGCGCTCGACATCGACACGGCCGTCGGCGCCACGCCCCCACTGTATGTTCCAGCTGATGATGCGCATGATTGCTCTCCGTCATCCCACGCCGCGGTCCTGCCACGATGGTGGCACTGCCCGAATGGCTTCTCAATAGGCTCGCACGCGTCGGCGTCGGACCTTGCCACCGCCGCGGTTCACCTGCCGCGCACAATGAACCATAATCGAATCACTTCGGGCGCACCCGCAACGTCCGACACCTCGCAGGAAACCGCCCATGCATTCAGCCCAGGAGCTCGTGGCCAATCTGGAAGCGCTGACCTCGCTTCCGTCGGTCTATGTCAGGATCCGCGAGACGCTCGACGCCCCGGATGGATCGCTGGTCGAGATTTCCCGCGCGATCACGGCCGATCCTGCGCTTACCGCGCGGCTGCTGAAAGTGGTCAACAGTGCGCTGTATGGCTATGGCGGCACGATCGATTCCATCCACCGCGCCGTGACCATTCTCGGCCTGCAGCAGGTGCATGATCTCGTACTGGCGATGTCGCTGAGCTCGGTGTTCTCCGGCATTCGCCCCGAGCAAATGGACATGGCCCGCTTCTGGCGCGGCAGCATGATGTGCGGCATCGCGGCGCGCGAGATCGGACGCCGCTGCGAGCTGGCGACCGCCGAGCGCATGCTCGTCATCGGCTTGCTGGCCGACGTCGGCCATCTGGCCATGTACCAGACCGTCCCGGCACTGGCGATAGAGGCGCAGAAGGCGGCCGACACCAACGGCGAGCCGCTCTTCCAGGCCGAGCGCCGCATCGTCGGATGCGACTACGCCGAGGTCGGTGCGACGCTGATGGACAGCTGGAAGCTGCCGAGCTGTTTCGCCGAGGTCATCGGCGCGCAAATCCATCCGCGCCTGGCCGGCAGCTTCACCTTCGAAGCGACGGCGCTGAATCTGGCCGCACACATCGTGCACTCCGACCGCAGCGGCGCGACGAGCGAGGCGGCCGCCGCACAGGTCGCGCCAATCGTGTGGACGACGCTCGACATCGACCCTTCGGCCTTCGGCGCGCTGCGCGAGGCGGCGGAGCTCGATCTGGCCGGCTATCTCGCGCTGCTGTTTCCCGAGCCGCACCACTGACCGGCACCGCCGCGCGCGGCGACAACCGCCCGCCAGCGCGCCGGTCGCGCATCGGCAAGCAGCTCGCCGGCAAGCCGCCACCCCTCAGCGAGCGCTTCGCGCGCCGCGGCCGACGGCGCCTCGCCCAGCCCGAAATGCGCTGCGCGCAGGCCCAGCACGAAGGCCGGCGGCGGCGCGCGCTGCGCAATCCGTTCGAACACGCCCAGCACGGCCTGCGGCGCCAGCGCATGGGTGAGCGGCGTCGCGGCCCGCTCCGGGCCGATCTCGTCGAACGCACACGACGCTTCGAGCCCCGTTGCGGCATCGATGAACAGCGCCAGATCGGCTTCCTCGAGCAGCAGCGCATGTTCGATCTGCAGCTGAAAGTCCGCCACCGCGACGACCTCGCCGAAGCGCGCGGCGATGCGTTCGAGCAGGAGCGGCCCCAGCGCGTCGTCGCCACGCGACGGGTTGCCGACCGCGATCACGACGACGCGCACGCCTTCAGTCACGCACTACCCGGTCGAGCACGGTGCCGGCACCGTCGGCGAGCTCGAGCACCAGCGGCATGCGGCCGAGCGCATGGGTCGCGCACGACAGGCACGGATCGAAGGCGCGGATCGCGACCTCGACGTGGTTGAGCAGGCCCTCGGTGAGCTTGCGGCCGTCGAGATATTTGGCCGCGACCGTGCGGATCGCGGTGTTCATCGCCTGGTTGTTGTGCGTCGTCGACACGATCAGGTTGCACATGCTGACCAGATCGTCGTCATCGACCTGGTAGTGGTGGATCAGCGTGCCGCGCGGCGCCTCGATCACGCCGACGCCTTCACGCGCGCGCGGCCCTTCGGCAGTCAGCGGGCCGGCGAGGAGATCCGGGTCGTCGAGCAGGTCGCGGATCACCTCGGCCGCGTGCAGCAGCTCGATCATGCGCGCCCAGTGGTACGCGAGGGTGGCCTGCACCGGCGCGCCGTCGCCGTGGGCGACGAACTCGCGCCGCTCGGCCTCGGCCAGCGGCGTCGGAATGAAGTCGCAGTTCTGCACGCGCGCGAGCGGGCCGACGCGATACCAGCCCGTCTCCGGACCGCGCGTGCGCAGGTACGGAAACTTCATGTAGCTCCACGGCTTGACCTGCTCGGCGATGACGCTGCGGTAGTCCTGGTCGGCCACGCCGTCGAGCAGGATGGTGCCGTCGGCATCGCGGAAGCGCAGCCGGCCGTCGTAGAGCTCCATTGCGCCGTCGGCACGCACGAGGCTCATCAGCGCCGACGGAAAGGCGCCGAAACCGTCGTACAGCGCCGGATCGCTGCGATGCAGGCGCTTGACGACGTCGACCGCCGCATGGCTCCAGGTCAGCACGTCGGCGATCTCGGCCTTCAGCGCCGCGCGGTCGGCGGCGGCCAGGTGCCGGTTCATGCCGCCGGGAATCGCGCCGGTGCCGTGGATGCGCTTGCCGGCGGTCGCACGGATGACCTCCTGCCCGAACTTGCGCAGCAGCACGCCCTGGCGCGCGAGCTCCGGATGCGCGGCGGCCACGCCGAGGATGTTGCGCCGCCCGGCCTCCGAGTCGAAGCCGAACAGCAGGTCCGGCGACGACAGGTGGAAGAAGTGCAGCGCGTGCGACTGCAGGATCTGCCCGTAGTGCATCAGCCGGCGCAGCTTTTCGGCGCTCGCCGGCACCGGCCGTGCGCCGACCACGCGGTCGAGCGCCTTCGACGCCGCCAGATGGTGGCTGACCGGGCAGATGCCGCACAGGCGCTGCACCATGACCGGCACCTCCCAGTACGGCCGCCC
>DAOMOP010000194.1:0-7684 GCA_035444405.1 Rhodocyclaceae bacterium
GTCTGGATCGCCTCGCCGGAGCGGATCAGCACGCCGCGCTCGGCGCCGAGGCCGGAGCCGACCATCAGCGCGGTCGGCGTCGCAAGCCCGAGCGCGCACGGGCAGGCGATCACGAGCACCGCGACCGCGGACAAGGTGCCGGCCATCAGCGGGGTCAGGGTCGGATCGACCCACGGCAAAAAGCCCGCCCCCCAGTCGAGCACCGGCTGCAGGCTCGCGGCGAACAACAGCCACATCACCAGGCTGGCAAAGCTGATCAGGATAACGGCTGGCACGAACTGGCCGGTGACGCGGTCGGCGAACTCCTGGATCGGCACCTTCGAGCCCTGCGCCTGTTCGACCAGCCGGATCACCTGCGACAGGAAGGTGTCGGCGCCGACCTTGGTCGCGCGGATCTTCAGCAGGCCTTCCTTGTTGATCGTGGCGCCGATCACCGCATCGCCGGGTCCTTTCTCGACCGGCACCGACTCGCCGGTCGCGATCGACTCGTCGAGGTGGCTCGCGCCTTCGACGATCTCGCCGTCGGTCGGCACTTTCGCGCCGGGGCGCACGATCATCACGTCGCCGACCGCGAGCTCGGCCACCGGCACCTCGACCTCGCGGCCGTCACGCAGCACCGAGGCGGTCTTGGCGCCCAGCGTGAGCAGCTTCTTGATCGCCTGCGACGCGCGCCCTTTCGCATGCGTCTCGAGGTAGCGGCCGAGCAGATGGAAAGTCATGATCGTCGAGGCCATCTCGATGAACGAGGTCATCGGATAGACGAAACCGACGAGGCCGATCAGGTAGGGCGGCAGACTGCCGAGCGAGATCAGCACGTCCATGTTCGCGGTGCGATTCTTCAGCGAACGCCATGCGGAACGGTGGGTTGCCAGGCCACCGTTCGTGAACACGACCGGCAACGCCAGCAGTGCGACGATCGCGAGGTAGCCGGGGATCGGCTGCCAGAACATGTGCCATCCCATCAACACCATGATCAGGATGGTCGGCACCGCGGCGATCCACAGCCGTTTCCAGGCCAGCGCGAGATAGCGCTCCTCGGATTCGGTCTCGTGCTGCGCGCTCGCGGCGGCACCCTCGTCGACCGCATCGACGTCGTAGCCGGCGCGCTCGACGGCTGTCCGGATGTCGTCGGGTCGGGTCAGCGCCGCGTCGAACTGCACCGTGACGCGATGGTTCGCGATGTTGGTCTCGATGCGCGCGATCCCGCCGAGCCGCCTGATCGAGTTCGACACCAGGCCGGCGCAGTGGTCGCTGCCCATGCCCGGCACGGTCAGCCGGACCGTGTGGGCCGTATCGGCCGACGAGGCATCACGTGTTGCCATGCGATTGGGTGTCGAGAGACCCGCCTCGGTGTCCCGCGACTTTCTGGCTGTCGCGGGCGAGACGGCATCGCGGTCGCCGATCGGGTAGCCTGCGCGTTCGATCGCTTCGCGAATATGCTTGCCGCGCGTGAGGGCGGCATCGAAGTCCACGGTCACGATCCGCGCGGCAACGTCTGTCGCGACCGACCGGATCCCCGGCAGCCGCTTGATCGCCCCCGAGACCACGCCAGCGCAGTGGTCGCTGCCCATGCCCGGGACGTTGAGGCGGATGCTGTGCCCGCTTGCCGGGACGGGCTCCCGTGCAGCATTCGACCGCGAACGGGGAGTGTCCATGATTGGGTTCCTTGTGTCGGAGTTTGCGAAGCGTTCGAAAATCATCTTAGGCTCGCTGCCGTGACTCAAAAATGACTCGAAGATTACGGATCTGTAAGCAGCCTGCCAGGCCGGCGGGGCAACGGCCGAGCAGGCTCGGGCCAGTACGGGCGGCGAACGGGTGGTACGCCAGTCGTCGTGTGGGAATGCTGAGCACGGCTTGTTCGGGCCGGCGTGCTCGGCCTGCTCCGTGGGAACAGCGCGGCGTCGATCTGCGCGTGGCCGAACTGGCGAGACAGCAGGCGCAGCTTCAGATAGGTGCTACGGAACTCGGCAGGGGCCGCATCGTCTCGCTGTTGCACCGGTAATCGACGAAGCAGGGTCTTGGCCTCGTCAAGCAGCTGCCGTTGCCGCTCGGTCTCGATGAGCACGATGCGGCGGCGCAGCGGCCGTCGCCCGGCGACCGTGATGATGAAATAGTTGCCGAAATCGCACTGGTCCGGCACCACGGCGAGCAACTCGCGGGCGCTCAAGCCGAGTGCGTAGCCGAGTTTGACGCGTGCACCGATGGACGGATCTTTGCGTTCCGCAAGCTCGATAAACCGTGACCACGCGCTGGCATGGTTCAGAAAGCCCGGAGAGAGCGGTCGGAGCATCCGTGCGAGCTCGTCACTCGCCTGATTGAACCCCTGACGGGCGGCGGCGATGAGAAACTCGGTCGCCGTTGCCTCCGGAGCCTCGATGGTGTCGTAGCCCGGCGTCGATCGCCCGGCATCGAGACGACGCAGGATCGCCTTGCCGGCCCGCAGGCAGGCTTGGCCGTGCCCGAGGCGTGCGGCCTGGAAGAGCCATCCGTGCGCACGGCGATTGTCATATGCGCCGGACGCGCGGTGTCGGTAGATCGTCGCGAGCAGATAGGCCGCGCGTGACGACCCTTGTGCTGCCGCCGGTTCCAGCCATCGAACGGCCTTCTTCAAGTCGCGGCGATGCTCCGCCGACCCGGTGGCAAGGCGGATCCCGAGCTCTTCGCAGGCCCCGACGTGACCGTCGTCGGCTGCTTGTTCGAGCAGTTTGTTGGCCGGTTCACCGCGCAGAGCTCGAAGCAGGCCGAGGCGGTAGATTTGCTCTGCATCGGCCGGATCGGGGCAGCGCTCATACCATTTGAGCGCCAGTGCGAGCGCACGGGTCTTCCAATAGTGATCGGCGAGATCGGGTGCGACTTCGCGCAGCCCGGCTTCGAAAGCCTGCTCGAGCAACCGGCACGCCGTGTCGACGTCGGCTGGTTCCACGGGCGACGTGAGCAGCAGCCGGCCGAGATCGCGGCACGCCTCGGCGTCGCCTGCGGCCGCGGCGTCCTGCAGTAGCGCGATCGCGGCGGAGCGTGTCTCGTGTGTCGCGCGGCAATCGTCATCGCCGATGAGCGTTCGTGCCAGCCTCCGCTTCGCATGCGGCGAGCCGGCCGCTGCGGCGAGCCGATACCAGTGCGCCAGTTGCGGGTCTCCGTCGGCACCCTGCGGCGTTATGTGCTCGCCGATCGCCCGCCAGGCTGCTTCCTTGCCCTGGGTGGCCGCCCGGCTGAGCCACAGGTAGGCGGTGCGCTCGTTTGCGGCGAGCCCTTCGCCACCCTCGAGATAAAGACAGCCGAGTCGATGCTGCGCATCGGCATCGCCGCGTTGTGCTCGTCTGATGACGGGCAGTATCGACTTGCTCGCCATGCTGTCGAATCCTCCAGTTGATTGTGTTCCGATATCAGGCGCGCCATGCCATCGGTGCGCGGGGTGATTGTTCCAGCCGAAAATCGCGAATCGGAGGCGGCGGTATGACGATTTGTGTCACGCGTATGCTCGTCGATTGCAGCACATCGGTTCGATGCCGACAGCTCCGGCGCGGTGTGCGCCGCCGGCGCCGCGCCGTTCACACATTCGTCATCAAATCGTGAGACTTGCCCGAGGCAATCCCGACAGAATGGGCGGCATGCTTTGGGTGCAAGGAGGTGCAGCATGCAGACGATGATTCGCGCGCTCTTTGTGAGCTGCGATAGACAAGCACGACGCCGTCTGGACGAGACTGTGTGGAGCGCCGGCGGCGTCACGGTGCTGTGGTCGCATTGCGAGCCCGGCGACTTCGACGGACTCGCCGACGCTGCGCGTCATGATCTCGTCGTCGTGGACGGCGCCCGTCTGGGTGCGCGAGTGGTCGAGGCCGTGCAGCGAATTCGATGGCTCGGCTTTGCCGAGCCGCTCGTCGTCGTAGGGTTCGGTCGATCGGAGCTGGAGCGCGTGTTGGCGTTCGAGGCCGGGGCCGATGCCGTGCACGCAGAGCAGGCCACGTTCGAGATCGTGACCGCCCGGCTGCACCGTCCGACGTGCGATGGCCGTTATGACGGAAGGTACGACGCGTTGGCCAAAGCGTGGTCAGCGGGTGGCCGCACGTACGCCCCATAAGTCCAGCCCGAACCGCCCGCTCGGGCAGGGGACGGGAACGGCGCGGTTACCGGATCGTAATGTTGCGCTCATCGCGCGGTAAGGGCTGCGAACCGATACTCGCCGCGACGCGTGTCCTTGTGGCAGTGCGCGAATCCGACGGCGGTGGCCGGGGCGGGCACGCCGACCGCCGGCCAGACTTCCGGCTTGATCGTGCCGAGTCAAGGCGCTGTGCCGACACCGCCCGCTTGCCGGAGCTCAGCAACAATTACATGAACAGGAGCCCAAGATGACAACCGCTTTGCCGAGCTCCACGCGCGCCGCTGCAGGCGCCCGCTGGGAGGCGTCGTGCGCGGTGAGCAAGGTCGACGGTGATGGTGGCAGCGATCGCAGCGACGCCATGACATCAGGTTGTATCGGCGGTCCGATCGGGTTGGGCGAGGCCGATCGCGACGCGCCGGGGCGTCGCATCCTGGTCGTCGAAGATGCTCCTGAACTTGCCGCGCTCATCGCCGGACATCTTCGCGAGCTGGCGGCCGACGTAGAGGTTTGCCACGAAGGCGGCGGGGCGCTCGAGTTGATGCGACAGCAACCGCCCGATCTCGTCGTGCTCGACATCGGCCTGCCGGGTCTGACGGGACTCGACATCTGCCGCACGATTCGCGCAGAAGGCTTATCGACGCTCGTATTGATGCTGTCGGGCCGCGGCAGCGAGCTCGATCGCATCGTCGGGCTGGAGTTCGGTGCCGACGACTACGTCGTCAAACCGTTTGGTATGCTGGAACTGCTCGCACGAATACGGGCTCTGTTTCGGCGTGTCGAGCATTGTCGGGCCGAAGTGGCCCGCCCGGGGGATCGGATCACGGTCGGCGAGCTGACCATCGACCCGACTGCCCGGCAGGTCGTGCGAGGCGATGCCGTGCTGCCGCTGACCGAGAAGGAGTTCGATCTGCTTCATCTTTTTGCCCAGAATCCCGGGCGCGTCTACGCGCGCGCACAGTTGCTCGATCTGGTGTGGGGGTACGGCAGCAATGTGTACGAGTACACCGTCACGACTCACATCAATCGACTGCGCCGCAAGATCGAGCCCGATCCGGCGCGTCCCCGGCTGATTCAGACCGTGTGGGGCCTCGGTTATCGTCTGAACGCGCATCTTCGCTGATCGTGCGGGCGATTCCGCGGTCACTTTTCGGCCGCCTCGTTTTCGTGCAAATTGCCTATGGTCTGGTCGTCGTCCTGGCTTTTGCGCTGATCGCCGAGTACACGCATACACGGTTTCATTACAAGGCGACTCAGTACCAGGCGCGCGACTGGGCTGCGCAGATCGCAGCCCGCAATTCGGTCCTCGGCGACGTGCGGGCGGGTCGCTTTCGCGACGAGGCTGAGGTCCGGGCCACGTTGTCGGAGCTCGGCAACAGCCACCCCGGTGCGCAGTTCTACATTGTTGGCAACAACGGCAGAATCAACGTGGCATCCGTCGCGCACGGGCAAGTCCGTCGCACGATACTCGACATCTCCACCGTTCGCGCCTGGCTTACCGGTGCGGCGGCATTGCCGGCGACGATCGAAGACCCGGTCAATCCGGAACGGCGGCGCATCTTCTCGGCCGCCTCGCTCGGATTCGATCGATACGCCTACTTGGTGATGGTACTGCAAGGCCCGGATACCGGCGGTTTCCTGGCGGCGCACACCGACTTCTTGCTGTCCGATTCGCTGAAGCTGGCCGTCGGTGTGATGATCCCGGCGCTTTCGACGGCAGTCCTGCTGCTATTCATGATCCTGCGGCCGATCCGCCGGATCAATCGAACCCTCGCCGAGCTCGATCGGGCTCGCCACGAGTCGGGTGTGCGAGCGAACGTCGACGGACGCGGCCACGGCCTGTCCGAACTGGATCAGGTCGCCCGCAATGTCGATGCGATGGCACGCGAGATCATCGAACTGCTACGGACGCTCACGGATGAGGACCGCACTCGACGCGAACTGTTTGCGACGTTGTCGCACGACCTGCGTACCCCGCTGACCGTCATCAAGAGCGTACTCGAGACATTGTCGGGACGGTCGGATAGCGGAATCTCCCCCAGTGCCGCTAAACTCATTTGGCAAGCCTCCGGCGAGGTGCAGCGCCTCGAGCGGCTGCTTGCGGAGCAGTTCGAATTGGCAAACCTGCAAAGGTCGGACTACCGGATCGAAGCCGAGCCCTTTTTCATAGAGGAGGTCCTGCACGATGCCTCGCAGAAGTTCGTTTCACGCGCTGCCGCCGTCGGACTCGAGCTGGCGGTCCACGGCGACGGGCCTCCCGACCTTCGTGTCGAGGCCGATGCGATGCTGATCGAACGGGTGCTCGACAACCTGATAGACAATGCGATCCGTCATGCGGACGGCGCGACGCGAATCGAGCTCGACGTGCGCGCGTCGGCGCACGGCGTCGAGGTACGTGTGAGCGACGACGGCCCCGGTCTGCCTCGGATGCTGGCAGACTGGCTCGCCGGACCGGTTTGGCAACCGGCGCCGCGTTCGAAATGTCCGAGCTCTGGCAGCGGTCTGGGGCTGCGCATCGTGCGTCGAATCCTCGAACTGCACGACAGTGGCCTGGTGCTCGAACGGTCGGACGAGGGCGGTACGCGGTTGAGCTTTCGACTGCGCCGATATGCGAATGACAGCTGAGGGCGCCGGCACCGACGGTTCGTGACCGGTGAACCTTCAGTGTCGTGCTGATGCCGGTTCGGTCCCGTGGTGGCGAGACTGCCCCATCGTGCGGATCGTCTCGAGCAGGCTGTACCCGACGCAATGGTGCGACGCCCGACGGCGCCAAGCCCGAAGTTTTCGGAGGTGAGCAGATGAAGCGCTTTTCCCCACCCCGCATCGTCACCGCCGCACGGCATCGCTTTCCGTGGCTCGTACGGATTTTTCTCGCCAACCAGCGACGCCGCTACGGCCAGGAGCTCGAACCGGCGCGGCTGTGGGGGCGTACGCCTTGGGTGTTCGCGGCGCTGTCGCTGCTCTACGGCGCCCTCGATCGCAAGCGCTCGCCGA
This sequence comes from Rhodocyclaceae bacterium, assembly GCA_035444405.1. GTDB lineage: Bacteria > Pseudomonadota > Gammaproteobacteria > Burkholderiales > Rhodocyclaceae > DAOMOP01. The sequence continues at coordinate 7,091 of DAOMOP010000194.1, forward strand.
TCGAGCCGGCGCTGCGTTCGCTGATCACGGTGCGCGTGTCGCAGATCAACTGGTGTGCGTTCTGCATCGACATCAACAGCGCGAACTGCCTGAAGCGCGGTGTGAGCGAGGCGCAGCTCGATGCGCTGCCGCGATTCGAGGCCTCCGAGCTCTTCGACGAGCGCACCAAGGCGGCGCTGGCCTATGCCGAAGCGATGACGCGTACCGACGTCGGCGTCGATGACGCGCTCGCCGCGCGGGTCAAGCGCCATTTTGACGACGACGCCCTGATCGAGCTGACCGCGCTCGTCGCGTTCCAGAACATGTCGAGCAAGTTCAATGCGGCCCTTGGGGTACAAGCGCAGGGCTTTTGCCGCGTGCCGGGCGGCCGCGCGTCGGACGAGCGATGAGGCGCTGCGCCGACGCGCGCAGGCATCACCCCGCCGCGCTCGCGTCGGCCCGCGCCAGCCGCGGTGCCGCGTCGCGCTGCTCGCGCCTGAGCTGCCACTGCTTGACCAGCGCGTAGAGCGCAGGGATCACGCCGAGCGTGAGCACGGTCGAGGACACCATGCCGCCGACCATCGGCGCGGCGATGCGGCTCATCACCTCGCTGCC
>DAOMOP010000195.1:0-7650 GCA_035444405.1 Rhodocyclaceae bacterium
GCGAGGTCGTGAGCGCCGAGGATCTGGGCGGCGGCGACGTGCATACGCGCATCTCCGGCGTGGCCGACCATCTGGCCGAGAACGACAACCATGCGCTCTACATCGCGCGGCGCATCGTCGGCAACCTCAATCGTTCCAAGCCCGTGAACATGGTGCTCGGCGGCGGCGAGGAGCCGCTCTACGACCCCGACGAGATCTACGGCATCATCCCCAGCGACACGCGCAAGCCTTACGACGTGCGCGAAGTGATCGCACGCATCGTCGACGGCTCGCGCTTCGACGAGTTCAAGTCGCGCTATGGCACGACGCTGGTGACCGGCTTCGCGCAGCTCTACGGCTATCCGGTCGGCATCGTCGCGAACAACGGCATCCTGTTCGGCGAGTCGGCGCAGAAGGGCGCGCACTTCGTCGAGCTGTGCGCACAGCGCGGCATCCCGCTCGTCTTCCTGCAGAACATCACCGGCTTCATGGTGGGCAGGAAGTACGAGAACGCCGGCATCGCCAAGGACGGCGCCAAGATGGTCACCGCGGTGGCGACCGCGCAGGTGCCCAAGCTGACCATGATTCTGGGCGGCTCGTTCGGTGCCGGCAACTACGGCATGTGCGGCCGCGCCTACAGCCCGCGCTTCCTGTGGATGTGGCCGAACGCACGCATCTCGGTGATGGGCGGCGAGCAGGCCGCCAGCGTGCTCGCGACGGTGCGGCGCGACGGCATCGAGGCCAAGGGCGGCACCTGGTCGGCGGAGGACGAGGAGGCGTTCCGTGCGCCGATCCGCGAGCAGTACGAGCGCCAGGGGCACCCGTACTATGCGACCGCGCGCCTGTGGGACGACGGCGTGATCGATCCGGCGCAGTCGCGGCGCGTGCTCGGGCTGTCGCTGTCGGCGGCGCTCAACACCCCGATCCCGGAAACCAAGTTCGGCCTGTTCAGGATGTGATGCGTGACGTGTGACGCGTGATCGCAGCCGCGCGCGCGGCTGGGCGCTTCGGGCCTTGCCGATCACCCGTTACCCGTCATCCACGAAGGAGACGAAAATGTACGAAACACTCGAAATCGAACGCACCGGCGGCATCGCGACGGTGTGGATGAACCGGCCGGACGTGCACAACGCGTTCAACGCGCAGCTGATCGCCGACCTGACCGCGGCCTGCCGCGCGCTCGAGGCCGACGACGCGGTGCGCGTCGTGGTGCTGGCCGGCCGCGGCAAGAGCTTCTCGGCCGGCGCCGACCTGAACTGGATGAAGGCCGCCGCGCAGGCGAGCGTCGAGGAGAACCTCGACGACGCCCGCCGCCTGGCCGGCATGCTGCGTGCGCTCGCCGAGCTGGCCAAGCCGACCATCGCGCGCGTGCATGGGGCGGCGCTCGGCGGCGGCATGGGACTGGCGTCGGCGTGCGACATCTGCGTCGCCGCCGACCGCGCCGTGTTCGCGACCTCCGAGGTCAAGTTCGGCATCATCCCGTCGGCGATCAGCCCGTACGTGATCCGTGCGATCGGTGAGCGCCAGGCGGGCCGCTACTTCCAGACCGCCGAGCGCATCACCGCCGCGCGCGCGGCCGAGATCGGGCTCGTGCACGAGCTCGTCGCCGCCGAGCAGCTCGACGCGAAGGTGCATGAGCTCGTCGCGGCGCTGCTCGAAGGCGGCCCGAAGGCGCAGGGCGCCGCGAAGGCGCTGATCCGCGCGGTCGCCAACCGCCCGATCGACGACGACGTGGTCGAAGACACCGCGCGTCGCATTTCCAGCCTGCGGGCCACGCCCGAGGCGAAGGAGGGCCTCGATGCCTTCCTGTCCAAACGCGCGGCCGCCTGGGTGCCGAAGGCTTAAGGGAGACGACATGTTCGACAAGATCCTGATCGCGAATCGCGGTGACCAGCCGCGCAGCGGCGCAGCGACGAAGTCACATTGCCTTGCATGCGTAGCATGCACAGGGGATTTCACCGCGGAGGGCACCCATGTTTGACAAGATCCTCATCGCCAACCGCGGTGAAATCGCCTGCCGCGTCATCAAGACGGCGCGCCGCATGGGCATCAAGACGGTGGCGGTCTATTCGGAAGCCGACGCGAACGCGCGCCACGTGCGGCTCGCCGACGAGGCGGTGCTGATCGGCCCGGCGGCGGCGCGCGAGTCCTATCTGGTCGCCAACCGCATCCTCGCCGCGGCCAAGCAGACCGGCGCGCAGGCGATCCACCCCGGCTACGGCTTCCTGTCCGAGAACGAGGAGTTCGCCGACGCGTGCGCGCGCGAGGGCGTCGTCTTCATCGGCCCGCCGGTCTCGGCGATCCGCGCGATGGGCTTGAAGTCCGCGGCCAAGGCGCTGATGGAGAAAGCCGGCGTGCCGCTCACGCCGGGCTACCACGGCGACAACCAGGATGCGACCTACCTGAAGGCGCAGGCCGACGCGATCGGCTACCCGGTGCTGATCAAGGCGAGCGCCGGCGGTGGCGGCAAGGGCATGCGGCTGGTCGAGCACGCCGACGAGTTCGACGCACTGCTCGCGTCGTGCAAGCGTGAAGCGGCGTCGGCCTTCGGCGACGACGACGTGCTGGTCGAAAAATACCTGGTGCGCCCGCGCCACATCGAGATCCAGGTGTTCGGCGACACGCACGGCAACGTCGTGTATCTGTTCGAGCGCGACTGCTCGGTGCAGCGCCGCCACCAGAAGGTGCTCGAGGAGGCGCCGGCGCCGGCCATGACGCCCGAGCGGCGCGCGGCGATGGGCCAGGCCGCGGTCGAGGCGGCGCGCGCGGTCGGCTACGTCGGTGCCGGCACGGTCGAATTCATCGCCAGCCAGGACGGCACCTTCTACTTCATGGAGATGAACACGCGGCTGCAGGTCGAGCATCCGGTCACCGAGATGATCACCGGCCTCGATCTGGTCGAATGGCAGCTGCGTGTGGCCGCCGGCGAGAAGCTGCCGCTCACGCAGGAGCAGCTGCAGCTGCGCGGCCATGCGCTCGAGGCGCGCATCTACGCCGAGGATCCGGCCAAGGGCTTTCTGCCGTCGACCGGGCGCCTCGTGCATCTCGCCCCGCCCGAGGAGAGCCTGCACGTGCGTGTGGACACCGGCGTCGAGGAAGGCGACGAGATCAGTCCGCACTACGACCCGATGATCGCCAAGCTGATCGTCTGGGACGTCAACCGCGAGCGCGCGCTCGCGCGCATGCTGCAGGCGCTGGCCGAGTACCGCGTGGTCGGCGTCGCCAACAACATCGACTTCCTGTCGCGGCTGGTCGCGTGTCCGGCGTTCGCGAACGCCGATCTCGACACCGGCCTGATCGAGCGCGAGCGGGACTACCTGTTCCCCGAGGCGGTCGAGGTGCCGATCGAGGTGTGGCAGGTCGCCGCGCTGGCCGAGCTGCTGCGCGAATCGCGCCGGGCGGCCGAATCGGCGCGCCGCGACGAGGATCCGCTGTCGCCGTGGCATGCGCGCGACGGCTGGCGGCTCAATGCGAGCGCGCAGCGCGATCTGATGTTCCGGCTCGGCGAGCTGCAGAAGACCGTGCAGGTGACTTATCGCGGCGACACCTACACGCTGACCGTCGACGGCCACCGGGTCGAGGCGCACGGCGAGCTCTATTCACGCGGCCTGCTGCGCGTCGAGCTCGACGGCAACCGCATGGACGCGAGCGTGATCGCGGCCGGCGAGAAGCGCCACGTGTTCCTGCACGGTCGCGCGTGGCAGCTCGCCAACGTCGATCCGCTGCACCATGCCGGCGAGGGGAGCGGTGCCGAGGGTGGGCTGCTCGCGCCGATGCCGGGCAAGGTGATCGCGCTGGTCGCGGCCGAAGGGCAGAAGGTCGAGCGCGGCGCGCCGCTCTTGATCCTCGAGGCGATGAAGATGGAGCACACGATCACCGCGCCCGCGGCCGGCACGGTGAAGGCCTTCCGCTTCGCGGTCGGCGACCAGGTCGGCGACGGTGCCGAGCTGGTCGAGTTCGAGGCCGCCGGCGGCGAGTGATGCGCCGGGGATGATGATGGAAGGGTGGCGGAGCGCGGCCGTTCGCGGCCGATGCGCCCCGCCGCCCGGGATGATGCCGGCGGCGATGGGCTCTGGATGCCCCTAGCGATTGCCGGCACGGGAGTCGATGATGACGCTGCCACGACAGGTCAGGATAGTGGAAGTCGGCCCGCGCGACGGGCTGCAGAACGAGAAGCAGCTGGTGCCGGCCGACACCAAGGTCGAGCTGATCGCGCGGCTCGCCGATGCGGGCCTCACGACGATCGAGGCGACCTCCTTCGTGTCGCCCAGATGGGTGCCGCAGATGGGCGACAACGCCGAGGTGCTCACGCGCGTGCTCGCCGCGCGCCGCCCCGGCGTCACCTATCCGGTGCTGACCCCGAACATGAAGGGCTTCGAGGCCGCGCTCGCAGCCGGGGCCGAGGAGGTCGCGGTCTTCGGCGCCGCCTCGGAGAGCTTCAGCCAGAAGAACATCAACTGCTCGATCGCCGAGTCGCTCGAGCGCTTCCGCCCCGTCACCGAGGCGGCGAAGACGGCCGGCGTGCGCGTGCGCGGCTATGTGTCGTGCGTGCTCGGCTGCCCCTACGAGGGGCCGATCGCGCCGGACAGGGTCGCCGAGGTCGCCGCGACGCTGATCGACATGGGCTGCTACGAGGTCTCGCTCGGCGACACCATCGGCACCGGCACGCCGCTGGCGACCCGCCGCATGCTCGAGGCGGTGCTCGAGCGCGTGCCGGTCGAGCGGCTCGCCGGCCATTACCACGACACCTACGGCATGGCGGCGGCGAACATCTACGCGTCGCTCGAGCTCGGTGTCGCGGTGTTCGACGCGTCGGTCGGCGGGCTGGGCGGCTGTCCGTACGCGGCCGGCGCGTCCGGCAACGTCGCGACCGAGGACGTCGTGTGGCTGCTCGACGGCATGGGCATCGACACCGGCGTCTCGCTCGATGCGCTGGTCGACACCGCCGCATGGATCAGCGCCGCGCTCGGCCGCGAGCCGGCCTCGCGCGTCGCGCGCGCGGTGCTCGCGAAGCGCGCCAAGGCTGGCGCCGCGAACTGAACGCGCCTGCCGGCATCGAAGGCCCAGGACGTCGCCGCCGCTCGAGGTCCGGGCACCTAGCGCGGCGGCTGCGACACAACGACAACGACGATGAACCGACCCGACTAAGCCATGAGCATTGCTTCACCCTGCATCAATGTGTGCCGCATGAACGCGGCCACCGGCCTGTGCGAAGGCTGTTTCCGCAGCCTCGACGAGATCGCGCGCTGGAGCGCCTACGACGACGAGGCGAAGCGGCGGGTGCTGGCGGCCGTCGAGCGGCGCCGCGCGGCGGACAGCGGCGGCACCGCGCAAGTCGCGGTCGGGGGAGGACGGCGATGAGCGATCCGCAGTGCGTCGGCGTGTGCATCATCGACTGGGACACCGGCGTGTGCCTCGGCTGCGGGCGCACGGCCGAGGAGATCGACGGCGTGCCGGTCGCGCCACCGCCGCCGCCCGCCAAGCCTGCCCGCGTGCCGCTGCCCGACAACGTCGCGCGCGAAGTCGGGGAGGGCACGCAATGAGCGTCACGGCACGGCTCCCCGGCAACATCCAGGTCATCGAGCGCGGCTGGCTGTCGTCGAACAACATCGTGCTGCTCGATGGCGCGGCCGCGACCGTGATCGACAGCGGCTACGCGACGCGTGCCGAGCAGACCGTTGCGCTGGTCGGCGAGATTCTCGCCGGACGGCGACTCGAACGACTGGTCAACACCCACGCCCATTCCGACCACATCGGCGGCAACGCCGCGCTGCAGCGCGCGTTCGGCTGCACCATCGCGGTGCCGCAGGGCATGGCCGACGCGGTCGCGCAGTGGGACGAGGACGCGCTGCTGCTCACCACGGCGGAGCAGGCGGGCGAGCGTTTCGCTGCCGACGCGTCGATCGCGCCCGGCGACCTGATCGAGATGGGCGGCCTCGCGTGGCGCGCGCTCGCGGCCCCGGGGCACGACATGGACGCGCTGGTCTACTACAATGCCGACCGGCGCATCCTGATTTCCGGCGATGCCTTGTGGCGCGACGGTTTCGGCATCCTGTTCGCCGACGTGCTGGGCACCGGCGACGGCGTGGGCGAGGCCCGGCGCACCCTCGAGGCGATCGCGCGGCTCGCCGTCGACGTCGTGATCCCGGGCCACGGCGCGCCGTTCGTCGAGTTCGACGACGCGCTCGAGCGTGCTTTCGGCCGGCTGCGCGCCTTCGAGCAGGACGGTGCGCGGATCGCGCGCAACGCGATCCGTGCGTGCTTCACCTTCACGCTGCTCGACGTGCGTGCCGTCGCGCTCGACGAGCTGCCCGCGTGGCTCGCGCGCGTGCCCTTGTACCGCGAGGCCAACGTGCGCTTTCTCGGGCTGTCGTACGATGCGCTGGCCGGCTGGCTGGTCGGCGAGCTCGTGCGTGCCGGCGTGGCGCGACGCGAGGCGGGCCGGCTGCTCGCCGCCTGAGCTTTTCCCCCGGTGTCCTTGACCTAAGCGGTGTACAGCGGGTCCGGCGCGGCGCACTATCGCGATCGCCTCGCAGGCGCAGGTCGTGCGCGAAAGGCGTTCGAACACGCATCGACTACACAGGCCGCAGCCAGCGGCCGATCATCGACAGGAAAGGAGGACAGCAATGCCGAAACCCGAGAAACACGTATTCGTCTGTGGCCACACCCATGCGCCGGAACTGGGGCGCCCGTCGTGCGCGCCCGCTGGCGGCCAGGATGTGGCCGCGGCGTTCCATCAGCAGCTCAAGGAACGCGAGCTGCTCGGTCGCTTCGCGATCACGCGCACCGGCTGCCTGGGAGCCTGTAGCGCCGGGCCGGTCGCGCTGGTGTATCCGGAAGGCATCATGTACGGGCGGCTCAAGCCCGAGGACGTGACGGCCGTGATCGACGAGCACCTGCTCGACAACCGTCCGGTCGAACGCCTGAAGGTGCCGGCGGACGTCTGGAGCTGACAGCGCCGGTGCGGCCGTGCCGCCGTCGAAGAGCGCGGCACGGTCGGATGTGGCCCGTCGGGCAGCCGGCGGGCCGACGCGGACCCTCGCGGAGTTGGATGACATGCAGATCGTCCTGATCAGCGGCCTGTCGGGCTCGGGCAAGAGCATTGCGCTGAACGTGCTCGAGGACGCCGGCTACTACGTCGTCGACAACCTGCCGGCGACCTTGCTGCCGCAGCTGGTCACGCATCTGCGCGGGACCGGCTACCAGCGCATCGCGATCGCCGTCGACGTGCGCTCGGGCGCGAGCATCGCGGCACTGCCGCAGCAGCTCGAGACGCTGCGCACGATGGCGGCCGACGTGCGCATGCTGTTCCTGAACGCGCGCGACGACACGCTGATCGCGCGCTTTTCGGAAACGCGCCGCCGTCACCCGCTCGCCAGCGAGGACGTCTCGCTCGCCGAGGCGATCCACAAGGAGCGCGAGGCGCTCGCGTCGATCGCCGAGCTCGGCCACAACGTCGACACCAGCGACCTGCACCCGAACACGCTGCGCTCGTGGGTCAAGGATTTCCTGCAGCTCGCACCGACCGCCGGGCTGACGCTGATGTTCCAGTCCTTCGGCTTCAAGTATGGCATCCCGCTCGATGCCGACCTCGTCTTCGACGTGCGCTGCCTGCCCAATCCGCACTACGACCCGCGCCTGCGCCCGCTCACCGGCTGCGACCAGCCGGTG
>DAOMOP010000196.1:0-7525 GCA_035444405.1 Rhodocyclaceae bacterium
TCGCCAACGGCGTGGCGATGATTCGCGAGACCATCTTCGAGAACCGCTTCATGCATGCGGTCGAGCTGCAGCGGCTGGGAGCCGACGTGAGCATCGACGGCAATACCGCGGTCGTGCGGGGCGTGCAGCGGCTGGAAGGGGCCGCGGTGATGGCCACCGACCTGCGCGCCTCGGCCAGCCTCGTCATTGCGGGACTGGTGGCCGAGGGCGAGACCGCCGTGGATCGCATCTACCACCTCGACCGCGGCTACGAGCGCCTCGAGCACAAGCTCGCTGCGCTCGGTGCGCGTGTGCGCCGGGCGAGCTGAACACGGACCCGCCGGGAGGCGCGGGAGCGGCGCATTGCTGGCCGTCGGGGCTTCGTCAGCGCTCGAAATCGCCACTCGCTTCGGGCTGATGAGTCACCTCGAGCACCTCGAGGCGCACGATGTGGCCGTCTACGGTGGGCCAGTCGATCGACTGGCCGGCCGCCAGGCCGAGCAGCGCGCTGCCGGCCGGCGTGAAGACCGACACGGGGCTGCCGCCGCCGACGGCCGTGCTGGCCGGATAGACGAGCGTGAGCTCGCGCTCCTTGCCGCTGGGCAATTCGCGAATGCGGGCGGTGCTGTTCATCGTGATCACGTTGCTGGGCATGTCCTCGGGCTCGCGGACGTCGGCGCGCTCGAGTTCGTCGCGCAAACCGTCCAGGTCGGCACGATTGCGCGCAGCAGCACTGCTCAGCAGGCCTTCGAGGCGCTCGAGGTCGCGGGAAGAGACGATGATCTCGGGTTTCATGGCTTCTCGGGGTGAGGAAAACAAGGAGTAAAAGAGAAAACGGCTGATACCGCACGCTGCGGTTCAGCCGATCAGGGACAGGCTATCACCTTGTGTGCCGGGTTACAATTGGCCGACCTGACTTCTGCAAGGCATCGTGCCCGTGTCCAGCATTACCCTCGCCCTCTCGAAGGGCCGGATCTTCGAGGAAACCCTCCCGCTCCTGGCGGCGGCCGGCATCGAACCGGCCGACAATCCCGAAACCTCGCGCAAGCTGATCATCGGGACCAATCGCGGTGATGTACGGCTCGTGATCGTGCGCGCGAGCGATACGCCCACCTACGTCCAGTATGGCGCGGCCGATCTCGGCATTGCCGGCAAGGATGTGCTGCTCGAGCACGGCGGCTACGGGCTCTACCAGCCGCTCGACCTCGACATCGCCAAGTGCCGCCTCTGCGTCGCGACACGCAAGGCCTTCGACTACGCCGCGGCGACGCGCCCGGGCGGGCGCATCCGCGTCGCGACCAAGTACATCAACAGCGCCAAGGCGCATTTCGCCGGCAAGGGCGTCCATGTCGATCTGATCAAACTGTACGGCTCGATGGAGCTGGCTCCGCTGGTCGGACTGGCCGACGCGATCGTCGATCTGGTGTCGAGTGGCGGCACCCTGCGCGCAAACGATCTCGTCGAGGTCGAGGAGATCATGCCGATCAGCTCGCGGTTGATCGTGAATCAGGCGTCGCTGAAGCTCAAGCGCGACTTGCTCCAGCCCGTGCTGGATGCCTTTGCCGGAGCCGTCAAATGAGCGAGCCCGGCGTGACCATGCGGCGTCTTGACGCGCGCGAACCCGAGTTCCTCGCCACACTCGACGCGCTGCTCGCCTTCGACGGCAGCGCCGATGCCCGCATCGATCAGGCGGTGACCGAAATCCTGCAGGCGGTGCGAACCACCGGGGATCCGGCGGTGATCGAGTATACGCGCCGCTTCGACCGGCTCGACGTCTCCGCGATGGCCGAGCTCGAGCTGCCCAGGAGTGCGCTGAAGACGGCCCTCGACGGGTTGTCGATCGAGCAGCGTGAAGCGCTGCGCATTGCGGCCGACCGGGTGCGCGTGTATCACGAGCACCAGCTGTCGCACTCGTGGGACTACCGCGAAGCGGACGGCACGCGTCTGGGCCAGAAGGTCACGGCGCTCGATCGCGTCGGCCTGTACGTGCCCGGAGGTCGGGCCTCGTATCCGAGCTCGGTGCTGATGAACGCAATCCCGGCCAAGGTCGCCGGCGTCGGCGAGCTCATCATGGTGGTGCCGACGCCGCGCGGCGAGACCAATCCACTCGTGCTCGCCGCGGCGGCGATCACCGGCGTCGACCGGGTGTTCACGATCGGTGGCGCCCAGGCGGTGGCTGCGCTCGCGTACGGCACCCAGACGCTGCCGCAGGTCGACAAGATCGTCGGCCCCGGCAATGCCTACGTCGCCGAAGCCAAGCGGCGCGTGTTCGGCACCGTCGGCATCGACATGGTTGCAGGACCGTCCGAGGTGCTGGTGATCTCGGACGGCAGCGGCAACCCCGACTGGGTCGCGATGGACTTGTTCGCGCAGGCCGAGCACGACGAGCTCGCGCAGTCGATCTTGCTGTGCACAGACAGCAGCTTCATCGAAGCGGTCGCCTCGAGCATCGAGCGCCTGTTGCCGACGATGCCGCGGCGCGAGACGATCACCCGCTCGTTGTCGAACCGCGGCGCATTGATTCATGTGGAGAGCCTCGAGCAGGCCTGCGCGCTGGCGAACCGGATCGCGCCCGAGCACCTCGAACTGTCGATCGGCGACGCCGAAGCGTGGGTCGACCACATTCGGCATGCGGGCGCGATCTTCGTCGGCCACTGGTCGGTAGAGGCCCTCGGCGACTACTGTGCCGGTCCGAATCATGTCCTGCCGACGATGCGCAGCGCGCGATTTTCGTCGCCGCTCGGCGTCTATGATTTTCAGAAGCGCACCAGCATCATCGAGGTTTCGGAGGCCGGTGCGCAGACGCTCGGCCGCATCGCGGCAGCCCTTGCGCACGGCGAAGGTCTGCAGGCGCATGCACGTTCGGCGGAGATGCGTCTGAAGCGCTGAAACGCGCGTCGTCGCCGGGGCCTTCTGGGCACGGCTAAGCGGCGGTGGGATAATCGCCCTATCAAGAAGCTTCGAGCGAGGATGATTCAATGATCAAGGTTGGCGTTGTCGGCGGTACGGGTTACACGGGAGTCGAGCTCCTGCGTCTGCTTGCGCAGCATCCGGAGGTGGAGTTGACCGCCATTACGTCGCGTGGCGATGCCGGTTTGCCCGTCGCCGACATGTTTCCCAGTCTGCGCGGGCGGGTCGGGTTGCGCTTCGTCACGCCGCAGGAAGCCGGGCTCGACAAGTGTGACCTCGTGTTCTTCGCGACCCCCAATGGCATTGCCATGCAGCAGGCTGCGGCGCTGCTCGGCGCGGGCGTGCGTGTCGTCGACCTGGCGGCCGACTTCCGCATTCGCGACGTCGTCGAGTGGCAGAAGTGGTACGGGATGGAGCATGCCGCTCCCGAGCTGGTCGGCGAAGCGGTGTATGGCTTGGTCGAGGTAAACCGCGAGAGCATCCGTACGGCACGCCTCGTCGCGAATCCCGGCTGCTATCCGACGGCGGTGCAATTGGGCTTTCTGCCGCTCATCGAGGGTGGTCATGCAGACGTTTCGCATCTGGTGGCAGATGCGAAGTCCGGCGTGTCGGGGGCCGGCCGCAAGGCCGAGGTGCATACCTTGTTTGCCGAGGCCGCCGACAGCTTCAAGGCATACGGGGTTCCGGGGCACCGGCACCTGCCGGAGATCCGGCAAGGCTTGTCGGCCGTCGCCGGAAAACCGGTCGGGCTCACCTTCGTGCCGCATCTGGTGCCGATGATTCGCGGTATCCATGCGACCTTGTATGCACGGGTCGATCGGTCGGTCGATGTCCAGGCGTTGTACGAGCAGCGTTACCGTGGCGAGGCCTTTGTCGATGTGCTGCCGGCAGGCAGCCATCCGGAGACACGGTCGGTGCGGGCGAGCAACCTTTGCCGCATCGCGGTGCACCGCCCCCAAGGCGGCGATGTCGTCGTAGTGCTGTCGGTGATCGACAATCTCGTCAAGGGGGCGGCCGGTCAGGCCGTTCAGAACATGAACATCATGTTCGGCCTGGACGAACGGATGGGGCTCGACATCGTGCCCGTCAGCCCGTGACAAGTCCCTGAACCACGGGACGATTTGCCGGTCGTAGTGCGAGAGCGGACCGATCAGGAACTTGCCCCGGGGCCGGCAATCGAAGTTGCCCTGTGCGGGGGTTTTGTCGCATCATTCATCCGTAGCCCCCAGAGGAGAACACATGAACACCGCAGTTGAAAGCCCCGAATTGCTCGTTTTTACCGATAGTGCCGCCAACAAGGTCAAGGAATTGATCGAGGAGGAAGGCAATCCGAGCCTGAAGCTTCGCGTCTTCGTCACCGGCGGCGGATGCTCCGGATTCCAGTACGGCTTCACGTTCGACGAGGAGGTCAGCGACGACGACACCGCGTTCGAGAAGAACGGCGTGACGCTGCTGATCGATCCGATGAGCTATCAGTATCTGGTCGGCGCCGAGATCGATTACACCGAAGGGCTTGAAGGATCGCAGTTCGTGATTCGCAATCCCAACGCCAGCAGCACTTGCGGCTGTGGCTCGTCTTTCTCGGCCTGAAAAAACCGAGCGATCATTGCTTGGTTGATTCGTTGGATTCGCATTGCACGATGGGGCTCGGCCGAGCCCCATCGTGCTTTGTTTGGTCAGAGTCTGCCGACGCGCTTCGTCCGCGGCGGGGCTGGTCGCTTTGGGACCGTGTCCGCTCCTTGTCGACGGTGGTTGCGTCGGCGCAGCGTTGCCTCTAGTCGGCGCGCGCGACGGCAGTGCCGCTGTTGTCGTAGTTCAACAGGGCCAGCCGCTCGAGCATCGGAGCCGTCGCGATCTTGAACGACTCGAGCTCCTGTCTGTTCAGGGGTTCGACCGCCGGCAGCGCAATCTTCATCGGATCGTGCGGGACGTCGTTGACGCGGATTTCATAGTGCAGATGTGGGCCGGTGGCCCAACCGGTCATGCCCACGTAGCCGATGATCTGCCCTTGGCGGATGCGCTGTCCCTTTTGGAGACCGTTCGCGAACCCCTTCAGGTGGGCATACAGCGTCGAGTACTTGTCGCGATGCTGGACGATGATCGTATTGCCGTAGCCGCGCTGGCGACCGACGAAGCTCACACGCCCGTCCGACGACGCCATGATTGGCGTGCCGCTCGGCGCAGCGAAATCCGTGCCGTTGTGCTTGCGCCAGCTGCGGTGGATCGGGTGCATACGCCGGCCGAAGCTCGACGAAATGCGCGTGAACTCCAGCGGATAGCGCAGAAATGCCTGGTTCAGTCCGCGCCCGTCCGGAGTGTAGTAGGCCTCGTTGCCGTCGGCTTCGCGGTACAGGACCACCGTGTGCTTCTTGCCCTGGTTCTCGAACTCGGCAGCGAGAATGCGCCCGGTCCGCACCGGCACGCCCTGATCGAATACGGTTTCATATACGACGCTGAAGCGATCGCCCTCGCGCAGGTCCCGGCTGAAATCGATCTGAGTGCCGAAGATTTCGGCGAAGCGACTTGCGACGCTGTCCGGCACACCGGCGGCGTCCGTCGCCCCGAACAATGAATGCGTGATGGTCCCCGAGCGCATCTCCACCAAGGTGTCGACCGACGCGGTCTCCGTTCCCGAGCTGGTCAGCCCGTTCGGCCCGCGTTCGAGGATGAAGCGCTCGGCGCCGCGACCGACCGGGAGATTCAGGGATGCGATGCGGCCGTCGGCGGTGATCATCGCGATCAGCGAGCGCCCGGCACGCAGCTGTCTGAGGACGGAGCGGGCCTCCTCGTCATTCATCAGAAATGCGAGCGCTTCCGGATCTGCGATGCCCAGGCGTCTGAAAATGGCCTGCATCGTGTCCCCCGCCTGAATTCGTTCGTCATAGACGAAGGGAAGCGCGTCGTCAGCCACGAGCTCTGCCCGGGGTGTGCCCAGCTGCTCGAGTACGCGCTCGGCCGCAAACGGCGGCTTGTCCTGCCCCGGGACCACTGCGGTGGCCGCGACGACTCCAAGGAGGGAGGTCGCGAAAACGGCGCCGATCAACGAGAGGCGACGCACGGAGCGGAGTTCGCGCCCCGGTTCGGCTAGAATCCGGTTTTTTTCAGCACGCATGAGAACTCTTTGAGCAAAAATTTCGGTGATTGTATCAAAGTTCCTCACGGTGTCTTCGGTATTGGAGTAGAGCATGAGTGACCTGAAAGCAGCGCTGGATTTGATCAAGCGCGGAGCCGACGAACTGTTGGTCGAATCGGAGCTGGTCGAGCGTCTTGCATCCGGGCGGCCCTTGCGCGTGAAGGCGGGTTTCGACCCGACGGCACCCGACCTGCATCTGGGTCATACCGTGCTGATCAACAAGCTGAGGCACTTCCAGGAGCTCGGCCACCAGATCATGTTTCTCATCGGTGATTTCACCGGCATGATCGGCGACCCGTCGGGAAAGAACGCGACGCGCCCCCCGCTTTCGCGCGAGCAGATTCTCGAAAACGCTCGCACCTACGAGGAGCAGGTGTTCAAGATCCTCGATGCGGAGAAGACCGAGATCTGCTTCAACTCGACCTGGATGGAAGCGCTCGGCGCGGCGGGCATGATCCGGCTCGCCTCGCAGCACACCGTGGCGCGCATGCTCGAACGCGACGATTTCGCAAAACGTTACGCGAGCGGACAGTCGATCGCGATCCACGAATTCCTCTACCCGCTGTGCCAGGGTTACGATTCGGTGGCGATGCGCGCCGACGTCGAACTCGGCGGCACCGACCAGAAATTCAACCTGCTGGTCGGTCGCGAGCTGCAGCGGCATTACGGACAGCCGTCGCAGTGCGTGCTGACCATGCCCTTGCTCGAAGGTCTGGATGGCGTGAACAAGATGTCCAAGTCGCTGGGCAATTACATCGGGATCTCCGAGCCGCCGCGCGAGATATTCGGCAAGGTCATGTCGGTGTCCGACGAGCTGATGTGGCGCTACTACGAGCTCTTGTCGTTCCGCTCGGCCGCCGAAATCGCGCAGTTCCGCCAGGAGGTCGAGCAAGGACGAAATCCGCGTGACGTCAAGGTGCTTTTGGCGCAGGAGCTGGTGGCACGTTTCCACGATCAGCGCGCGGCCGCCGACGCGCTGGCCGAGTTCGAGGCGCGTTTTCAGCGCGGCGTTCTCCCCGAAGACCTGCCAGAGGTCGTCGTGACGGTTGGAGCTTCCGGATTGGGGATTGCGCAGGTTCTCAAGCAGGCGGGGCTGACCGGCAGCACGTCAGAGTCGATGCGAATGATCGAGCAGGGTGCGGTGCGCCTGAATGGCGAGCGGGTGGACGACCGGGCTGCACTGCTGCAGCCTGGTCAGACCGTGGTGTTGCAGGTCGGCAAGCGCAAGTTTGCGTCGGTCGTGTTGGCGTGATGAAGTGCAAGCGACGGAGCGGTCGCTCCTTGGGTGCGGTGGCCTGGCTGTCGTGTGTAATGACTTAGCGGAGTCAGGCTCCGGCGGGGTGCGGACCGCTTTGGCTGAAAGTCGAGGGCGCAGGCGGCGGCAGTGGCTGCGTGTCCCGGTCGGGTAGCGCTCACTGTCGGCCGGCCCAGGAACTTGCTACGAGGCAGTTGACAGTGTGGTGTTGGTGTTTATAATGCGCGGCTCTTTGGCGCTGCGGGGTT
>DAOMOP010000197.1:0-7514 GCA_035444405.1 Rhodocyclaceae bacterium
TGTATGCGCGCACGTAGTTGCTGCCGATGGTGTGCTGGGTGCCGCCCATGCACCACACGAAGGTGGCGGGGCGGTTCTCGGCCATCGTCCTGGCTACTTCGAGGAGCGCCTCGCGACCGACGCCGGTGACGCGCTCGACCGCATCCGGCGTCCACTTCGCGACTTCGACCCGCACGCGATCCATGCCGAAGACGCGCTTGCGCAGGTACTCCTTGTCCTCCCACGCGTTGTCGAACACGTGCCACAGGATGCCCCAGATCAGCGCGACGTCGGTGCCCGAGCGGAAGCGCACGTAGATGTCCGAATGCGCGGCGGTACGCGTGAAGCGCGGGTCCATCACGATCAGCTTGGCCCCGCCTTCCTTGCTGCGCAGAATCATCTGCATCGCCACCGGATGGGCCTCGGCGGCGTTCGAGCCGCACATGACGATGCACTTGGACTTGTTGATGTCGTTGTACGAGTTGGTCTGCGCGCCGTAGCCCCAGGTGTTGGCGACGCCGGCGACCGTGGTCGAGTGGCAGATGCGCGCCTGGTGGTCACAGTTGTTCGAGCCCCAGAAGGCCGCGAACTTGCGCTGCAGGTAGGCGCCTTCGTTGTTGGCCTTGGACGAGCCGGCGAACCACAGCGCGTCCGGCCCGGACTCCTCGCGCAGCTTCAGGATCCTGTCGCCGATCTCGTCGATCGCCTGCTCCCAGCTGATGCGCTGCCAGCTGCCGGCGACCTTCTTCATCGGGTACTTGACGCGCCGCACGCTGTGGCCGTGGTTGCGCAGCGCCGCGCCCTTGGCACAGTGCGCGCCGAGGTTGATCGGGCTGTCGAAGGCCGGCTCCTGGCCGATCCACACGCCGTTCTGCACCTCGGCGATGGTGCTGCAGCCGACCGAGCAGTGGCCGCACACCGTCTTGATCTGCCTGATCTCCGCCTGCGGATCGATGCGCCGGGCGGCCCTGGCCTTGGTGACCATCGCACCCGGCATCAGGCCGACCACCGCCGCGCCGCCGACCGCCAGCCCGGAGCCGCGCAGGAAATCGCGCCGGCTGACGGTCTGGCCAAGCAGGCCGCCGCCCGATGGCGCCGCCGCACCGTTTCTCTTGACCAATTTCATGGTTCGTCTCCTTGCGTCGATGACCGCGCCGCGACACGCGGTCAGACTAGAAACTCGCTCTCGCGTAGTAATCGCGGATGTGCTGGGTCTCGTGGTAGCCGGTCGGTTCGGCACGCGCCGGCTCGGCATCGGGCGCGGCGTCGCGCGCCAGCGTCGGACTCACGGCGGCCGCCGCCGCCACGCCGCCTCCGGTCAGCACCATCGATTTCAGGAACTTGCGCCGGGACTCGCGCCCGCTCTCATCTCTGTTGTCCATCACCGACTCCTTGTCGTCATTGACGCAGAAGCGATTCATTCGTCGCCACTGTCTCCTCGGGCCGGCTCACGCCGGCATTGCATGAAAGCGCCGCTCGAGGGCGAGGAAGGCCCGCCCGAGCGCCGCCACCGCACGATAGAAATGCGCGCTCGGCGCCTGCTCGAGGTCGTCGAAGAAGCGCCCCATCCAGCTGTCGGCATGGCGCGCGAAAAGCGCCTGCTGCCAGGCCGCATCGACCGCCTCGTCGAGAATCGCCAGCGCCATCGTCTCGCACACCGCGGCCGCATGGTCCTCGGGCTCGCTGCAGCCATCGCGGCGCACCACTCCGAGCGCCTCGAGTTCCCCGCGCAGCTCGACCAGCGGCCGGTCGGCGAGCGCACCGGCGAGATACCACGACGCGTACGGATTGACCTCGCCGCCGCCGACGCCGACGAAAACGTCGTGGAACTCACGCTTCAAGGCGTCGTCGCGGGCGCTGCGCGCCGCCGCGGCCAGCCGTGCCCACGCCGCCGCGAGCGGGTCGGCGTCATCGCCCGACGCGCCGACCTCGGCGAGCCGCTGGCGCAGCGCGGCGGACGGCGGCTCGGTCAGCAGGCGCCCGAGCAGCGTCCAGGTACCAGCCCGCAGCGCGTCGGTCTCGGCCGCATCCATGTCGGTGTCCATGCCCTCGTCACGTCTCATCGGCTCACCTCGGCCCCAGCCAGCGCGGCTTCGAGCCGCCGTCGAGATCCTTCGCGAACAGGTCGACGACGCGGCAGTCGCCGCACATCTTCAGCCGCTGCAGCGCATCGTCGGACTGGAACATGTGGTGCCCCTGCAGTCGCTCGGTCATGCGCCGGATCACGCCCTGCGTCGCGAACGGCTTGCCGCAGCGGATGCAGCAGAACGGCTCCTCCTCGTTGAGCACACGCGCGCGGCGCCGGGTCTCCCAGTCGAACAGGAAGCGCGGCGCGAGCGTGATCGCATGTTCCGGACAGGCCTTCGCGCACAGCCCGCACTGCACGCACAACTCCTCGGTGAACGACAGCCGCGGCGTGTCGCCGGCATCGGTCAGCGCGTGCGTCGGGCACACCTGCGGACAGGCCATGCACAGCGTGCACGCCTGGCGGTCGACGACGACCTCGCCGAACGGCGCGCCGGCCGGCAGGCTCGCCTGCGCGCGCGGGTCGGGCGCGTGGCGATACAGGTGGTCGAGGGCGAAGCGCAGCGTGCCGCGCTTGTCGTTGCAGGTGTCGAAGCGTGCCGGCGTATCGACCGCGGCCGGCCGTTGCGCGGCCAGCGCCGCGGCGGCATCGGCGTCGGCGGCGAGCCGGATCAGCCGGCTGCCGTCGTGGCCCATCGCATCGAGCAGAGCGCGCGCATAGCCGAGCTGCGTGTCGATCGCCGCACGCGCACTCGGCGGCACGGCGTCGGTGTCGACGAGCACGATCTCGGCCGCACCGTAGGCGAGCGCGGCGAACCACATGTCCATGCCGACCGCGCCGATCTCGGCGACCGGCAGCGGCAGCGTGCGCGCCGGCAGCTCGGCCATGATCGCGCGCATGCGCTCGAGGCCGGCCTCCTCGTCGTGAAAGACCAGCGCCGGCGCCGCACCGCCGGCCGCATACCATGTTGCGAGCAGGCGGCGCACGCGCGCGATCTGGTCGCGCGGGCGCGGATAGGCATAGGTCATCGCGCCGGTCGGGCACACGCTGGTACAGGTGCCGGCCCCCTGGCACAGGTACGGGTCGATGTCGACGAGGTCGCCGATCGAGCGGATCGCCCCGCTCGGACAGGCCTCGAGACAGCGCGTACAGCCGGTCAGGCCGCTGTCGCCGTGCGCACAGATGTCGGGGTCGTAGTCGAAGAAGCGCGGCTTGTCGAACTCGCCTGTCATCTCCGGAATTTCCGCGAGCATGCGCTGCAGCCGCTCCGAATCGCCGGCCGGGGCGTAGTAGCCGAACGGCGGCAGCTCGTGGCGGATGCCCGGCTGCCGGCGCAGGTCGAGCACGATGTCGAAGAAGGGCCGCTCGGGCCGGGCGAGCGCGGCGGGCGAGACTTCTCCGCCGCCGGGCACGCGCAGCGTCGCGGAAAACTCGCCGAGGTGGCCGCTGATCGCGCCCGGCTCGCCGTGCAGCAGCAGCACGCGCGCATCGTCGGCGCGGGCGTCGCACGCCGCCTGCGACAACTCGCCGGCCGCGCCGGCGGTCGCGAAGATCGTGCAGTGCAGCTGCCGGCGCAGCACGTCGGCGCACTCGAGCGCATCGCGCTCGGACCCGACGATCAGCACGTGGCCCAGCGAGCGGTAGGCGACGATAGGCGTCGGCTCGACTTCGGCTTCGAACGCCGCCTTCAGCGCCGCCAGGCGCGCCGCCGCCTCGGGTCCGCCGGAGTGCAGCAGGGACAGGTCGTACAGGCTCGAGAGGTCGCTCATGTCGTCTCCGGCGGGCGGGGCGAAGCGCCCGGCCCGGGCTCGCGGTCGGCGGGGGATTCGGACCGAGGCGCCGCGAACGCGGGCGTGTCGGCGACGGTGGTCGGCATCTCCGGCGCCTCGAGCGGCGGCGCGGGCTCGCCGCGGTATTCGGCGGCGATGCGCGCCTGCGCGGCCTCCGGGCTGAGATCGATGCCGCGCGCGGCCAGGCGTTCGCACAGGCGCTGCGCCTCGCGCACGATCGCCTGCTGCAGGTCGTGCGGGACGACGTCGCCGAGCGGCACGAACGCGGTGTAGTCGTCGGCATACTCGGCGCACAGGCACATCTGGTTGTACTTGGCGGTATGAAACACCTTGGTCAGCGCCTTCATGCGCAGCGCCTGCGAGACCTTGCCGGCCATGAACGCCGACAGGTCGGCGTTCTCGTCGAGCGTATCGAGGTCGGGCATGTCGGCATCGGTGAGCTCGGACATCGGCTTGCCGGTGCGCGGGTCGATGCGCTCGGGCACCGGGTCGGAGACCTCGCCGGCTCCGTTGGGCACCGCCGCAACGCCGGCGGCCGCAGCGGGGGCCGCATCGGCCGCCGGCGGCACGTCCTGCCCGAGCTTGTGCCGCGACCAGCGCGCGAGGAACGGCAGCTCGGCGGGCGTTTCGGCGCCGTCGGGCGCAGCAGATAGCGGCCGGGTGGGGTCCGTCATGCCTCGTCTCCGGCCCAGTCGCCCACTTCGGCGTCGTAGATCGCCTTGCTGCGCTTCTTGCCCCGTCCCTTGCCCTTGCGCGCACGCGGGCGGTAATGCACCGACACGAACGCCTCCAGCCAGCGCCCGACCTCGGGCGGCATCGGCGTGCTCAGCACGAGCTCGTCGGCGCCGCGCAACTCGGTCGCATCGAGCTTCTGCGCGTCGTCGAGGCTGACGGTGACCTCGAGCGGCTCGACGCCGCACGCCGGGTCGAAGCGCGCGATGACGAACACCTCGGGGCGCTCGCTGCCGAGATTGAGGGCGTAGTCCTCGGCCTGGCTCGGTCGCAGGCGCAGCGAGAAGCCGCGCCACAGGAAGAGCTCGCCCTCGGGGCCGGCACGCACCCGCGTACCGCTGCGTGCGCTCGCGGCAAACTGCTCGCCGACCACGATGCCGGTCACCTGCCACAGCATCGGGTCGGCCGCCCGTGTCCCGGCCGGGGACGCGATCATCACCGCGACCGGCAGTACCGCATCGAAGGACCACATCGGAGGCTCGAACGGGTCACTGCGAACCTCGTCACCAGCGCAAGGCGACGTATGCATGGCGTTACCTATCTGGACACGTAACTCATTTATAGACGAGTGAAACAGCGATTCCAAAAAAGGATGGCGCAAAAAGAACACGAAAACATGGACATGACCATGCACCATGTGTGGGAATTGGAACAAAGCGGCAAACCGGCTCGCTCCTGCCCCAAGGCGCAACAAACATTGGACCCACCCCGCCGCGCGGGGTTCTTGGGGCGGCCGGTGCTGGCGCAGCCGGCGCTTGCGAGAGTCGATCGGCTCTGCTAGACAACAGTCGAGCGACTGCCCCTGAGAAACCACGATGCCGATCCTCGCCCGCAGCTGCCTGCTGTTCGCCGTCGCGCTGTGTTGTGCCGCGCCGGCCGCGGCATCGTCCGGCCAGGCGCTGCTCGATGCGATCGTCGACCGTCAGGCGCGGCGCGTGGCGATCCTGCTCGACCAGGGCGTTTCACCCGAGATCGTCAGCGCGGCCGGCGAGCACGCCGGCAAGACCGCGCTGATGTGGGCGGCCGAGTCGGGGCAGGCCGCGATCGTGCGGCTGCTGCTCGAATACGGCGCCGAGGTCGATCGCAGCAACGCGCGCGGCGGCACCGCGCTGATGTACGCGGCGACGGCCGGCCGGGTCGAGGTGATCCGCCTGCTCGTCGCCGCTGGCGCGGATGCGGACCACCGCGTGCGTCACGGCTGGACACCAGTGCTGTTGGCGACCGTCAAGGGGCACGTCGACGCGGTACGCGTGCTGGCCGCGCTCGGCGCCGACCTCGATACACGCGACCTCTACGGCTGGACCTTGCTGATGCATGCAACCGAACGCGGCGATCGCGCGATGGTCGCCGCACTGCTCGAGCTCGGACTCGACCCCGCCGCCGGTGACGGCAACGGCACCACCGCGCTCGCGCTCGCGCGCCGCACCGGCGACAAGGCGCTGCTGCGGCTCTTGACCGAGGCGCCGCGCAAGTCACAGTGAACAGCTCCGCTCAACAGAGCACGACGTTGCTGCTGTAGTCTTCGAGCCGGCGCACCACGACCTCCTCGGACGCCGGCGCGAGCAGATCGCGGCCGGGGTTCTCGAAGCTCAGGCGGGCAGCGAACTCGGCAAAAAAACGCTGGAACATCTCGCCTCCGAGCGTGCCGAAGGCGACGAGCTCGTCGCGCGCCGCATCATGCTCGATCAGGATCGCGGCGAGCGGCTGCTCGGCCGGTCCGGACAGGACCGCGGCGCCGCTCGCCGGATCGTAGCGGCTTTCCTCGGCGCAGCAGCTGATCAGGCCGGCGGCCGGATCATCGCCGTTGCGCGGCGGGCGAAAGCCGATGTAGCTCACCTGCGGGGTTGGATGCGCCATGCGGTGCGCACAGATCGCCGAGTACGCCACCACCGAGCGCGCCGGACCGACGCCGCCGGGCCAGTCGTAGCGCTCGCCGTGTTCGGTGAAGAGGTTGCTGCGCCCCGGCGCGGCACGTCCGAGGTCGAGCAGAAAGCACGGCGTCAGCGCGTACGGGTAGTGGAATACGTACTGAGCGCCGACCTGAAGGGCGGCGATGCGAAGCGGCGCCCCATCCGCACCGACGAGGCGCGCGCGGTGATAGCGGCGTGCCGTCGCGCCCGCGGCGGGCGTCAGGCCGCCGGCCGCGGCGAGCAGGCTCGCGCCCAGCGTGCAGGTCTTCACGAACGAGCGGCGGTCCATGTCGGCCTCCCGGTTCATCGGCGTGCGACGACGGCTCCTGGCGCAGCGGTGGGCACGCCGGCTCGCACCGCGCAGGCGGCGCCCGACGCCGCATCAGCCGGCGTGGCTCGCCACCGGACGGGCGCCGAAACAGTAGCCGAGCACGAACTCGGCGACGCGCTCGGGTGCGTTGATGTCCAGGCGTGGCAGCCCGCCGGTGTCGAGGATCGGCGAATCGGTCGCGACGGCGACGATGTGCGGATCGTCGGGAAACAGCAGCCGCTCGGACACCGCTTCGCGGTGCACCTCGATTTTCGCGATCGCGGCGCGCTTGAAGCCTTTGACCAGCACGAGATCGCTTGGCGAAAGATGCGCGAGCAGCTGGTCGAGCGACAATTCGGCTTCGCCGCGCAGTTCATGGACCAGCGACCAGCGCCGGCGCGAGCTGGTCAGCACCTCGCGGCAGCCGGCCTGGCGGTGGCGCCACGAGTCCTTGCCGCGGTGGTCGATGTCGAACGAGTGGTGGGCATGCTTGATCAGCGACACGGCCAGTCCGCTCGCGGTCAGCTCGCGCACGACCTGTTCGACCAGCGTCGTCTTGCCGCTGCCGGACCACCCGGCGAAACCGATCACCCGCATCGCCGAGTTGCCGTGCTGCGACGACACCGGAACGCCGTTCATCCGCTCGCCTCGCTCGCTGCGGTGCGCGATCGCACCCTCGGCCCCATCATACCCGAGCGGCACTGCGCGGCGTCAATGCGGCGCACGCCATGCCCCCGCGCGTGGGGTCGCACCGCACCGGGTGCGAG
>DAOMOP010000198.1:0-6592 GCA_035444405.1 Rhodocyclaceae bacterium
TTGAACAAGTGCTTGAGCTTGAGCTCGCCGGGTCGGGTCATCAATGTCTCCTCGTGACTGATCGTGCTGCCGCCGGGCGGCGGCGTCTGTCTGCAATGCTTACCTGCACCCGCCGGTCCATCGCTTCGCGAACCGGCCTGGATTCGTTCCGACTATAGCGGGACAGCCCCCCCACCCACCCCCCCATTTGGAGGGGTTCACCACCCTCGCCTGCGCCGCGACGCCCAACCCACCCCGCCCCCTTCCCGATGGGGGGGTTATTGCAGACATCGCGCCGCTACATTGCAGCCATGCCATATCGGTTGCGGTCACCCGCCAATTCATGCAAGGAGAATGGATCATGACAAGTCTGGGTCTCGTACTGGCGTTCCTCGGGGAGCTCGACGGCGAATTCGACGGCGGCACCGCGAGTGATTTTCCGGCATCCATGCCGAGCGACTCGAACCTGGGACGCGCACTTGCGCTCACGCGCGAGCTGCTGGCGGAGAGCAGCGACGCCGGTGCCACAGCGCCGGCAACCGCCGTCGCGACCCTGGCGGTGCAGGCCGGACGCCCGTCAGCGGCCCACGCAAGGACGCTCGCAGCGGCGGTCTGACGCAGCAACGCCGGCTGCGCTCACTGCTCCGTCTCCAGCATCGCGGACGGGGCGGCGCGCAGGAACGAAAACGCCGCCGCGCCACCGTCGCCCTCGGCGCCGCGCCGCATGACGGGCGCCGCGGGCGGCGTCGTTTCGGGCACCGCGGTTGGCGGCGACGGCATGTCGTCGATGTCGTCCTCGGGCTCCAGCGGACTGCGAATCAGCCCGCCGACCCCCATGCCCATGATGTCGCGGCGCGTCACGCCGGTGCCGGACAGCAGCCGCTGCAGCACCCAGTCGAGCCCGTTGGTGCGGCGCGAGCGCCCGCAGCCGGGCAGGATGATCACCGGCACGTCGCCGATGCGCGCCAGCACCAGCATGTTGCCCGGCTCGACCGGCATGCCGAAGTGCTCGATCACGCCGCCCGCCGCGGTCACCGCGGCCGGCGCGATGTCGTGGCGATCTTTCGCGACGCTCGCGCCCGACACCAGCAGCAGGTCGCAGCCCGCATCGAGCGCGCGCCCCATCATCGCGCCGATCGCCGCCTGCTCGTGCGCGCAGCGCAGCACCAGCTCGAGCCGGCTGCCGAGCGCGGCGAGGCGCTCGTGGGTGACTTCGGCGGTCGCGGTGAAGACGCGCTCGCGCATGCCCGCGCGCTCGCTCATGATCAGCGCCGCGCGCTGCGGTCGAAACGCCGCGACCCGCAGCGGCGCCTCGCCCGCCGCGGTTGCGCGACAGGCCTCGATCAGCCGCCGCGGCACCGCGAACGGAATGACCTTGACCGTCGCGACCACCTGACCCTTGCGCACTGGCGTGAACGGCGCCAGCGTGCCGACCGTGACGGCCTCGTCGACGAAGTTGAGCGCATCGATGCATGCGGCATCGACGCGGAACACGCCCGCCTCGGTGGCGTGCAGATTGCAGCGGCCGGTATAGGCGGCGTGTGCCTCGATGTGCGTGCCGGCGCCGACGAGCCGCGCGGCGATGGCGGCTGCCGCGGCGTCCTCGCCGACGTCATCGTCCTCGAGGCGGGCACCGAGGACCTTCGTGACGCCGGCGCGGCGCAGCAGGCCGAGCTCCTCGGCGCCGAGCACGCGCCCCTTTTTCAAGGTCGTGCCGGCCAGCTTCATCGTATGCGCCAGCACGAGCCCTTCGGCCGCATGGCAGGAGAACTCACCGAATATCATTGTCGATCCTCGTGTTCGAGTTTTGCGCCCCGGTCGCGCAGCCGCCTCGCGCACCGCGTCGCACGGACAGGCTTGCCTCCGGGCACGGCTTCATGCGAGTGCCCGCTCGCGCGTCTGCGACGGGCATTCGCCGTAGCGGTTCTTGTAGTCGGTCGCGAAATGGCCGAGATGGTGGAAGCCCCAGCGCATCGCGATGCTCGTGACGGTCCTGTCGGACGAGGCCGGATCGAGCAGCTCCTCGCGCACGCGCTCCATGCGCACCGCCTTCAGGTAGGCCATCGGCGTGGTGTTGCGGAACTCGCGAAAACCCGCGAACAGCGTGCTCGTGCTCACCTTCGCATAAGCCGCGAGGTCGCCGATGGTCAGCGCCTGGTCGGCATGCGCCTCGATGAACTCCTCGACGCGGCGCACGTGGCGCGGCGCGATCGACTGCGGCGGGTGGAGCAGCTCGTCGCGGTAGTTGTTCGGCTGTCCGGTCAGCAGCGTCGTCACCAGCAGGTGTTCGATCTGCGCCAGCGCGAGCGTCGAAGACAGCGTCGGCGCTTCGTGCTCGAGTTCGGAGACCAGGTACGACACCAGCGCCTGCCAGCTCACCGCCTCATGCCCGAGCATGTCCATGCCGAGCGCGAACTCCACCGGCTTGCGCAGGGCATGGCCGATGTGCTGCGCGCACACGCTCTCGAGCAGCGAGCGGTCGATCCGGATCATGATCTGGTCGCTGTCGGCGTGGACCGTCTGCGTGAGCGCCTGCGTCACCACCGAGGCGAGATGCGGGGTCGAGCGGATGCGCTGCGCGCCGCAGCGGATGTCGGCGACGCCCGCCACGGGCATCATCACCAGCACGAAGTCGTCGAGACAGCCCGCATCGATATCGACGGTGGCACCGTAGCGCAGGCGATTCACCGAAACGCCGCGCAGCCGCGCGTGCTGCATGCACGCGTCGATGTGTTGCCCCCGGCCGGCGATGCGCAGCGTGTGGCGGCAGTAGATCGCCGCAACGCGGCTACAGGCCTCGTCGAGATCGTGGGTGTGAAACAGGGCATAGCGGGAGAGCGGATCACGCCCTCCCAGCGCCGCCATGAGCGCCTGGACCATTGTTCACTCCTCCTCCGGCATTCGTTCCGTGCCTTCTTGTGTGCTGCAGGCATCGGATTTCCAGCAAAGTACAGTGGCTCTTGGCGGCCGCAGTAGCTTGCGTCCACGACAGCATCGTGTCGACCGCCCGTTCGCGCTTCCAAAGCTTCGGGCATCTGGCGTACGAGCACGCGTGCGTCGAAAAGCCTAGCAAGCAACCGCCTGCGCGACTATCCGCCGAATGCATGATCTATCCGCCCACTGCCGAATTCTTGGATGAAGGCACAGCGGCGGTGCCAGCCGTCGCGCGACGGCGCTCAGGCGGCGCGTCTTTCCTCCGGCAGCGACAACTGGAAGCGCCCCTCGATGATCCCCCGTACGGTCAGGTCTTCGTCGAGTTCCTGCCAGCGAAGTGCGGCACCGTCGAGCCGCAGGGTGACCCCTTGCAGTTGCTCGTCCGTTGCCGCTGCAAGACGCCGGAAACGTGCCGACGGAAAGCCGATGACACGACCGTCGGTGAGTTCCAGGAAGACCATCCTGTTCTCGCTCCAGGCGCGCAAGGCGCGGGGATCGGTTTCAACGTTCATTGCGGATGGCTCGTTTGGCTTCGGCGCGACGATGAGAGGCAGTGTAGACGAGGCATGGACACGGCGGAAGCCGGCGCGCAGCCGAGTCCACACTCTTGCTGGTCACAACGGCATGATCAGCTTCAGCCACGCCTTGTCGCCGCGAAAGCGGTTCTTCGCGTGGGTCTCGTGCTGCCACTGCGCGATGAACATCGTGCCGCCACTGCTGGTGTAGATCGCGCTCGGGCCGATCGCGAACACCTCGCCCTTGCGCCCCGACGACCACGGGCCGAGTGCCGCGGAGATCTTGCGTCCGTCGAGCTTGTCGTTGGTGGTCTGCTTCAGGTAGTAGCCGGACAGGCCCACACCCCACGGGCCGAAGCGCTTGCCGACGAGATAGTCCATGTGGAAGTCGTCGCCCGATTCGTAGTCCATCTTCGGCGCGCCCGGCGCGGGGCGGAAGTCGTCGTTCTTGCCCTTGATGTTGTACATCAGCCGCAGCGAGGCCTCCCAGCCCGACTTGGGCAGCCAGGTGAGGCCGAACACCGGCTCGATGCTCCAGTGGTTGGCACCAATGCTCTTGTGCGGATGACCTGATTTGTACCTTCCGGTCGGTGCGTAGAACTCGAGCGTCGCCAGCCAATGAAAATCGCCGGCATGCCAGCCGAGCGCGAGCGGGGTGAAGATGATGTCCCCCAGGCCCGTCGCGGTGGAGCTGTCGGCGCCGAGCCTGACCGACTGGTGCACGATCGGCACGATCATGTGCATCGCCAGATTGCCGCCGAGAATCTTCGTGTCGGTGACCTTGACGTAGCGCAGCGCATCGAACCACGCTCTCGCGCTGGTGCCGGGCACCTTATCGCCGTCGCCGTCGCGCAGGCTGCCCCCGTCGTAGTAGCCGAAGTAGTTCAGAAAGTAGTTGCCGGGCGGCGGCAGCGCACCGGCGAGCCAGTTCTCGGCACCGTTCGGGTACTGGTCGGCGCCCTCCTTCGCAACTGCGTTGCCGGCAAGCCACCCGGTCACGATCAGCGCCAGCACGATCCTCGCAATCCTCATATCCCCTCCTCGATGTTGTCGGTGTTCGGCGGCGAGCGCCGGCCGATCGGCGGCCCGAAAAGCGCCGCTGCGATGCGGATGCGCGCACCACCCCACGACGCCTTACGGGCGGCCGCCAGTTTGTGCGCCGGGCCCGGCATCGGGCTATCCGATGCATCCAGCCGCTATCCCGGCAGGCGCGAAAACATCCGCCGAAGCGGCGCCGCGAGCGTGCGCACGGAAGGCTCCGGCATCGCTCGTGAGTCGCTCCGGCCTGACGGCCGGAGCCTCCTCGCCACGAGTCGGGCGGAGCCTTCGGCTCCAAATCAACGCCTGTCTCGCTGACCCCGGCGTGAATGCCGGGGCTGCGCTCGACCTGTGGTCACAATTCCGGAGCGCCGGGACAGTCGTCGCGCAAACCGGATAGTCGCGTCTGCGACCGCCCCCTAAGCTGCGCCGGACGAACACTCGAGAAGGAAGCAGCCATGACATTGAGAGGCGTACGGGCGTATCACACCCCCGAGAACCAGCAGGCCGTCGTCGACCTTCTGAGCGAGCACGGCGACGGCGCATTGATCGTGGCCGGCGGCAGCTTCGTGCATGGACTGATTGCACGCGGCCTGCTCACCGAGCTCGACGGCATCGTGGACGTGGGCCGGCTGCCGCTCGCGTACCTGCGCAGCGGCGCCGATGGCGTGCGCATCGGCGCGACGACCCGCTTCATCGACATCCAGCGCGACGCCGGCGTGCAGACCTCGGCCGCGCTCGGCGCGCTGCACGACGCGCTCGAGCATCCGCCGCGGCAGGTGCTCAACGCCGCGACCGTCGGCGGCTGCGTCGCGGCATCGTGTCCGTTCTTCGACGTACCGATCGCGCTGCTCGCGCTCGATGCGCGCGTGACCGCGTTCGGCCCGTCGGGCGAGCGCGGAATCGCGCTGGAGGACTTCTTCACCGGGCTCTTCGACAACGCGCTCACCGACGGCGAGCTCGTCACCGAGGTGCATATCCCTGCCCCCGCCGGCGGCAGCGCGAGCGGCTTCGCCAAGCTCGAGGCCAATGCCAACGATCTGGCGATCCTCAACGCCGCCGCAATGGTCAGCGTTGATGCCCAGGGCCGCTGCACGGCGGCGCGCATTTTTGTGGGCGGCGGCGTCGGCGAGACGCCGGTGCGTGCGGTCTCCGCCGAGCAGGCACTCATCGGACAGCCGCTCACCGAGGCGTCGTGCAGTAACGCGGGCCGCGCCGGCCGCGACGACGTCGCACCGATCTCCGACCACCGCGCCACGGCGAGCTACCGCAGCTCGGTCGTCGCACCATTCATCAAACGGGCACTGCTGCAGGCGCGTGCCCGCCTGGCATGAGGGAGGCTCTTCCATGAATCAGCTCATCAAGCTCCACATCAACGGCGAAGAACACGAGCTCGCGGTCGATCCGGCCGACACGCTGCTCAAGGCGCTGCGCGAGCGGGCCGGCCTGCAGGGCACCAAGCGCGGCTGCGACGCCGGCGGCTGCGGCTGCTGCACCGTGCTGGTCGACGGCCAGGCGGTGTATTCGTGCATGACCTTCGCGATGTCCGCGCAGGGCAAGGCGGTCACGACCGTCGAAGGGCTCGCGCAGGGCGAGGAGCTCGACCCGATCCAGGCAGCCTTCATCAAGGCCGGCGCGGTGCAGTGCGGCTACTGCACCTGCGGCATGATGATGTCGGCCAAGGAGCTGCTGGCCACCCACGCCGACCCCGACGAGGCAACGATCCGCCACGGCATCGCCGGCAACCTGTGCCGCTGCACCGGCTACCAGAAGATCGTCGACGCGATCAAGCTCGCCGCGGCGCGCCCCTGAGTGCCGCCGATGCGCGTTTTCCGACACCCCCACGGCGGCCGCGACCCGGCGCGCCGCCCGAGGTCCGCAGATTCATGAAGATCGAGAAACAGTTCCGCCTGAACGCGCCGCGCGACGCGGTGTGGGCCTTCATCACGACGCCCGCGCGCGTGGCCGCCTGCCTGCCCGGCTGCGAGGCGGTCGAGCCGCTCGGCGACGCGAAGTACAAGGCGCTGATCAAGGTGCAGATGGGCCCGATCAAGACCAACTTCCACGTCGAGGTCGAAGCGACCGAGGAGCGCCCGCCCGAGTTCGCCGCCTATGTCACGCAGGGC
>DAOMOP010000198.1:6602-7466 GCA_035444405.1 Rhodocyclaceae bacterium
GAAGGCGGGCGCGCGAGCCGCCTGCGCGCGACCAGCACGCTCACGCTCGCCGCGGCCGGCGCGCAGCAGACCGACGTGACCTACTCGTCCGACATCAGCATCGTCGGCCGGCTGGGAAAGTTCGGGCTCGGCGTAATGAAGAAGAAGGCCGACTCGATGGGCGACGAGTTCGTCGCGGCGCTGCGCGCACAGCTCGAACCCGCAGCCCAGAGCCGCGCGCCCGCGGCGGCCACCGCACCGCCCCCCGCACCCGAGCGGTCCGCCTGGTCGCCGACCGCCTGGTGGGCCACCGCCGGCGGCACGGCACTCCTGTTCCTGATTTATTTCGCATCGAGGGGATGACGAACATGACTGAATTCAAGACCATCGGCAAGAGCGCCACACGGCCCGACGCGATCGACAAGGTCACCGGCGGCCGCGGCTACCCGGTCAACGCGGTCCTGCCCGGCATGCTGCACGCGAAGCTGCTGCGCAGTCCCTACCCGCATGCGCGCATCCGCAGCATCGACACCTCGCGCGCGCGGGCGCTCCCCGGCGTCAAGGCAGTGCTGGTGCCCGACGAGGTGCCGCAACGCCCCATCACGCCGGTGTATTTCGTGCCGACGCTCGCGCCCAGCATGATCCAGGACTTCGTCGTGATGAGCGACACGGTGCGCTTCGTCGGCCAGCCCGTCGCCGCGGTCGCCGCGACCTCGATCGAGATCGCCGAAGCGGCGCTCGAGCTGATCGACGTCGACTACGCGGAGCTGCCCGCCGTCTTCGACCCGCAGCAGGCCATGCAGGACGGCGCGCCGCAGCTGCACGCGCACGCGCCGAACAACATCGCCAAGCACCCGGTGTTCGAGATCGGCGACCTCGACGCCG
>DAOMOP010000199.1:0-7425 GCA_035444405.1 Rhodocyclaceae bacterium
GCTGATAGCACTCCGCAAGAACCGGAGATGCGCTCAGCATCAGTGCAAGTGCCATAAGTGCTTTCATCGTGTTTCTCCTTGCGCACAGGGTTCGATGACTCGAAAGACGTCTGAGGTAACCCGGCAACCCACTGCAAGATCATGCGACCGGGCCGGACGCGGGTTGCTCCCCCATGGGGAGGGTTGTGGGGGGATGGGGTTCGACGGGCGATCAGAACATGCTCTCCACGGCATTCTGCTGTTCCACGAATTCGCGTACGGTGTAGCTGTCGGCCTTCTCGACGAAGCGGCATTCCGAATGCGTGGGGTCGGTGCAAGTGCTGAACCGGTAGCAGCCTTCGAACAGCGCCACGACCCAGTCGACGAAGACTCGCACCTTCGGAGACAGATGTCGGTTGTAGAGGTAGACGACCGAAATCGGTAACGGTGCGGGTTGCCACTGCGGCAGCACCTCGACGAGCGCGCCGGACTTCAGGTGCTCGTAGGCCATGAAGCGCGGTGGTTGGATCATGCCGAAACCCTGAAGGCCGCAGGCGAGATAGGCATCGGCGTCGTTCACAGCCACAGCGCCCTTCATCTTGATCGGAATCGACTCGCCGTCGATGACGAGGTCCCAGTCGAGCACGCGCCCATTGGGGGTGAAGTAATGCACCGCCTTGTGCTGCACGAGGTCCTCGATCGTCTTCGGTTCGCCGTGGCGTTCGAGGTAGCTCGGCGCCGCACACGTGACGCCCTGGAAGGTGCCCAGACGACGGGCGACCATCGACGAGTCCTTGATCTCGCCGACGCGAATCACGCAATCGACCGCCTCCTGCACCATGTTCACCGGCCTGTCGCTCATCCCGATCACCAGATCTATGTCCGGATAGCGCGACTGGAACTCGCACAGCATGGGCACCAGGATCAGCCGGCCGATCGCCGGCGGCACGTCGATGCGCAGCCGGCCGTGCGGGCCGCGCTCGACGTCATGGAACGAGGCTTCCGCTTCCTCGACCTCGGCGAGAATGTTCATGCAGCGCTCGTAGTACGACGCGCCATCCTGCGTCAGGCTGATCTTGCGCGTGGTGCGGTTGAGCAAGCGCACGCGCAGCCGCCGTTCGAGTTTCTGGATCGTGGTGGTGACCGTTGCACGCGGCAAGCCCAGACTGTCGGCCGCCTGCGTGAAGCTGTTCGCCTCAACGACGCGGGTGAAGACCTGCATGGCCTGAAAGAGATCCATGGCGATGCCTCTCGGGGATAACAAACCTGTAATTATTCAGTTCATGCGAACAGACTGTTCAAGCGCATGGCGTCGGTCCGCATGC
The DNA here is from genome assembly GCA_035444405.1 of Rhodocyclaceae bacterium. Lineage (GTDB taxonomy): Bacteria > Pseudomonadota > Gammaproteobacteria > Burkholderiales > Rhodocyclaceae > DAOMOP01. The sequence goes on from DAOMOP010000199.1 coordinate 1,305, forward strand.
TTTGAATATATGCCCTTTCGTCCCATTCCGCATTATGTCTTTCCAATCATCGTTCAACGTACAGCACTCGTGAGCATTGCCAATCTTCGCGAGCACCGAGAGCGCGTCGGGTTGCGCCTCGATGGAACTGGATAAGGCGCCGCACCGATCATGCGCCGGGCATGGCTGCGCAACGGGCGGCGCGTGCGACAGCAGTTCCTTAAGGCACCGAGCTTCGTGCGGCTGACGTCCCGACGAAGTGATGCAATGACGGCTGCGTGGCCGAGCCGGGCTTGCGGCGATTCAGCCCCATGGCATGAATGAACAGTTCGTGGCCGGTTTGACTATCACGCGCCAGCACCGCATGCGCGATAGTGCCGCATGGGCGCCGCAATGCCGCGGCCGACAACGCTTTCGGATGATTATTCAGGACTGCCGAATAGTGTTATCGAAAATTCGATATTTATTTACCCGAGTAGAAAACTCAACATTGCGTCCGAAACCCGTCGTCACGAGCGGCGTGTATTCCGAAATCATCTCGAGGACTCATCAGAAATGTCACTCGCACACAAACGACTTACCGTCGCCGTGTTGGCTGCCGCCGTGATCGCGGCGGCCGGCGCACTCCACGTCCATGCCGTCGTGAACGAGAACCCGACCGAAGCGCCGACGCAACTCACCGGGGTGGATGTCGCCACCGTCGTCAGCCGCGGCATCATCGACTGGCGCAGCTATTCCGGTCGTCTCGAAGCGGTCGACCACGTCGAGATCCGCCCCGAGGTCTCGGGCACCATCGTCTCGGTGCATTTCCGCGACGGCAGTCGCGTCGAGAAGGATGAACTGCTCTTCACCATCGACCCGCGCCCCTACCAGGCGGTGGTCGATCGTGCCCGCGCCCAGCTCGCGGCGGCCGAGGCGCGCGCCGCCTATACCGCATCGGAGCTCGCGCGCAGCCAGCGCCTGCTCGCCGACAACGCCATCGCGCGGCGCGACCACGACCAGCGCCAGAACGCCGCCCGCGAAGCCGCGGCCAACCTGCAGGCGGCGCGAGCGGAACTCGCGACCGCAAACCTCAACCTCTCGCACACCCGCATCACCGCGCCGGTGGCCGGCCGCGTGTCCCGCGCCGAAGTGACGCTGGGCAACCTCGTCAGCGCCGGCGCCGCCTCGCCGCCGCTCACCACGCTGGTGTCGATGGCGCAGATGTACGCCGCCTTCGACGTGGACGAGCAGAGCTTCCTCAAGCTCATCAACCCGGCGATCACCGGCGACGCGCCGATTCCAGTGCTGCTCGGCCTGGCTGATGAGGACGGCTACTCGCGCGCCGGCCAGGTCAGCTCCGTCGACAACCGGCTCGATACCGCCTCCGGCACCATCCGCGTACGCGCCGTGTTCGACAACCCGGATGGCTCCCTCGTCCCCGGCCTTTACGCACGCATCCGCCTCGGAGGCGGCAGCGAGCGTACCGCGGCACTGATCGACGGGCGCGCCATCGGCACCGACCAGGACAAGCGCTTCGTGCTCGTCGTGGACGAGGCCAACCGCACTGCGTATCGCGAAGTGCAATTGGGGGCCAGCGTGGATGGCCTGCGCGTGATCGAAAGCGGCCTCGAGCCGGGCGAACGCATCGTCGTCAACGGCCTGCAGCGCATCCGCCCCGGCGAGACCATCCAGCCCCAGGTGGTGCCGATGGCGGGCACCGAGGCTGTCGACCCGATCCAGCCGGCCACCCCCGCCCGTGGGGTGATCGTCGCCGGAGAAGGGCTGCAGTCATGAACATCTCGCGCTTTTTCATCGATCGCCCGATCTTCGCGGGTGTGTTGTCGATTCTCATCCTGCTCGCCGGGGCGATCTCGATGTTCCAGCTGCCGATTTCGGAATACCCCGAGGTCGTGCCGCCGTCGGTGGTCGTGCGGGCGCAGTATCCCGGCGCCAACCCCAAGGTGATCGCAGAAACCGTGGCCGCGCCGCTGGAAGAGTCGATCAACGGTGTCGAAAACATGCTCTACATGCAGTCGCAGGCGAACAGCGACGGCAACCTCGCGGTGACGGTGCATTTCCACCTTGGCATGGATCCGGACAAGGCCCAGCAACTGGTGCAGAACCGGGTCGCCCAGGCGATGCCGCGCCTGCCCCAGGACGTGCAGCGCCTCGGCGTGACCACCACCAAGAGTTCGCCCACGCTGACGATGGTGGTGCACCTGATCTCGCCCGACGATCGCTATGACATGACCTACCTGCGCAACTACGGGCTGATCAACGTGCGCGACCGTCTTGCCCGCATTCCGGGCGTCGGCGAGGTGGCGATGTGGGGCGCCGGCAACTATTCGATGCGCATCTGGCTCGATCCACAGAAGGTCGCCCAGCGCGGGCTCACCGCGAGCGACGTGATCGCCGCGATCCGCGAGCAGAACGTACAGGTGGCGGCCGGCGTCATCGGCGCCTCGCCCAGCCTGCCCGACGTGCCGCTGCAACTCTCGATCAACGCCCAGGGCCGCCTGCAGAGCGAGGAGGACTTTGCCGAGATCATCCTGCGCACCGGCGCCAACGGCGCCGTCACCCGCCTGGGCGACGTCGCGCGGGTGGAACTGGCCTCGGCCGAGTACGGCTTGCGCTCGCTGCTCGACAACAAGCCGGCGGTCGCGATCGGCATCATGCAGACGCCCGACGCCAATGCGCTCGCGGTGTCGTCGCAGGTGCGCGCTGTCATGGACGAACTGGCGCAGGATTTTCCGCCCTCGGTCGAACATCGCATCGTCTACGACCCCACCCAGTTCGTGCGCGCCAGCATCAAGGCCGTCATCCTCACGCTGCTCGAAGCGGTCGCGCTGGTGGTGCTCGTGGTGATCGTCTTCCTGCAGACCTGGCGCGCGTCGATCATTCCGCTGCTGGCGGTGCCGGTGTCCATCATCGGCACCTTCTCGCTGATGCATCTCTTCGGTTACTCGATCAACGCGCTGTCGCTGTTCGGCATGGTGCTGGCCATCGGCATCGTCGTCGACGACGCCATCGTCGTGGTCGAGAACGTCGAGCGAAACATCGAGGCCGGGCTCTCCCCGCGCGACGCCACCTACCGCGCCATGCGCGAGGTCAGCGGTCCGATCATCGCGATCAGCCTCACGCTGGTGGCGGTGTTCGTGCCGCTCGCCTTCATGACCGGCCTCACCGGCCAGTTCTACCAGCAGTTCGCGATGACCATCGCGATCTCGACGGTGATCTCGGCGTTCAACTCGCTCACGCTGTCGCCGGCACTCGCGGCGCTGCTGCTCAGGGGCCACGGCGAGCCGCCTGACGGCCTCACGCGTGCGATGAACGCGGTGTTCGGCGGCTTCTTCGCGGGTTTCAACCGCTTCTTCCGGCGCGCCTCGGAGGGCTACGGCCGGGGCGTCACCGGCGTGATCACGCACAAGGGAAAGTCGATGGGCGTGTATGCGCTGCTGCTCGCCGCCACCGCCGCCATCTCGTACGCATTGCCCGGCGGCTTCGTGCCGGCGCAGGACAAGCAGTACCTCATCGGCTTCGCCCAGTTGCCCGCCGGCGCCTCGCTCGACCGCACCGAAGGCGTGATCCGCCGCATGGGCGACATCACCCTCGCCCACCCCGGTGTCGAAAGCGCGGTGGCGTTCCCGGGCCTGTCGATCAACGGCTTCACCAACAGTTCGAGCGCGGGCATCGTGTTCGCCACGCTCAAGCCGTTCGCCGAGCGGCGCGGGCCGGGCATGTCCGCCAACGAGATCGCCGGCGCGCTCAACGCGCAGTACGCCGGCATCCAGGAGGCCTTCATCGCGGTGTTTCCGCCGCCGCCGGTGATGGGCCTCGGTACCATGGGCGGCTTCAAGCTGCAGATCCAGGATCGCGGCGCGCTCGGCCACGCCGAGCTCGACGCCGCCACCAAGGCCTTCCTGCAGGCCGCCAACGCCGCGCCCGAGCTGGGCCCCACCTTCACCAACTACCAGATCAACGTACCGCAGCTCGACGTGGAGCTTGATCGCGTCAAGGCCAAGCAGCTCGGCGTGGCCGTCACCGACGTGTTCGACACCATGCAGATCTACCTCGGCTCGCTGTACGTGAACGACTTCAACCGCTTCGGGCGCGTGTACCAGGTACGTGCCCAGGCCGATGCGCCGTTCCGCGCCCGCGCCGAGGACATCATGCAGTTGAAGACGCGCAACGCCAACGGCGACATGGTGCCGCTGTCGTCGGTGGTGAAGGTGCGGCCGAGCTTCGGGCCGGAGATGGTGGTGCGCTACAACGGCTACACCTCGGCCGACATCAACGGCGGGCCTGCACCCGGCTACTCCTCCAGCCAGGCCGAGGCCGCCATCGAACGCATCGCGGCCGAGACCCTGCCGCGCGGCGTGCGCTTCGAATGGACCGATCTCACCTACCAGAAGATTCTCGTCGGCAATGCCGGCATCTGGATCTTCCCGCTCTCGGTGCTGCTGGTATTCCTCGTTCTCGCCGCCCAGTACGAGAGCCTGCGCCTGCCGCTCGCGGTGATCATGATCGTGCCGATGGGCATTCTCGCCGCGCTCGCGGGCGTGTGGGCGACCGGCGGCGACAACAACATCTTCACCCAGATCGGGTTGATGGTGCTGGTGGGCCTCGCATGCAAGAACGCCATTCTGATCGTCGAGTTCGCGCGCGAGCTCGAGTTGCAGGGCATGCCCCCGATCCAGGCCGCGATCCAGGCCAGCCGCCTGCGCCTGCGCCCCATCCTGATGACCTCGATCGCCTTCATCATGGGCGTCATACCGCTGGTGCTCGCGACCGGCGCCGGCGCCGAGATGCGCCAGGCCATGGGCATCGCGGTGTTCTTCGGCATGATCGGCGTGACCTTCTTCGGTCTGTTCCTCACCCCGGTGTTCTACGCCGTGCTGCGCTCCCTCGGCGGCGGCAGGCTGCATGCCGCCGCCCCGCACGAGGCCCCGCTGATCGCGCCGGCGGCCCCGGCCGCGCAGAACATTTGAGGGGCCAGGCCATGACCAGAACGATGAAAATCCCCTCCCTGTTGCTGATGGCGCTGGTCCTCACCGGCTGCTCGCTCGCCCCCACGTACGAGCGTCCCGCGTTGGCGATACCGGCCGCGTTCAAGGAGGCGCCCGCGCAGGCTGAGACAACCGACGCGGGTCAATGGAAACCCGCGGAGCCCGCCGAAGATCTCGCCCGCGGTGAATGGTGGACGGTGTTCGGCGACGAGGCCCTAGACGCGCTGCAGGCCGAGGCCCGCGCAGCCAACCAGGATCTCCGCGCCGCCGCCGCGCGGCTGCAGCAATCGCGTGCGCTGCAGCGCACGGCACGCTCGGAACGCCTCCCGACCGTAGACGCCGGCTTCGGCCCGACGCGTCAGCGCCCGTCGCCCGCTTCCCAGGGCCTCCCCGACGATGCCTCGACCGACGCCACCACCCTGTGGCGCGCCCAGACCGGCCTGTCCTACGAGGTCGACCTCTTCGGCCGGGTTGCGAACAGCGTCGAGGCGGCCACCGCCACCGTGCAGCGCGACCCTGTTCCAGTCGCTGCTGCTCGCGCTGCAGGCCGACGTTGCCCAGGCCTACTTCCTGATCCGCGAGCTCGATGCCGAGCAGGCCCTCTACGCCGACGCCCTGGCGCTGCGCGTCGAGGCGCTCAGGCTGATGGAGCGCCGCTTCGAGGAAGGCTTCATCAGCGAACTCGACGTTGCCCGCAGCCGCACTGAACTGGCCACCGCGCAGTCGGAGTCCCTGGGCGTCTCCCGCCGCCGCGCCAGCGCCGAACACGCACTCGCGATCCTGCTCGGCAAGGCTCCGGCCGACTTCAGCCTCGACGCCCGCCCGCTGGTCCGTGTCGCGGTCGACGTCCCCGCCGGGCTGCCCTCGACCCTGCTCGAACGTCGCCCGGACATCGCCGCCGCCGAACGCGCCATGGCCGCCGCCAATGCCCGCATCGGGGTCGCCCGCGCCGCGTTCTTTCCCAGTCTCACCCTGACCGGCGCCGCCGGCTTCGAATCCGGCGAACTCGGCAAGCTCTTCGAGTGGTCCAGCCGCAGCTTCCTGCTCGGCCCGCTCGCCGGCACCGTGCTGTCGCTGCCGATCTTCGACGGCGGCCGCCGCCAGGCCAACGTCGAGCGCAGCCTCGCCGTATGGGAAGAAGAAGTCGCCACCTA
>DAOMOP010000200.1:0-7416 GCA_035444405.1 Rhodocyclaceae bacterium
ATCCGTCCGAGCGCGAACTACACCGGTCCGGAAAACCGGCCGTGGCAGCCGCTCGACGAGCGCGGCTGAACGTCTCGGCCGCAGGCAGGACAACGGCGCCCAAGGGCGCCGTTTTCATGTCTGCCTGCCGGTCAGGCTCGGTTGCGGCGGCGGCTTGCGGCCAGTCCCAGCAACCCCAGGCCGAGCAGGGCGAGGCTCATCGGCTCGGGAACCTGCTGCGGTGGGCTGCCGCCATTGCCATTGCCGTTGCCATTGCCGTTGCCGTTCCCATTCCCGTTGCCATTCTCGCCACCGGCAAACTGGAAGCTCGGTCCCTCACTGCCGTCGGGCCCGGACGACTGCCAGAACGAAGAGAACGGGGTGAAGGAAATTCCCGCGTCAGGAATGCTGTCGAACAGCACCTTGAGTTCGAAGTAATCCCACCGCTGCTCGAGAAGCCGTCCGGTTGCCCCTGGAGCAGTCGTGGTCGCGACATTGAGCGTCAGTGTGCCGCCCAGAGTCAACGCCGGATTGATGTCAGGCGGGGGGCTGCCGTCGTCGTAGTCTGCGCCGGTGAACTTCTGGGCATCGTCGCCGCCCAGATCGACATTGTCGAACGACACGCCGGTTGCCCCGGGGCTGGTCCCGAACGCGAGCTGCCAGATCCCCACTTCATTGGGCGGGTCCAGCAGGGCGCTGGTGTTCGTGGCCGTTACCCCAAGCCAAACCGAATCCATTCCACTCTCCGTTCCGATCCCCAGGAACTCGAACACGACGGTAGCGGAGATGTCCTGCCCGAGCGTGTTCGTATTCATGTTTCCGTCGTCAGCCCCGTCGGCCAGCAGGTAATTCACCGTGAACTCGGACCCGACGGTGGTCGTGCTCGTTATGAGAAATGCGTGGCTCGCAATCGGTGCCAGCAGACCGACACATGCCACTGCCGAAGTCCGGGCTGCGTATCTGATTAAGTTCTTCATGGCTTGATCCCCTGCCGGAGTGCCTTCGTGGTTGCCATAAAGGCGTTTGACGACATGCGCGCAATCGCGGCGAACTCGAAACCGTCTCATCAATGTGCGTTGGCGGCGGTGAGACGTGTCTTGTGATTATCTTGCCAGCAAGAGGCATGCCAGTGGTACAAGGGATTGAATTGAAAGGGATGTGATTTTTGTCACGGCCCAATATGTAAAAATTTTCGACACGCGTATCAGGGCCGCGGGAACACGGTGAAGGCGCGGCAGGGGTGGGGCCTGGTTTGCAGTCCGGGTTTCATTCCCGACGACGATTCCGGTTGTCGTCGGATATGGGCTCGAGGACCGGTCTCCATCCGAAGCCCCAACCGGCGAAGGCCGCCGCGGTGGCATGAAAGCGTGAAACCGTCAGGAAACCGCGGTTGACGGCATGGGATTTACCGTCGATGTCGAGGCGTTCGCGACACCAGGTGGCGCTACCGTTGGCAGTACCGATCCCCAGATCCGCGTCGTCGAAGGGGGGATCGAGCCAACCGTAAAGCCCGCCCGGATGGGTGAGAAAGTCGCCGTCGCCGCGATGCACGCCGCCGATCAGCGCATTCCATTCCGAATCGGGATCGAGTGTCGAGCGTCCGCAGCCGATCAGACGAACGCGGTAGCGGCGGCCGCGAACGTCCTCGACTTCCGCATTCTGTCGGAAAAGGCGCCACCCGATGCGCACCAGCGAGCCGTCCCCGGTCGCCGCGCCGGCCTGCGCGATCGCGTTCCATGATACGGAGTGCTTGATCGGGCGGGCGGCGATCAGCAAGGTCTTGCCCTTGAACCGAAAATGCAGCCAGTCCGGTGGGTCGGCCGTCGTATAGCGGCCGTCCTCGAGCGACAGCTGGTGCTCGATGCCGCCGTTGGTACCGAACAGATCGGCGTTGCGGATGCGTCCTGCGTAGGCGACGTGCCGGGTCGGGGACAGCACGACGGCCCCGTTCGCATCGTCACCGGATCCGGCGGATGACGGAAGAACGGCATCGCCCGTCACGCGTTCGAGCACCGGGCGCCATGCCAGCCGGTCGGTGCGCAGCTCGGGCTCGGCGGCATGAAACCGTGATACGAAAAAGTAGCCCCGCGCGACCCGATCGCCGCGCCATTCGTCCTGACACCACGTGAGCGAACCCTGGTAGCCGACTCTCAGGTCCTGGTCGTCGTAGGGGGCGCGGATCCAGCCGTAGCGATCGCCGGTGAAATCCATGTCGCCGCGATGGACCGCGCCGATGAGCAGATTCCACTCCGACAGCTCCGCGGTCGTCGACTGTCCGCAACGCAGCAGGCGGACCCGGTAGCGACGGCCCTGCAGATCGGTGAGCTGCGCGTCCTGGGGCACGGGCGTACCGACCGAGGCCACCGGGGCGCCGCCATCCAGCGCCGCACCCGCACGCGCGATGTCATCCCACGAGGCGTGGTTCATGAGCGGTCGCCTGGCCACCAGCAATTCGCGGGTTTCGCCGCCGACGCGGTACTCGAAATGCAGCCAGCCGGGTCGGGCCTCCAACGGCCTGCCGCGCGGATTTCCCGCCTCGTCGAGCGGCCGCACGTGGTCGATCAGCGAAGCCGTCGGGCCGAAAAGCGTCTGGTCGTCGATTTCGCCATGGAAAGTCACCTCGACCTCGGTCGCACCATGACGAAAGCGCAGCGATTCGCTCTGTGGCCCGCCGCAGCCGACGACGGTGAGCACGCTGAACCAGATCGCGACCGCCCTGATAAAAAACGGGGTCGGACCCCGATTTCCGGTCATCGATTGCGCTTCTCGGCCCGCGGACAGGCCCGTCAGCGCCCCGCCCACACCCACTCCAGCAACGCATCCTGCGCCGCCTGGCTGTCGGCCGCCTTCGTGTGGTTCACCATCATCACCACCGCGTGGCGACGGCCGTGGCGGTCGAGCACGTAGCCGGCCATTGCGCGCACGCTGTCGATCGTGCCGGTCTTGATGTGGGCGTAGCCACGCGCGGGGCTGTCGTCGAGGCGGCGGCGCGCGGTACCGTCGACACCGGCCATCGGCAGTGCGGCGATGAACTCGGGCATGTACGGACGGCGCCACACCGTGAGCAGCAGCTGGCCGAGGCTGTCGGCGCGGATGCGCTCGATGCGCGACAGGCCCGAACCGTTTTCGATGACGAGCCCGTCCGTGGTGATGCCGGTCGCATCGAGCGTGCCGACGGCGACGGCGGCGCCGGCGGCGATCATGTCGATCGCCGCGACGTCGGTCGCCCCGAGCGTGGCGAGCAGTTGCCGGGCGATGACGTTGCTCGACCACTTGTTCATCTCGCGCACGACCTCGGCCAGTGCCGGCGAGCTGTCCGACACGAGTTCGGTCGCACTCGGCGGTGTCGTGCCGTGCACGACATTGCCGGTCAGGCGGCCGCCGACCTCGGCCCACAGACCGGCGACGGCAGCGGCGGCGAAGGCCGCGGGCGGCAACGGCGCCGTCGCCCACGCACGCTGGCCGCAGCTCGCCGGCAGGGCGCCGAGCAGGACCAGCTGCGCACCTTCGGGTCCGGCCTCGAGTGTGGCGTCGAGTTTGCGATGCCACACGCCGCAGGGTCCGGCTTCGGTGACGATGCGGTTTTCGATGGCCAGACCGCGCAGCGGCGGGCTGCTCGTGACATTGACCGGGCCACCTGCCTTCGCGGCCGGATGCAGGAAGAGCTGCAACGTGTTGAAATGCAGCAGCATGCCGTGCGGGCCGCTGTTGTACGGACGCAGTCCGCGTCCGTCGAACGCGAACGGATCGTGCGCGGGCAGGCGCAGTGCCGAGCCGTCGAGCACGATGTCGCCGGCGATCGTGTCGATGCCGAGCGCGCGCACGTGGCGCAGCAGCTTCCACAGCCGCTCGTAGCTCAGCACCGGGTCGGCGCCGCCGGTCAGGTGGAGGTTGCCGTGCAGCGTGCCGGCGTCGATCGTGCCGTCGGCCGCGACGCGCGTCGTCCACGTGTAAGCCGGCCCGAGGCGTTCGAGCACGGCGAAGGCCGTGACGAGCTTCATCACCGAGGCCGGGTTCAGCGGGCGTGCCGCGTTCAGCGCGAGCGCCGGGCGCTCACCGTCGATCGGCTGCACCCAGATCGCCGTATCGGCGAGCGGGATGCCGGCGCGCGCCAGCGCCTGCGCGACGGCGCGCGGCAGCTCGGCCGCGGCGAGCGGGCCGAGCCATGCGAAGGTGATGATGGCGGCGAGAAAACGCAGGCAGCTTGCAGTCTTCATCGTGCTCGAGTTGCTTTCGGAAACCGTCGCCGGCGGGCGGGCGCGGTACAATGCGCCCCGATGATGCCGGATGCGAACCGTGCCGGCGTCCATTGTATCCGGGCAGGAGTGGTTTGATGATTCTGGTGACAGGCGGCGCGGGCTTCATCGGCGCCAATTTCGTCCTCGACTGGCTGCGGGAGACCGACGAGCCGGTCGTCAACCTCGATGCGCTGACCTACGCGGGCAACGCGGAGAATCTGGCCTCGCTCGCCGGCGACGCGCGCCACGTGTTCGTCCGCGGCGACATCTGCGAGCGCGCGCTGGTCGACCGGCTGCTCGCCGAGCATCGGCCGCGCGCGATCGTGCATTTCGCCGCCGAGAGCCACGTCGATCGATCCATCCACGGGCCGGCGGCGTTCGTGCGCACCAACGTGGAGGGCACCTTCACGCTGCTCGAGGCGGCGCGCGCGCATTGGAGCGGGCTCGACGAGGCGGCGCGCGCGGTGTTCCGCTTCCTGCACGTGTCGACCGACGAGGTGTACGGCTCGCTCGGGCCCGACGACGCGCCGTTCGCCGAGACCCATCCGTACCAGCCGAACAGCCCGTATTCGGCGAGCAAGGCGGCCTCGGACCATCTCGTGCGCGCCTGGCACCATACCTACGGGCTGCCGGTGCTGACGACGAACTGCTCGAACAACTACGGCCCCTACCAGTTCCCCGAAAAGCTCATTCCGCTGGTGATCGCCAATGCGCTCGCCGGCAAGCCGCTGCCCGTGTACGGTGACGGCATGAACGTGCGCGACTGGCTGTACGTCGGCGACCACTGCGCGGCGATCCGCGCCGTGCTCGCCGGCGGGCGCCTCGGCGAGACCTACAACATCGGCGGCTGGAACGAGAAGCCGAACATCGACATCGTGCATGCGATCTGCGCGCTGCTCGACGAGCTCGTGCCGGCGCCGGCCGGCACGCACGCGCGGCTGATCACCTACGTGACCGATCGCCCCGGGCACGACCGCCGCTACGCGATCGATGCGCGCAAGATCCAGCGCGAGCTCGACTGGCGCCCGGCCGAGACCTTCGAGACTGGCATCCGCAAGACGGTCGAGTGGTATCTCGCCCACCAGGAATGGGTCGCGCACGTGCAGAGCGGCGAGTACCGCGACTGGCTCGCGCGCAATTACGAACAACGCTGACACGAAGGCAACATGACGCGACGCAAGGGAATCATTCTGGCCGGCGGCTCGGGCACGCGCCTGCACCCGGCCACGCTGGCGGTATCGAAGCAGCTGCTGCCAGTCTACGACAAGCCGATGGTCTACTACCCGCTCGCGACGCTGATGCTCGCCGGCATCCGCGACGTGCTGTTGATCTCGACGCCGCAGGACACGCCGCGCTTCGAGCAGCTGCTCGGCGACGGCAGCCGCTGGGGCCTGCGCCTGCAGTATGCGGTGCAGCCGAGTCCGGACGGCCTCGCGCAGGCCTTCCTGATCGGTGAGGACTATCTCGACGGCAGCCCGTCGGCGCTCGTGCTCGGCGACAATCTCTTCTACGGGCACGATTTCGCCACCGACCTGCGCGCGGCCAACGAGCGCGCCGCCGGGGCGACGGTGTTCGCGTATCCGGTGCACGACCCCGAGCGCTACGGCGTGGTCGAGTTCGACGACGGCGGGCGCGCAGTGAGCCTGGAGGAGAAGCCGGCGCGGCCCAAGAGCCGCTACGCAGTGACCGGGCTCTACTTCTACGACGCCGGCGTCGTCGACATCGCGCGCACGCTTGCGCCCAGCCCGCGCGGCGAGCTCGAGATCACCGACGTCAATCGCCGCTACCTCGCCGCCGGCGCGCTCGACGTGCAGGTGATGGGGCGCGGCCACGCGTGGCTCGATACCGGCACGCACGAGAGCCTGCTCGAAGCGAGCCTGTTCATCCAGACCATCGAGAAGCGCCAGGGCCTCAAGATCGCCTGCCCCGAGGAGATCGCGTGGCGCGCCGGCTGGATCGATTCCGATCAGCTGCGGCGGCTGGCCGAGCCGCTGGCGAAGAACGGCTATGGGCAGTACCTGTTGCGGCTGCTCGAGGAGCGGGTGTTCTGATGCGGGCCGTGCAGACCGACATTGCCGACGTGCTGATCCTCGAGCCCAAGGTGTTCGGTGACGCGCGCGGCTTCTTCATGGAAAGCTACAACGCGCGCAGCTTCCGCGATGCGACCGGGCTCGACGTCGCTTTCGTGCAGGACAACCACTCGCGTTCGGCGCACGGCGTGCTGCGCGGGCTGCATTACCAGATCCGGCAGCCGCAGGGCAAGCTGGTGCGCGTCGTGCGCGGTGCGGTGTTCGACGTCGCGGTCGACCTGCGCCGAGCGTCGCCGACCTTCGGCCGTTGGGTCGGCACCGAGCTGTCCGAGCACAACCACCGCCAGCTGTGGGTGCCGCCGGGTTTCGCGCACGGTTTCGTGGTGCTCACCGAGTCGGCCGACTTCCTGTACAAGACGACCGACTACTACGCGCCCGAGCACGAGCGCTGCCTCGCGTGGAACGATCCGACCGTCGCGGTGGCATGGCCGATCGACTTCGCGCCGCAGCTCTCCGGCAAGGACCGGGCCGGCGCGCGACTGGCGGACTGCGAGGTGTTCGCATGAGACTGATGGTGACCGGCGCGACCGGCCAGGTCGGCTTCGAGCTCGCGCGCAGCCTGATGCCGCTGGGCGAGGTCGTCGCGCTCGACCGGCGCGCGTGCGATCTCGCGCAGCCGTTGTCGCTGGCGGCGGTGGTGACGCGCGTTGCCCCGGACGTCATCGTCAATGCCGCCGCCTACACCGCGGTCGACCGCGCCGAGGCCGAGGAGGCGCTCGCGACCACGATCAACGCCGAGGCGCCCGCGGTGCTCGCCGGCGCGGCGCGCGCAGCCGGCGCGCTGCTGGTGCATTACTCGACCGACTACGTGTTCGATGGCGCGAAGGCCGGCGCCTGGCGCGAGGACGACGCCGTCGCGCCGCTCAACGCCTACGGGCGCAGCAAGCTCGCCGGCGAGCGGGCGATCGCGGCGTCCGGCTGCGACCACCTGATCCTGCGCACGAGCTGGGTGTATGCCGCGCGCGGCGCGAATTTCGTGCGCACTATGCTGCGCCTCGGCGCCGAGCGCGAGCGCCTGGCCGTCGTCGCCGACCAGCTCGGCGCGCCGACCTGGGCGCGCAACATCGCCGATGCGACCGCGCATGTCGTCGCCGCGGCGCAGCGCGAGC
>DAOMOP010000201.1:0-7373 GCA_035444405.1 Rhodocyclaceae bacterium
GGCGAGCTCGCGCTGGTCGGCCCGCGCGGCCAGCTCGGCGGCGCGGCCGGCCGCGCGCACGCGGTGCAGGCCGCCGTTGAGCACCGCCAGCCCGGCCGAATCGTAGCCGCGGTATTCGAGCTTGCGCAGGCCCTCGAGCAGGACCGGCACGACGTTGTGGGTCGCAATCGCAGTGACGATGCCGCACATGATGCTTCTCTCCCTGTCAGTTCCCGGTGGTCTTCTTGACCGGCCGCTTCCAGCCGGGGATGCTCAGCTGGCGCGCGCGCGAAATCGTGAGCTCGCCGGCCGGCGCGTCGCGGGTCAGCGTGGTGCCGGCGCCGAGGGTGGCGCCGCGGCCCACGCGCACCGGCGCCACGAGCTGCGTGTCCGAGCCGATGAAGACGTCGTCCTCGATTGTCGTGCGGTACTTGTTGGCACCGTCGTAGTTGCAGGTGATGGTGCCGGCGCCGATGTTCACGCGGCGGCCGACGTCGGCGTCGCCGATGTAGGCGAGGTGGTTGGCCTTGGAATGGTCGGCGATGCGGCTGTTCTTGACCTCGACGAAGTTGCCCAGATGCACGTCGGCGCCGAGCGCGGTGCCGGGGCGGGTGCGCGCGTAGGGGCCGAGCACGCAGGCCTCGCCCGTGACGGTGCCCTCGACGTGCGAGAAGGGCGCCACGCGCGTGCCGGCGCCGATCACCGCGTCGCGCACGACACAGTGCGCGCCGATGCGCACGTCATCGCCGAGCTCGACGCGGCCCTCGAACACGCAATTGACGTCGATCTCGACGTCGCGCCCGCAGAGGAGCTCGCCGCGCACGTCCAGGCGCGCCGGGTCGATCAGCGTGACACCGTCGTCCATCAGGCGCTGCGCAAGCGTGCGCTGGTGGATGCGCTCGAGCTCGGCAAGCTGCGCCTTGCTGTTGACGCCGAGCGTCTCCCACACCGCGTCGGGCTGCACCGCGACGACCTCGCAGCGGTCGGCCACCGCCAGCGCGATGACGTCGGTGAGATAGTACTCGCCCTGCGCGTTGTCGTTGCCGACGCGCGCGAGCCAGTCGCGCAGCCGCGCGGCCGGCGCGACGAGGATGCCGGTGTTGACCTCGCGCAGCTGGCGCTCGTCGGGGCTCGCATCCTTGTGCTCGACGATGCGCACGACGCGGCCGTCCGCATCGCGCACGATGCGGCCGTAGCCGCTCGGGTCGTCGAGAGTGACGGTCAGCAGCGCGAGCCGCTCGGCTCCGGCGGCGGCCTGCAGGCGGCGCAGCGTCGGCAGTCCGATCAGCGGCACGTCGCCATAGAGCACCAGCACCGTGCCATCACCGGCGAGCCGCGGCAGCGCCTGCTCTACCGCGTGCGCGGTGCCGAGTTGCGGCACCTGCTCGGCCCACACCAGCGCGTCGTCCGTGAAGTGATCCCGCACCGCATCACCGCCGTGGCCATACACGATGCAGATGCGGCTCGCCTCGAGCGCCTGCGCGGTGGCGACGACGTGCGCGAGCAGCGCCTTGCCGGCCAGCGGCTGCAGCACCTTCGGCCGCGCCGAGCGCATCCGCGTCCCCTTGCCGGCGGCAAGAATCACCACTTCCATGCTCTCTCCCTTGTGCGAACTGGCGTCGATTCTAGCATGTGGGCACGCGCCGTCCGGGCTGCCCGCAAGAGCTCGGCACGCCCTGCCATCGGCATGCTGCCTTGCAGCATGCGACTCGACTCTCGTGCGCCGGCACGGTCGAGCGATAGTAGAATCCGCATGTTGCATTGCAAAGGCCCACGCCGATGAACAAGGTCGCCGTCGAATACATCGAGAACCGCACCTTCGCCGAGATCCGCGTCGGCGACCATGCCGAGCTGGTGCGCACGCTGCGCCCGGACGACATCCACCTGTTCGCGGTGATGTCGGGCGACGTCAACCCGACCCATGTCGACACCGAATTCGCGCGTTCGGGCCAGTTCCGCGAGGTGGTCGGCCACAGCATGTGGGGCAGCACGCTGATCTCGTCCATCCTCGGCACCCAGTTTCCCGGCCCGGGCACCGTATACGTATCGCAAAGCCTGCACTTCTGGCGGCCGATCACGATCGGCGACACGCTCACGATCACGGTCACGTGCAAACAGAAGTTCGAGCACAACCACCACATCGTGCTCGACTGCGTGGCCGTCAATCAGGACGGCCTGAAGGTCATCGACGGCGTCGCCGAAGTCCAGGCGCCGATCGACAAGGTCAAGCGGCCGCGCATGAACCTGCCCGAGGTGACGATCTCCGATCGCGAGCTGCGCTACCGGCACCTGCTGTCGATCGCCGGCGGACTCGATCCGATTCCGATGGCGGTCGCCCACCCGTGCGACGGCGAGTCCTTGCGCGGCGCGGTGCAGGCGGCCGCGGCCGGGCTGATCGATCCGATTCTGGTCGGCCCCGAGCCGAAGATCCGCGCGGTGGCCGACGAGCACGACATCGACATCGGGAGGCTGCGCATCGTCGACGTGCCGCACAGCCACGCCGCCGCCGACGCGGCGGTGGCGCTGTGCCGCGACGGTGGCGTCGAGGCGCTGATGAAGGGGTCGCTGCACACCGACGAGCTGATGAGCGCGGTGGTCGCGAAAGCCACCGGACTGCGCACCGCGCGGCGCATCAGCCACGTGTTTCTCGCCGACGTGCCGACCTACCCGCACCCGCTGATGATCACCGACGCGGCGATCATCATCGAGCCGACGCTGGACGAGAAGGTCGACATCGTCCAGAACGCGATCGACCTCGCCCACGTGATGGGGCTGGTCGAGCCGAAGGTCGCGATCCTGTCGGCGGTCGAGACCGTCACGCCCAAGCTGCGCTCGACCATCGACGCCGCCTGCCTGTGCAAGATGGCCGATCGCGGCCAGATCCGCGGCGCCCTGCTCGACGGTCCGCTCGCCTTCGACAACGCCGTGTCGCTGGTCGCGGCCAAGACCAAGGGCATCCGCTCGGTGGTCGCCGGCAACGCCGACATCCTGGTCGTGCCCGATCTCGAGTCCGGCAACATGGTCGCCAAGCAGCTCGAATACCTCGCCAATGCGCTGATGGCCGGCGTCGTGCTCGGCGCGCGCGTGCCGATCGTGCTGACCAGCCGCGCCGACACGGCCGAGACACGTGCCGCCTCGTGCGCGGTCGCGCAGCTGATGGCCCACCGCAAACGCGAGATGCTGCTGCGATGAAGGCCGTGCTGATCCTGAACGCCGGCTCGAGCAGCCTCAAGTTCGCGCTCTATCCGCTCGAACCGGCGCTGGCTGCACGCCCCACGCTGTCGGGCCAGATCGACGGCATCGGCGCGACGCCGGAGATGAACGCCCGTGATGCCGCCGGCAAGCGCTACACCGAGGCGGTGCCCGGCGGCGGCGACCTGAGCGAGCAGCACCGCGACGCGCTCGACCACCTGTTCGGCTGGCTCGCCGCGCACAGCCCGCGGCTCGAGATCGTCGCCGCCGGTCACCGCATCGTGCACGGCGGCGATCGCTACAGCGCACCGGTGCGGCTGGACCGCAGATGTCTCGAAGAGCTCGAGGACTTCGTGCCGCTCGCGCCGCTGCACCAGCCGCACAACCTGCGCGCCGCGCACGCGGTCGCCACGCTGATGCCGCAGGTGCCGCAGGTCGGCTGCTTCGACACCGCCTTCCACCGCAGCCAGCCCGCCATCGCCCAGGCCTTCGCGCTGCCGCGCCGCCTCACGCGCGCCGGCATCAAGCGCTACGGCTTTCACGGCCTGTCCTACGACTACGTCGCACGGCAACTGCCCGCGCTGATCGGCGAGCGCGCGCAAGGCGCGGTGGTGATCGCGCACCTGGGCAACGGCGCGTCGATGTGCGCGCTGCGCGAGGGGCGCAGCGTCGCCTCGACGATGGGTTTCACCGCCGTCGACGGATTGATGATGGGCACGCGCACCGGCAGCATCGATCCGGGCGTGCTGCTCTACCTGATGGAAGAGCACGGCATGGACGCGCGCGCGCTCACCCGGCTGCTGTACAAGGAATCCGGCCTGCTCGGCGTGTCCGGCATCAGCCAGGACATGCGCACGCTGCTCGCCTCGGACGCGCCCGAGGCGGCCGAGGCGGTCGAGCTCTTCTGCTACCGCATCGCGCGCGAGCTCGGCTCGCTCGCGGCGGCCGCCGGTGGGCTCGATGCGCTGGTGTTCACCGCCGGCATCGGCGAGCACGCCGCGCCGGTGCGCGCGCGCGTGGCCGAGCTGTCGGCGTGGCTGGGCATCCGCGTCGATGCCGCGGCCAATGCCGCGCATGCGACGCGCATCGACGCGCCTGACAGCCGGGTCGCGGTCGCGGTGGTGCCGACCGACGAGGAAGGGATCATCGCGCGCTATACGGTGGAGCTGCTGGGCCTATGCCGGGCATAGCACGGCCGAGGCGCGGCACGATCGCACCCGTGTGCGCCGCCGTCAGCGCCGGCCAGGCAGGCTCGCGTGGCGCGACCGGACTGGCGAAACCCTTCCATCGGTGCCACACTGAGGCCGGTTTCGAGCGAAATTGCGGGGGAGAGCGACCATGGGACTGCCGCTTCGTGATCATGCACGTCATACCTACGGAGAATACCTCGGATGGCCCGAGGCCGTGCGCTACGAGCTGATCGACGGCGAGGCGGTGATGATGGCCCCCGCCCCGACGCCGGAACACCAAGACATCGCGGGCGAGCTCTACTTCCAGCTGCGCACGCAGCTCGAGGGAAAACCCTGCCGCCCATTCATCGCCCCGGTCGACGTGCGCCTGCCGCGTGGCGAGGAGGCTGACGAAACGATCGACACCGTCGTGCAGCCCGACGTGCTGATCGTGTGCGATCCGGAAAAAATCGACCGCCGCGGCATCCGCGGCGCTCCCGACTGGATCGCCGAGGTCCTCTCGCCGGCCACCGCCGCGCACGACCAGATCGCCAAGCGGCGCATCTACGAGCGCGCCGGCGTGCGCGAGTACTGGCTCGTGCACCCGCAGGACCGCACGCTGACGCTCTACACGCTGACCGACGGCCGCTATGGCCGCCCTGACATCTTCGAGCTGAAGGGTGCGACGCCGTTCGCGACGCTGGCCGGGCTCGAGATCGCGTGGGACGCGCTGGTCGAGCGGCTGCCCCGGCCGGAACCCTGACCGGGGCTCGTGACGTTCACCGCGGCAGCAGGCTCTCACCCATCAGGAATTCGTCGACCGCGCGCGCGCACTGGCGCCCCTCGCGAATTGCCCACACCACCAGCGACTGCCCGCGCCGCATGTCGCCGGCCGTGAACACCTTCGGCACGTTGGTCGCATAGCAGCCGTCGCCGTCGGTGGTCGCCTTGGCGTTGCCGCGCTTGTCCTTGGCGACGCCGAACGCATCGAGCACGCCGCCGACCGGGTGCGTGAAGCCCATCGCGAACAGCACCAGGTCGGCCTTGATCTCGAACTCCGACCCCGGCACCTCGGTCATGTTGCCGCCGTGCCATTCGAGGCGCACCGCGCGCAGCGCCTTGACCTTGCCGTTCTCGCCGATGAACGCCTTGGTCGCAACCGAGAAGTCGCGCTCGCAGCCTTCCTCGTGCGACGACGAGGTGCGCAGCTTGATCGGCCAGTTCGGCCAGGTGAGCGCCTTGTTCTCCTCGAGCGGCGGCATCGGCATCAGCTCGAACTGCGTCACCGACGCGGCACCGTGGCGGTTCGACGTGCCGACGCAGTCCGAGCCGGTGTCGCCGCCGCCGATCACGACGACGTGCTTGCCCTTGGCCGAGATCGGGTTGCGCGGGCCACCGGCGACCTCCTTGTTCTGCGGCACCAGGAACTCGAGCGCGAAATGCACGCCGTCGAGCTCCCGCCCCGGTACCGGCAGGTCGCGCGGCGTCTCGGAGCCGCCGGCGAGCACGACCGCATCGAACTCGTGCACCAGGCTGTGCGCGCTGACGACCTCGGTCGCATCGTTGACCACACCCTTGGGCACGCTGTCGGGGCCGACCAGCACGCCGGCACGAAACGTGACGCCCTCGGCGCGCATCTGCTCCATGCGCCGATCGATCAAGCCCTTCTCCATCTTGAAGTCGGGGATGCCGTAGCGCAGCAGGCCGCCGATGCGGTCGCTCTTCTCGAACACCGTCACGTCGTGGCCGGCGCGCGCGAGCTGCTGCGCGGCCGCGAGCCCGGCCGGGCCGGAGCCGACGACGGCGACGGTCTTGCCGGTCTTCGCCGTGGGCGGCTGCGGCACCACCCAGCCCTCTTCCCAGGCCTTGTCGATGATCGCGTGCTCGATCGACTTGATGCCGACCGGCTCGGTGTTGATGTTGAGCGTGCACGCCTCCTCGCACGGCGCCGGACAGATGCGGCCGGTGAATTCGGGGAAGTTGTTGGTCGAGTGCAGCACCTCGATCGCCTCGCGCCACTGGTTGCGGTATACGAGGTCGTTCCAGTCCGGAATGATGTTGTGCACCGGACAGCCGTTGTTGCAGAACGGGATGCCGCAATCCATGCAGCGCGCGCCCTGGATCGCCGCCTGCTCGTCGGTCAGGCGCAGCACGAACTCCTTGTACTTCTTGACGCGCTCGGCGACCGGCTCGTAGGCCTCGGACAGTCGTTGATATTCGAGAAATCCGGTGGGCTTGCCCATGTTTACGCGGCCTCCAGTTGGTTCTGACGCTGCTCGGCGATCTCGGCGAGCGCACGGCGATATTCATGCGGCATCACCTTCACGAACTTGGTGCGGAAGGTGCTCCAGTTGTCGAGGATCTGACGGGCACGCAGGCTGCCGGTGAAGCGCACGTGGCGTTCGATCAGCCCCTTCAGGATCAGCTCGTCGCCCATCTCGAGGTGATCGATGTCGACGTGGCCGAGCGACTCGAGGTCGTCGCCGGACTCCGAGCCCTTGCGCGCCTCGATCTCGTCGGGCAGCGGCTCGAGCGCGACCTGCGCCATGTTGCAGCGGTGCTCGAAGGTGCCGTCCTCGTCATAAACGTAGGCGATGCCGCCCGACATGCCGGCGGCGAAGTTGCGCCCGGTGTGGCCGAGCACCACCACCGTGCCGCCGGTCATGTACTCGCAGCCGTGGTCGCCGACGCCCTCGACGACCGCGGTCGCACCCGAGTTGCGCACCGCGAAGCGTTCGCCGGCCACGCCCGAGAAATACACCTCGCCCTCGATCGCGCCGTACAGCACGGTGTTGCCGACGATGATGTTGTCAGTGCTGCTGCCGCGAAACTCGGCCTGCGGGCGCACGATGATGCGGCCGCCGGACAAGCCCTTGCCGACATAGTCGTTGCCTTCACCCACCAGTTCGAGCGTGATGCCACGCGCGAGGAACGCGCCGAAGCTCTGGCCCGCGGTCCCGGTCAGCTTGACCCGAATGGTGCCGTCCGGCAGCCCGGCATGGCCGTAGCGCGCGGCGACGCGCCCCGACAGCA
>DAOMOP010000202.1:0-7361 GCA_035444405.1 Rhodocyclaceae bacterium
CCAGACCTGCGCTGCCGAGAAGCGCCGCCGCCGCAAACGCGGCGAGCTCGCCGCGCCGGCGCGCCACGTCTTCATCAACGAGGCCTTGTGCGACGGCTGCGGCGACTGCGCGGCGCGTTCGAACTGCCTCGCCGTCGTGCCGGTCGACACCGCGCTCGGACGCAAGCGTGCCATCGACCAGACCGCGTGCAACTTCGACTACAGCTGTGTCGAGGGCTTCTGCCCGGCGATCGTGACGGTCGAAGGCGGGCGGCTGCGTACCCGAGCGGCTGGCGCCGGCGCGCCGTCCTTCGGTGCTGCCGCGGCGATTGCCGACCGTGGCGACGACTTGCCGCACGAGGTCGTCGACGGACGCGACGAGCGCGCCCCGGGTGGTCCCGACCATCGCGCAGCGCTGCCCGACGATCCGCAGCCGCCGCAACTCGATGCACCCTACGGGATCGTGATCGCCGGCGTGGGCGGCACCGGCGTCGTCACCATCGGTGCGCTGATCGGCATGGCGGCGCACCTCGAAGGCAAGGGCGTCACCGTGCTCGACGTGACCGGTCTTGCGCAGAAGGGCGGCGCGGTGATGTCCTTCGTGCGCCTGGCGGGCCGTCAGGATGCGCTGCATGCGCCGCGCATCGCCGAGGGGACCGCCGACCTGCTGCTCGGCTGCGATCTCGTCGTCGCGGCCGGCGACGAGGCGCTGTCGCGCCTGCGCACGACAGGCGCCCGGGCGCTCGTCAATGTCGCGCAGACCATCACCGGCGAGTTCCTGCGCGACCGCGATCGCGCGTTTCCGCTCGAGGCGCTGCGCGGGCGCATCGTCGCGGCGTTCGGCGCCGACGCGGCGAGCTTCGTCGATGCGGCGCGCGCGGTCGAAGAGCGGCTCGGCGGCACGACGACCGCGAACCTCTTCCTGCTCGGCCATGCCTGGCAGCAAGGCCTCGTGCCGGTGTCGCAGGCGGCGCTGCTGCGCGCGATCGAGCTCAACGGCGTCGCGGTCGACGCGAACCGGCAGGCCTTCGAACTCGGCCGACGGGCGGCCTGCATGACGGAAAACGACGAGGACGCCGCGCGTGCCGGCACGCTCGCCGCCGGGTCGGGCAATGGTGCGTTGGGGAATGGCGCACCCGGCAGCGCCGCATCCGATCGCGCGGCATCCGGTAACCCTGCGTCCGGCAACGCTGCGCCGGGTAACGCTGCGCCCAGCGATGGCGAGCCGCAGTCGTTCGCCGCCCTGGTCGCGGCGCGCTGCACCGCGCTGGCCGCCTCGCACGGCGACGCACGCGTGCGCCGCTATGTCGCGCTCGTCGAGCGCGTGCGCAGCGCCGAGCACGCCGCACTACCCGGCAGCACGCGGCTCAGCGAAACCGTCGCGCGCGCGTGGTACCGGCTGCTCGCGACCAAGGACGAATACGAGGTCGCGCGCCTGCACACCGATGTGCGCTTCGAGCGAGCGCTCGCCGAGCGCTTCGACGGCGACTATCGCGTGCATTTCCACCTCGCGCCGGCGCTGCTGCGGCGTGCCGACGCGGCGACCGGCGAGCCGCGCAAGCGCCGCTTCGGACCGTGGCTGCGTCCGCTGCTGCGCGGGCTCGCGGCGCTGCGCGCGCTGCGCGACACGCCATTCGACCCGTTCGCGCACACCGCCGACAACCGGCTCGCGGCGGCGCTCGCAGACGACTACGCGGCGACGCTGACGGAGCTGTGCGCACGGCTGCGCGCCGACACGCTCGAGCTCGCGGTCGAGATCGCCGCCCTGCCGGAGCGCATTCGCGGCTTCGGGCACGTGCGCGAACGCGATGTGCGTGCGGCGCAGGCGCGCCAGCGCGAGCTGCTCGCGGCGCTCGCGACCGTTTCGGGGGGCGGGCGATGAGCAAGGCGGTGCACATGCGCACCGCGGCGCCGGTCGGCCCGTTGTGGACGAGCGCGTTCCGGCCGTTCTTCCTGCTCGGCACCGGCTACGGGCTCGTCTTCATGCTCGCGTGGGCCGGCGCGTACGCCGGCGCGTGGGAGCTGCCGGACGCGGGCGTGCCGCTCGCGCTGTGGCATGGCCACGAGATGATCCACGGCTTTTCGACGGCGATCGTCGTCGGCGTGCTGCTGACCGCGCTGCCGAGCTGGGCCGGCACACCCGAGCTGCGCGGCGCCGCGCTGGGGTGGCTCGCCGTGCTGTGGGGCGTGGGCCGCGCCGCGGTGTGGGGCGCGGCGTGGCTGCCGCCGCTCGCGGTGATGGTCGCCGACGCGCTGCTCGTCGGTGCATTGCTGGTGTGCCTCGCGCCGCAGCTCGTGCGTGTCGCGAACCGCTTCTACCTGTGGCTGCTGCCGGTGCTGCTGGCGTTGCTGGCCGCCAACCTCGCCTACCATCTCGCGGTGATGCGTGTCGACTTCGCCGCTGCGGCGAGCGCGCTGCGCGCCGCGCTGTACGGGCTGATCGTGCTCTACGCGCTGACCGGCGGCATCCTGACCTCTATCTTCACCGGCAACGCGCTGCGCGAGAAAGGCCGCGGCGATCAGGCGCGCCTCAACGTGCCGCTCGAGGTTGCCGCGCTGGCCACGGTGCTGGTGCTCGCGCTGGCCGATCTCGCCGGCGCGTCGCGGCTGCCGGTCGGCATCGCGGCGCTCGCCTGCGCCCTCGTGCATGCCTGGCGCGTGGCGCGCTGGCGCGGCTGGCGGGTTGCCGACGTGCCGCTGGTGCTGCCGATGCATCTGGGCTTCGCGTGGCTGATCGCCGCGTTCGCGCTGAAGGCGCTGGCCGAGCTCACCGGGTGGGTGCCCGAGGCCGCGTGGGTGCATGCCTTCACGGTCGGCGCGCTGGGCATGATGATGATCGGGCTGATGCTGCGCGTGAGCCTGCGCCATACCGGCCGGCCGCTGGTGGTACCGGGCGCGATGAGGCTGGCCGGCGCGCTGATGCTCGCCGCCGCGTTCGCGCGCCTCGCCGCGACCGTGCACGGGCTCGGGGCGGTGGTGATCCTGCTCTCGGCGCTGGCGTGGCTGGCGGCCTTCGCGATCTACCTGCGGCACTGTGCGCCCGCCCTGATTGCCCCGAGCCTGCCGCGCGGCGGGCACGGCGCAGCCGCGATGCGCCGGCCGCCCGGGCAGCGGCCGCCCGATGCGCCGGCCACGAATGCGCCGCATGGCCCGGACGCATGATCCCGGCGCGCCGCGAAGGCCCGGCGCCGCGCGCGGCAGGTGGACACGTATATACTGCAATCGAGCAGTCGATCCCGGAATGCGGGCGTCTGTCCCGCACCGGCCGGTGCGGCGCGACTGCGTCGAAGGCCTACGATGACGATGCCTCCCGACTACGCCTCCGCCAACGGCGGAGGCGAGGAACTTGCCCGCGTCATGCGGGCGCTGACCACCCTGAGTGCGGTGAACCGCGCCCTGATCGGCGCCGCCGACGAAGAGGCGCTGCTGCGCGACATCTGCCGCGCGATCGTCGAGAAGGGCGGCTATCGCATGGCCTGGGTCGCCTATGCGATGCACGACGAGCACAAGTCGATCCGGCCGGTCGCGCACTGGGGCTTCGAAGCCGGCTTTCTGGCGCCGGAAACGTTCGACAGGTTCAGGCGCAGCTGGGCCGACGATGGGCGTGGTCAGCACGGTCTCGCGATCACGATTCGTACCGGACAGGTCACCATCGGGCAAAACCTGCAGTCCGACCCGCTGTATCCGGCCGATCTGCGCGAGGATGCGCGCGAGCGCGGCTATGCCTCGGCGATCAGGCTGCCGCTGCGCGTGAAGGGTGAGGTGTTGGGCGCGCTGCTCATCTACGCGCCCGAGACCGATGCGTTCGACCAGCATGAGGTCGAGCTGCTGGGCGAAGCGGCCGACGACCTTGCGTTCGGCATCGATACCTTGCGCGTGCGGCTGCGCCATGAGCAGGCCGAAGAGACGATCCGGCGGATGCTTCACTACGACACGCTCACCGGGCTGCCGAACCGCGCCTGCCTGACGATGCGTCTCGAGGAAGCGCTCGGCGACGCGAAGCGGCAGAACAAGTCGCTCGCGGTGCTGATGCTCGGGCTCGACCGCTTTCGCGAGATCAACGAGACCCTCGGGTACCGCCAGGGGGACGCGCTGCTGGGCGAGGTCGCGGCACGCCTGCTCGCGCTCGTCGGCGATCGAGAGCGCACCGCGCGTGCCGGCGAGGCGGAGTTCGCGGTGCTGCTGCCGGCTGCCAATGCCGCCGCGGCGACCGACATGGCGCGCCGGATCCTGTCCGCGGTGCGCGAGCCGGTTGCCCTGTCCGGCTTGCGCACGCACCAGCGCGTGAGCCTCGGCATCGCGATGTTCCCCGGTCACGGCGGCGACGGCGAGGTGTTGAGGCGGCGCGAGAACCTCGCCATGCAGCAGGCGCGGCTGGCCGGGCAGGGGGTCGCACTCTACAGCGGCGGGCTCGACGAGGAATGCACGCGCCGGCTCGCGCTGATCGGCGACCTGCACCGCGCGATCGAGCGCGACGAGCTCGCGCTGTACTGCCAGCCGAAGGTCCATCTTGCGAGCGGCCGGATCTGCGGGGCCGAGGCACTGGTGCGCTGGCAGCATGCCGACCTCGGCGCCGTGAGTCCGACGCGGTTCGTCGAGCTCGCCGAGCGCAGCGGCCTGATCAGCCCGCTGACGGATTGGGTCCTGCAGGCGGCGCTGCGCCAGAGCTACGCGTGGCATGAGGCGGGCATCGTGCTGCCGCTCGCGGTGAACCTGTCGGCGAGCGATCTGCAGGACGGTGACCTGCTCGAGCGCATCGACGGGCTGTTCTCGACCTGGGGGGCGGGCAGGGACTGGGTGCAGTTCGAGCTGACCGAAAGCGCCGTGATGGAAGACCCGCGCGTGAGCCTCGCGCGACTGGGCAGCCTGAAGGAGCGCGGCTGCCGGCTCTACATCGACGATTTCGGCACCGGCTATTCATCGCTCGCCTATCTGCGCCAGCTGCCGATCGATGCGATCAAGATCGACCGGTGCTTCGTCGCCGACATGCTCGACAACCGCGACTGCGACGTGATCGTGCGCTCGACCATCGATCTCGCCCACCATCTGAACCTCGAGGTGGTCGCCGAAGGGGTCGAGAACCCGCAGGTGCAGGATCGCCTGGCCGAGGAAGGCTGCGACGTCGTGCAGGGCTACGCGATCAGCGAGCCGATGCCGGCCGAGCAGTTCGGGCACTGGCTGCAGCAGTGCCGCTGGCCGCATTGACGCCGGATACGGTCGCTCGACCGGAAATCGGCTGATCCGTTCCGCGTTCAGCCGGCCGGGGATGCCGCCCGCACCGCGGCGTCGAGGGCCTCGAACGGGATCAGTACGCAGCCGTGGCGGCTGCGGTGCGCGCGTGCCGGCACGAACAGCGACAGCTCCGGCCAGTCCTCGCCTGGCTCTGCTCCGGCGAGCATCTGCACCACGCGCTCGCGCAGCCGCGCGGTGTCGGCTGTCGCGGTGCCGACCGCATGCAGGCCGATCATCGCCGCCGAGGCGCGGCACAGCAGGCAGCCGCGCACCTCGTGCGCGAGCGCGGCGATGCGCCCGTCGGCGACGCGCACCTCGATGCGCACCTGGTCGCCGCACATCGGGCTGTCGCGCCTCGCCGCGCCGTCGGCCGCGTCGAGGCGGCCGGTGCCGTGGGCGGCCTGGGCTAGCGCCTTGATGCGCGCGTTGTAGAGGGCGTCGATATCGATCGGCATCGGTTCAACTCCGTTGTCGCACTACGGGGGCGGCAACGCCGGCCAGGTCGGCCGGCGTGTCGACGTCGAAGAAGATCCCGTCGTCGTCGCACGCGACGCGGCGCACGCGTGTCGCGTGCGCTTCGATGAGGCCGCGCGCGCCGCGGTCACCCTCGATCGCCTGCATCGCCGCAAACAGGTCGCGCGGCCACAGCACCGGATTGCCGCGCCGGCCGCCATGCTCGGGCACGATGATCGCCGGCTCGGCCGGATCGAAGGCGGCGATCAGCCGGTCGACGTGTCCGGCCCCGACGCGCGGCATGTCGCCGAGCAGCACGACGACGGCCTGCGCCGCCGCGGGCAGCGCCGCGAGGCCGCAGCGCAGCGACGTCGACATCCCCTGCGCGTAGTCCGGGTTGCGCACGATGCGCACCGCCCGCCCGGCGAGCGCTGCGGCGACCGCATCGCCTTCGTGACCGACGACGACCGTCACCGATGCGGCCCGCGAGGCGAGCGCCGCATCGACCGCGCGCGCGACCATCGGCACGCCGTCCACCGCGGCGAGCAGCTTGTTGGCCGCGCCCATGCGCGACGACATGCCGGCGGCGAGCACCAGCGCGGCGACGTGCGGCGTGCATCCCGGTGGCGGCGATGGTGCGTAGCCGGCATCGGCGGCCAAGCCGCGGTCGCGCGCGTGGCGGGCGTGGACGAGCTGCGCGAGGATGGACACCGCGATCTCGGGCGGCGTGCGTCCGCCGAGATCGAGACCCACGGGGGCATGGATGCGCGCAAGCGCATCGGCCGTGCAGCCCGCCTCGGTCAGGCGCTCGATGCGGCGCGCGTGGGTGCGCGGGCTGCCGAGTGCACCGATGTAGAAGACCGGGCTGGTGACCGCGCTGAGCAAAGCCGGGTCGTCGAGCTTGGGGTCGTGCGTGAGCGTGACGACCGCCGTGCCGGCGTCCAGGCCGATGCGTTCGAGCGCCTCGTCGGGCCACTCGGTGACGAGCGTCACTCCGGGCAGGCGCTCGGGGGTCGCGAAGGCGCGGCGCGGGTCGACGACGACGACCTCGAAGCCGGCGATCGCCGCCATCGGCGCGAGCGCCTGCGTGATGTGCACCGCGCCGACGATGACCAGGCGCTGCGCGGCGACGTGGCAGCGCACGAAGAGCACCTCGCCCGTGGCCGTTTCGACGAGGCCGCTGCGGTCGGCGGCGAGGCGGCGGCGCACTTCGACGAGCGCATCGGCGTCGAGCGCGAGCTGGCCGCGCAGCCCGGCCGCATCGACGAGCGCCTGCACGCCGTCGGCGAGCCGCGTGACCAGTGCCACCGGCCGCTTCGCGCGGCGCTCGGCCAGCAGCGCCTCGAACAGTTCGCGCTTCATCCGATGCGCTCCACATAGACCTGCACGCGCCCGCCGCACGCGAGCCCGACTTCCCAGGCGCGCTCGTCGCTGACGCCGAACTCGAGCAGGCGCGGCCGGCCGTCGGCGATCGCGTCGCGGATCACCGCACCCTCGATGCAGCCGCCCGACACCGAGCCGATGAATTCGCCGCCTTCCTCGACGGCGAGGTGGCTGCCCTCGGGCCGCGGCGACGAGCCCCAGGTGCGCACGACCGTCGCCAGCGCGACCCCCTTGCCGGCTGCCTGCCAGGCGACGATACGCTCGAACAGCGCGTCGTCGCTCGCCGAGTTGGGGGCGCTGTTGCCCGCGGCGGG
>DAOMOP010000203.1:0-7355 GCA_035444405.1 Rhodocyclaceae bacterium
ACATGGCGGACTCGAGAAATGACGAAGGGGGCCGCAGCCGCCTCCGTGGCATCGACCAAAGCTCAGTCGACGTGGTAGTTCGGAGCTTCCTTGGTGATCTGCACGTCGTGCACGTGGGACTCGCGCACGCCGGCCGACGTGATCTCGACGAAGGCCGCACGCGTGCGCATCGACTCGATGCCGTCGCAGCCGACGTAGCCCATCGATGCGCGCAGCCCGCCGACGAGCTGATGGATCACCGCCGACACCGGCCCCTTGTACGGCACACGGCCCTCGATGCCCTCGGGCACGAGCTTGTCGGCGTTCAGATCCGCGTCCTGGAAGTAGCGGTCGGCCGCGCCCTGCTGCATCGCGCCGAGCGAGCCCATGCCGCGGTAGGACTTGTACGAGCGGCCCTGATATAGCACGGTTTCGCCGGGCGCCTCCTCGGTGCCGGCGAACAGCCCGCCGAGCATCACCGCGTTGGCGCCGGCGGCGATTGCCTTGGCGATGTCACCCGAGAAGCGGATGCCGCCGTCGGCGATCATCGGCACGCCGCTCGCGGCGAGCGCGGTCGACACGTTGTCGATCGCGGTGATCTGCGGCATGCCGACGCCGGCGATGATGCGCGTCGTGCAGATCGAGCCCGGCCCGATGCCGACCTTGACGCCGTCGGCGCCGGCATCGACGAGCGCACGCGCGGCGTCGCCGGTGGCGATGTTGCCGCCGATCACGTCGACGTGCGGGAAGTGCTTCTTGACCCAGGCGACGCGGTCGAGCACGCCCTGCGAATGACCGTGCGCGGTGTCGACGACGATCACGTCCGCCCCCGCCTCGACCAGCGCTTCGCAGCGCTCCTCGGTGCCGGCGCCCACGCCGATCGCCGCACCGACGCGCAGGCGGCCGAGCTCGTCCTTCGCCGCCATCGGGTGCTCGGTCGCCTTCATCATGTCCTTGACGGTGATGAGCCCGCGCAGCTCGCCCTCGTCGTTGAGCACCAGCACGCGCTCGAGGCGGTGCTTGTGCATCAGGCGGCGCGCCTCCTCGAGGCTCGCCCCCTCCTTGACCGTCACCATGCGCTCGGCCGGCGTCATGATCGCCGACACCGGCTGGTCGAGGTTGGTCTCGAAACGCAGGTCGCGGTTGGTGACGATGCCCACCACACGCTTGCCCTCGACGACCGGCAGGCCGGAGAACTTGTGCTGGCGCGTGAGCGCGACGACGTCGCGCACGCTCATCGTCGGCGGAATCGTGATCGGATCCTTCAGCACGCCCGACTCGAAGCGCTTGACCCGCACCACCTCGGCGGCCTGACGCTTGTACGGCAGATTCTTGTGGATGATGCCGATGCCGCCTTCCTGCGCGAGCGCAATCGCCAGGCGTGATTCGGTCACCGTATCCATCGCGGCCGATACCAGCGGAATGTTGATCTGGATGTTGCGTGTGAGCTGCGTCCTGAGGCTCGCATCGCGCGGCAGGACGGTCGAGTGGGCGGGGATGAGAAGGACGTCATCGAACGTCAGCGCCTTCTGGATCACTCGCATGGCTTTTATCCTTTCGGCCAAATCCGTATTATACAGACGCCTCGACGGCCGTGTAAGCGGCGCCATCCCCCGGAGTCCCCCGACATGCTCAAGCCCGCCCTGCTCGCTGCCTGCCTGCTCGCCGCATGGCCGACGGCGGCGCAGATCTACGAATGGCGCGACGCGCAGGGCATGCTCAACTATTCGGACCGCCCGCCGGCAGGCGTGGCGGCGAAGCTGGTCAAGCCGGGCAACATCGGTGCGGCGGCCGCGAGCGCACCCACCGACGAATCGGCCGAGCCGCAGACGCCGTCATGGATGGAGCGCGACCGCGAGCTGCGCGAGCGCCGTGCTCAGGCGGCCGAGGCGCGGGCGCGTGCCGATGAGGAACGCCGCCTCGCGGCCGCGCTTGCAGCCGACTGCGAACGGGCACGCGGCCAGCTTCAGGCCCTGGAGTCGGGCCAGCGCATCAGCCGCTTCAACGCGCGCGGCGAGCGCGAGATCCTCGACGACAGGACCCGCGCCCACGAGCTCGCGCGCACGCGTGCCTGGCTGGATACGAACTGCAAGAAGTGACGCGTGACGGGTGATGCGACGGCACGCGCCGTGCATCGTCGCTGACCCATCACTCGTCACTCGCCGTACCGCCCCCCTTCTTCATGACCTTGCCCTCGTCGGCGCGCTTCTTGCGCACCGCTTTCGGGTCGGCAATCAGCGGACGATAGATCTCGACCCGGTCGCGATCGTGCAGCGTCGCGTCGAGCCTGGTCAGCTTGCCATACACGCCCACCTTGTTGCGCTCGTCGAGCTCGATGTCCGGATGCTTGGCGAGCAGACCGGATGCGTCGATCGCGTCGCGCACGCTCACGCCTTCGGGCAGCACCAGCCTGACCAGCTCGTTGTGGTGCGGAAACGCATAGATCACTTCGACATTGATCATTTCAGCCATGATTTCAGCCCTTCGGGAAGACCTGCTCGGCACGCTTCACGAACGAATCGACGAAGGTATTCGCGATATGGTTGAACACCGGCCCGAGCGCCTTCTCGAGCAAGCGGCTCGAGAACTCGTAGTGCAGGTCGAACTCGACCTTGCACGCGGTGTCGCCGAGCGGCTTGAAATGCCAGGCGCCGTCGAGGTGGCGGAACGGCCCTTCCTTCAGGCGGATATGCATCTCGTGCGGACGGCGCTTGGTGTTCTCGGTCGTGAAATGCGCCTTGATGCCGTGGTAATTGATGTGGATCGTGGCTACCGTCAGCGTGTCGGTGCGTTCGTGCAAGTCCGCGCCACCGCACCAGGGCAGGTAGTGCTTGTAGTCCTCGCAGCGATCGACGAGATCGAACATCTGTTCCGGCGTGAATTCGATGAGTACGATTTTCCTGACTTCGGCCATGATTGGGGGTGGGTTGCCAAACTGCTAGAATCGCCGATTCTACCGCAAGCCCTCCGCGCCCGACTTCCGGACTTCGCCAGCCCATGAGCATCATCGACAACCGCAAGGCCTTTCACGACTACTTCATCGAGGAGAAATACGAGGCGGGCCTCGTGCTCGAGGGCTGGGAGGTCAAGGCGATCCGTGCCGGCCGCGTGAACATCAAGGAGGCGTACATCATCGTCCGGGACGAGGAGATCTTCATCCTCGGCATGCACCTGACGCCGCTCGCCAGCGCCTCGACGCACGTGCGCGCCGATCCGACCCGCACGCGCAAGCTGCTCTTGCACGCGGGCGAGATCGCGAAGCTGATCGGCAAGGTCGAGCGCGCCGGCTACACCCTCGTGCCGCTCGACCTGCACTACGCGAAAGGCCGCATCAAGGCCACCATCGGCCTGGCGAAGGGCAAGAAGCAATACGACAAGCGCGAGGACGAGAAGAAGCGCGACTGGGAGCGTGAGAAGGCACGTCTGATGCGCGTCAAAGCCTGATCGCCGACCCGTCGCTCCCGCCCCACCCCGTTATGGAGAGCCCCAGATGACGATCCTGATCCTCGGCCTGCTGATCTTCCTCGGCACCCATTCGGTGCGCATCGTCGCCGACGACTGGCGCACGCGGCAGATCGCGCGCATCGGCCTCATGCCGTGGAAGGGCGCGTACGCGCTTGCCTCGCTGGCGGGCTTGGTGCTGATCGCGTGGGGCTACGCGCAGGCCCGGCTCGATCCGGTGGTCCTGTGGATCCCGCCGCTGTGGGGACGCCATCTCGCGTCGCTGCTGACGCTGCCCGCCTTCATCCTGATCGCCGCCGCCTATGTGCCCGGCACGCGCATGCGCGCTGCCATCGGCCACCCGATGCTCGCCGGGGTCAAGCTGTGGGCGCTCGCACACCTGCTGTCGAACGGATCGCTGGCCGATGTCGTGCTGTTCGGCAGCTTCCTGGTCTGGGCAGTCGTCGATTTCGCCGCTGCGCGGCGCCGCGACCGCGCCGCCGGAATGCAGCCGCAGCCCGGCTCGCTGCGCGGCGACGCGATCGCGGTCGTGGCCGGCGGGGTCGCGTGGTTCGTGTTCGCCCGCCACCTCCACGCACCGCTGATCGGCGTGCAGCCGTTCATGTGAGCCGTCGGGCTGAGCGGCCGGTCACGAGCTGCACGACAGCATCGAACAGCCGGGGCGGTGCCGTGCCCAATCGGGACGCCGGGCCGCGAAACGCTCGCGGCCCGGCTGCTCGTCGTACGGACGGCGCATCACGTCGAGCAGCTCGGCAACCGGCGCCGGGTCACCACGCTCGGCGGCATCGATGGCCTGCTGGGCGAGGTAGTTGCGCAGCACGAAGCGTGGATTCGCCGCGTTCATGCGCGCACGGCGCAGGTGCGGCGGAAGCGCATCGTCGCGGGCCCGTGCGGCGTAGCGCCGCAGCCACTCGTTCAGCGCATGTTCGTGCCGTGCAGCCTTCTCCGCCGAATAGAACGCCTCGTGCAGCGGCGCGAGCGACGGAGCGCCCGGGTCGACCGTGGCAAGCTCGCGAAAGAAGATCGTCATGTCGATCTCGGCGGCGGCAAGCAGCTCGTACAGGGCATCGACCAGCGCCCGGTCGTCGTCGTGCAGCGTCGTCAGGCCGAGCTTGGCCGCCGTCATGCGGCGCTCCTCATCCTCGAACACGGCGACGAAACGATCCAGCCCGGCCTGCAGCGGCTCGACCGCATCGAAGAGCGGGTACACGGCGTTGGCGAGCTGCACGAGATTCCAGTGCGCAACGCGCCGCTGGTTGCCGAAGCGATAGCGTCGATGCGCCGCGTCGGTGGTGTTGGGGGTCCAGTCGGGATCGTAGTCGTCGATCCATCCATACGGTCCGTAGTCCATCGTCAGCCCCAGGATGGACATGTTGTCGGTATTCATCACGCCGTGGACGAAGCCCACCCGCATCCAGTGCGCGATCAGGCGCGCAGTGCGCTCGCACACCTCGCGGAACCAGTCGGCGCGCCGGGTTTCCGGCTCACCGAGCAGCTGCGGAAAATCCCGGTCGATCGTGAAATCGACGAACCGCTGCAGCAGCGCATGATCGTCGCGCGAGCAGAACAGCTCGAAATTGCCGAAGCGGATGAACGACGGCGCGACGCGACAGACGACGGCACCGGGTTCGGGGCGCGGATTGCCGTCGTAGAGCATGTCGCGCACGACCGCCTCGCCGGTGCCGACGATCGACAGCGCCCGCGTCGTCGGCACGCCCAGGTGGTGCATGGCCTCGCTGCACAGGAACTCGCGGATCGACGAGCGCAGCACCGCCCGCCCGTCGGCATGGCGCGAATACGGCGTCGGCCCGGCCCCCTTGAGCTGCAGCTCCCAGCGTTCGCCGCGCCCATTGACGAGCTCGCCGAGCGTGATCGCACGCCCGTCACCGAGCTGTCCGGCCCAGTTGCCGAACTGGTGCCCGCCATAGCAGGCGGCGTAGGGCTCCATGCCATCGAGCAGACGGTTGCCGCCGAACACGTCGGCAAACAGCTGCGTGCGGACATCCTCCTCGGTCAGCTCGAGCAGGCTCGCCACCTCCGGCGACCACGCGATCAGCCGCGGTGCCCGCACCGGTGTCGGCACGACGCGCGAATAGCACGCGCCGTGCACCTGGCGCACGTGCGGCCCGCTCTCCGGGTCAGCGGGCAGCTCGCGGACGAAGCGGTTATCGAATTTCAGATCTCTCATCGGGTCGGCAAACTCTACGTCGTTTCGAATGTGATCAGGGCAGCGCGCGCGGGTTCGGCCGCGCCGTGCACACATCGGCGACCCTACACCAGAGCGCGCGCGCAAACCATTGACCCTTCAAACCGTAGGGCGTATCGTTTCGCGACTCGCAATCCGGGCGGCATGGAACAGGGGAGCACGCAGCTATGGGAGGGCCTTTCGCCGGCAACAGCGCGCACAGCTTCGCGGTGCGCCTGATGCAGTATCTCGTGGTGCCGACCTTCGTGCTCGACGCGGAACGGCGGGTCATGGTGTGGAACCATGCCTGTGAGCGCCTGACCGCCGTGCCGGCTTCGGAAGTCATCGGCACGCGCAATCACTGGTGCGGTTTCTACACTCAGGAACGCCACTGTCTCGCCGACATCGTCGCGCTCGACCGCCACGACGAGCTCGCCGCCCTCTACGCCGCGCACACCGAGCCGAGCGAAACCGGCAACGGGCTGCGCGCCGAGAACTGGTGCAGCATGCCACGCACCGGCAACCGCCTCTATCTGGCAGTCGATGCCGGTCCGATCTACGACGATTCGGGCAAGCTGATCGCGGTGGTCGAGACCTTGCGCGACATGACCGAGCTCAAGCAAGCGCACCTCGCGCTGCAGAACCTCGCCTCGCGGGACGGCCTGACCGGCATTGCCAACCGCCGCACTTTCGACATCCAGCTGCAGCGCGAGTGGCTGCGTGCGCAGCGCGACGGCGCACCGCTTTCGCTGATCCTGGCCGACATCGACTACTTCAAACGCTACAATGACTACTACGGTCATCAGCAAGGCGATGCCTGCCTGCGTCAGGTGGCCGACGCGCTTGCCGGCGCGATCTATCGTCCCGCCGATCTGGTCGCCCGCTACGGCGGCGAGGAGTTCGCGGCAATCATGCCGGACACCGACCGGCACGGTGCCTTCGAGGTCGCCGAGCGCCTGCGCGAGGCCGTCAGCGGCTTGCGCCTGCCTCACGCATGCTCCGAGGTCGCGTCGCACGTGACGATGAGCCTGGGTGTGGCGACGCTGGTGCCGACGCCCGGCCAGCAGCCCGATCATCTGGTCGCCGCCGCCGATGCCGCGCTTTACGCGGCCAAGCATGCCGGGCGCAACCGCGCCATCGACGCGCACGCGCGCGCCGGCCCGTGAAGCCAAGCGGCTGACCCATCGGCTATAATCCGCCGACCAACACGACGGAGCATTATCGAAAATGGGCTTTCTCGCCGGAAAACGCATTCTGATCACCGGATTGCTCAGCAACCGGTCCATCTCCTACGGCATTGCGAAAGCAATGCACCGGGAGGGCGCAGAACTGGCGTTTACCTATCAGAACGAGCGCTTCCGCGAACGCGTTGCCAAGATGGCCGCCGAATTCGGCAGCGAGCTCGTCCTCCCCTGTGATGTTCAGGACGATGGCGAGATCGCCCGACTGTTCGAGCAGCTCGCCCAAGAATGGGACGGTCTGGACGGGCTCGTGCACTCGATCGCCTATGCGCCGACCGAAGCGCTCGAGGGCGATTTCCTCGACGCGTTCTCGCGCGACGCATTCCGCATTGCCCACGACGTCAGCGCGGCCAGTTTCCCGCTGCTCGCCAAGGCGGCCCGCCCGCTCATGAAGGGGCGCAACGGTGCCCTGCTGACGATGTCGTACCTGGGCGCCGTGCGCACCATGCCCAACTACAACATCATGGGCCTGGCCAAGGCCAGTCTCG
>DAOMOP010000204.1:0-6076 GCA_035444405.1 Rhodocyclaceae bacterium
GACCGAAAGCGCCCGGGCCGACGGCGAGGTGGTGCTTTCCGCCGGGGCGATCGGCTCTCCGCAATTGCTGATGCAGTCGGGGATCGGACCGGCCGAGCACCTGCGCGCGTGGCTCGATGCGCAGGCCGAGCCGCCGCGCCTGCGCGCCTATCCTGACCACGCCGCGCTCGCACGCCGGCTGCGTGCCGCCAATGCGCGCCTGAGCGCCGAGCGTGCGGACTTTCTCGCGCGCAACGTCGGGCGCGTGCGTGACGACGGCCAGGTCGAGATCGCCGGCGATCCGTGGCATCGCGTCCCTTCGCCGTTCATCTACCGCGTCGACGACGCGATGGCGGCGTGGCGCAAGGTCACCGCGCCGGTGCTGATGATGGTGGCCGGCGAGGGCTTCGTCGTGCAGCGCTTCGGCACCGACGGCGACGAGTTTCGCCGCCGCGTCGGCTGCTTTGCCGACCTGCGGGTGGCGACGATCGCCGACGCCGGCCACAACCTCCAGCACGACCAGCCCGAGCGGGTCGCAGCGGCGCTGGAGGGGTTCCTGCTGCGTGCCTGAGCGGAAAGAGCCGATCGGCAAGATTTCGTGCCGCGCACCCGGCTCAGGGCGGCGCTCGGCATGGCCCCCGAACCGTTCATTCTTAAAACGAGCCGGTCTGTTCGAAGAGCGCGATCCCCATGCGGCCGATGTGCTCGAGCAGCGCGGGATTGTCGATCCGATGCCGCAGTACGAGATCGACCTTCCAGGGTTTCTTCAGCGACTTCGTCGTTGTAGGTATGTGAAGTCTGATTGCGGCTTCGGATCATGTCCATCCAGCCCTCGCCGTCTTCGATCAGCCCCTTGTCGAAGGCCTCGCGGACCGCATCGCGCGAACCGGTGATGGCGGTGTTGCCCTGGTAGGCAAAGTCGTCACCGCACGTCGGCGTACAGGGCTTCGAGCGTGACGCTCGCATCGAGGCAGGCGACGCGCAATGCGCCTTCGGTCACCACCTCGTGGCGCCAGCCCTCGGCCGTCTTGCGGTAAGTCTCGACCAGCGGCCGCTCCGAATCGACCAGGATGTATTCGCTCAGGCTCGGCAGGAGCCGATAGGCGAGGAGCTTTTCGCGGCGATCGATGCGCTCGGTGCCGGGCGACAGGATCTCGATGATCAGGCACGGGCGCGTGCAGTACAGGCGTTCGCGGTCGTCACGGTCGCAGGTGACGAGCAGGTCGGGGTAGTAGAAATAGCTCTCGTCGTCGTGCTCGATGCGCACCTTCATGTCGGCGATGAAAAGCTGGCAGCCCTTGTCGCGAGCCTGCGGACCGATCGCGAGCGCCAGCGCGGTCGCGATCAGCCCGTGCGATCGG
The DNA here is from genome assembly GCA_035444405.1 of Rhodocyclaceae bacterium. Classification (GTDB taxonomy): domain Bacteria; phylum Pseudomonadota; class Gammaproteobacteria; order Burkholderiales; family Rhodocyclaceae; genus DAOMOP01. The sequence goes on from DAOMOP010000204.1 coordinate 1,341, forward strand.
CTGGCTCCCCCCATCGCGACGACTTCTCCGGCAAGGTATTCATGCTTGACGTCGGTCTCGAGCTCGCCCCGAAGGTAGGCTTCGACCGAGATGGTGGGCTTCGATGCCGCATTCGGAATCATTGCTGAATCTCCGGCGAAGTTGGCGAAGGCGAGGATAGTTTACTCCGGTTACTGGATCGGCCCTGTCGGATGAAAGCCTCACGTCGTGCCGTAGGCGACGTAATCCCGGGCAAGCGAGCTGTGCAAACCGCGTGACGCGGCACCGCGAGGCCGTTGCCGGCGCCGCGCATGACATCATTTCCGTGTGCGAATGCAGGGTGCTTGAACCGCGTACGCCTGTTCGGCGCCGATCGAAAGTCGTCGATGGCGAGCCAAGCTGCGCATTAGCCGCGCCCTCCGGCAAGGCGCGCCGATTCGGGCAGCAGCTTCAGCCGCAGCATCGCGACGACGCCCAGAGCCGGACCCGGAGCCAACAGCACGAATGCCCACCGCCAGCCGAAGGCCTCTGCGAACAGGGGTATCAGCCAGATGGTTGCGACGGTGAGGACGAAGCCGATGGCAAGCTGCAGCGCAAGCGCGGTGCCGACGTAGGCCTGGTCGGCGAGCTCCGTGACCATCGCCGAAAACTGCGCCGAGTCGGCCACGACGGTGAAGCCCCAGACCAGGCCGACGGTGAGCAGCAGCCAGGTTGGTGCCCCGTAAAACAGCCCGATCAGCACGCAGCATGTGCCGGACAGCGCCATCATCAAGGCAGTGGTCCGGGTGCGCCCCCAGCGATCCCCGAGAATTCCGCCGATCCAGCAGCCGAGGCCGCCGGTCGCGATCACCGCGAAGGTCGCATACGCGGCAGCCGGACCCCCTGCCGCGCCGCGGACCGCCAAGGCTTCCGCAATGAACACCAGAAACCACGCGTACATCGCGAACAGTTCCCACATGTGACCGAAATAACCATAGCAGGCGAGCCGCACGCCGCGGTTGGCGAGCACGCGCCACAGCTGGGTCGGGTCGAGCGTGGCTTTCGGGAAGGGATAGGGCCCCTCTCGCACCGCGAGCGCCGTCAGCAGGCCGCCGGCAAGCGTCAGCACCGAGGTCACATGGATCACGATGCGCCAGTCCAGCCCGCCGAGGGCGTTGACCAGGTGCGGTGTCGCCTGTCCGACGACGATGGCGCCGACCAGGATGCCGAGGGCCGTCCCACGGCCCTTCTGGAACCATGTGGCCATCAGCTTGAGGGCGGGGGGATACACCCCGGCGAGGAAGAATCCGGTCGCGAAACGCAGCCCGACGCCGATTGCGCCGGCCCCGGCGAGCTCCAGCAGTGCGTTTGCGGTCGCGGCACCGATCGCGCCGGCGCAGATCACGTGCCGCGGCGCGAAGATGTCGGAAAGATTGAGCAGACCGGAGGTGAGCGCACCACACACGAAGCCGAGCTGGACAGCGATCGTGAGCCACGCGGCGGTGTTGGCCGAAAGGTGCCATTCGGCACGCAACTGCGGGACCACCGCAGCCGCCGAGAACCACGTCGTCATCGACAGCACGAGCGTGACCGCAAGCAGTGCCAGCGCGCGCCAGCGTCCGGCGGCGTGCTCAGGTGCTGGGGTGGGCGTCATCGTCGTGCTCCGTGAGGCGTATCACTGGCCGGCTCGGCCGACGTTGGGTGACCCGACCGGATCCGGAATGCCGGCTGAGCGTGCCCGGCGTGATCGTGCGCAGGCGCTGCGGGACGCGCGGTGCGTAAGCGCAGGCTGCGGTGTCGGATCGCGACAACCGTGATGGAAGGCTGGGCCGCCGCGTGCTCAGGCCGCCGCGAAGCGCACGCAGTAGATCGGCGGCAGATGCGACGACAGGCAGTGCCAGCTGTCGCCGCCGTCTTCGGAGATCCACAGCGAGCCGGTCGTCGAGCCCATCGCCAGCGTGTCGCCGTGCTCGTCGACCGCCAGCCCGTGCCGATAGACGAGGTCGTAGGCATGGCCGCGCGGCAGGCCGGTGGCGAGGGTCTCGAAGCTCTTGCCGCCGTTGCGCGTGCGCGTGACAACGAGGCGGGCGTTGACCGGCACGCGGCACTCGTCCTTGACCGCCGGCACGAACCAGGCGGTGTCGGCATCCTGCGGATGCGTGGCGAGCGCGAAGCCGAACGACGACGGTTTCGCGTGGCATGCGTGCCAGCTCGCCGCGCCGTCGCTCGAGCGGTAGATGCCGCAGTGGTGCTGCACCCACAGCACGTCCGGGTTCGCCGGGCTCTGCACGAGGCGGTGCGGGTCCTGGATGTTGGGGTCGCCGCGGCGCTCCGCGGGCATGTAGTCGGCACGCATGCCGGTGGCGCGGCAGGCCCAGCTCTGGCCGCCGTCCGCTGTCTGCCAGAGGCCGCCGCACGACACGCCGACCGTCACGCGGCTGCTCGCGCGCGGATCGACGCAGATCGAGTGGATGCCCGGCTGGTCGTAGCCGCCGCCGAACCATTCGGCGCGCTCGGGGCGGTCCCACAGGCTGCGCACGAGCTCCCAGCTGTCGCCGCCGTCGGGCGAGCGGAAGAGGCCGCCGGGAATCGTGCCGGCCCACAGCACGCCGGCCTCGTCGGCGCCGCCGGCCTCGAGCGACCACACCTGTGCGAGCGTCCACGGGGCGGCCTGGCTGGCCGGCGCTGCTGGCGCCTGTGGGGCCGGAGTGTCGCCGTCACCCGCGCTCGCAGTCGCCGCGCCAGTCGGTGCCGGCGCCGATGCCGACGCGGATCCAGATGCCGACGCGGATCCAGATGCCGATGCGGGCGCGGTTTCGGGTTGGGGCGGGTAGGCCGGTGCCGGGTACTCATGCCAGCTCGTGCCGCCGTCGTGCGAGCGGCGCATCTTGACGCCGAAGTGTCCGAGGTTGAGCGCGGCGTGCAGCGCGCCGTTGCGCGGATCGGCCAGCACCATCGTCACCGGCTCGCCGAGAAAGTGCTCGGCGGTGAACTGCCAGGCGGGGCTGCCGCCCGGTACGTGTGCGAGCACGAACAAGCCCTTGCGTGTCGCGACATACAGCCGTTCGCTCATCATCCCCTCCTGCGCGCGTTGCGGCAGCGCTCGGTTCAGCCGCCCGACAGTGCCTGCGCGACGTAGACCGCGCTGTGCGTGTCGAGCGCCACGGTCAGATCGCGGCGGTCGGCGAGCAGGCGACCGTCGATGAAGACGGCGACGTGCCGGCGCACCCCGCCCTGGTCGTCGAGCACGTAGTCGCGCAGCCGCGGCGCCTGCGCGAACGCCGCTTCGAGCGCCGTGCGCAGCTCGCACGCGGCAACCTGCTGCGGCGGGCACGGCACATGGCGTTGCAGGGCGGGGGCGAAGGTGATCGTCGGCATCGGGGCAGCCTGATATTCGCACGTGCGCACGAGGGCGGTCGTTCCATTGTAGTTGACGGGTGCGCACATGCCCGACCGGCGTCCCGGATCGACGGGCAGGTCGCCGTCCCGGCGCCGCAGGCGCGTCGCGCCTGCGCTGGCGCGGCCGCCGTGCGACTTCAGTCCGTCTCGAGGTGCTCGCGCAGCACCACCGCGTGGTTGTGGACTTCGTCGCGTGCCGCATAGAGCAGGGTCACAGGCTGGCGCCGCGCGAGCGTGCGCAGGTGCTGCACCGCGGTGGCGGCCGGCTCGGCCAGCAGTTCGGCGCGATAGCGGCGGCGGAATTCGTCCCAGCGGGCCGGGTCGTGGCCGAACCAGCGCCGCAGCGCCGGTGACGGCGCAGCCTCGCGCAGCCACTCGTCGATGGCCGCATCGTCCCGGCGGATGCCGCGCGGCCACAGCCGGTCGATCAGCACGCGCTGGCCGTCGTCCGGTGCGGCGTCGGCGTAGATGCGCTTGATGGCGATCTTCATGTCCTACCCTCCTGTCGCGGCCGGTGCACGCGCCGCTCAGCGCGATGCGCCGTCCTGTGCCATCGTCGCCGGGTCGCCGCCGCAGCCGCGCAGCTCGCGGCCGCCGAGGCCCACCACGACGGCGTACGGATACACGCTGCCGCTCATCGTGTCGGTGCACGGGCGGTCATACACGTCGATCGTCAGGCGGCGGCTGCCGTCGCGGTCGACGTGGCGGGTGTGCGTCGCGGATGCTCCGGCGACGACGACCGGCGTGGTGAAGCGGGCCTGTCCGTAGTCGGTCACGAGCGTCGCGCTGGTGTCGCCGAGTTCGACCAGCCAGCCCGGCTCATTGCCGATCGCGCGCAGCATCGTCTGATCCGGTGCGGCCGGCCGGCACTCTGGGAAATCGCGTCCGGCGAGGGTCAGCCGTGCGCGTTCGCCCTTGCTCCAGAACGTCGTCGCCGCAGTATCGGCAGCGACGTAGCGTGCTCCCGATGCGCTTTCGATCGCGTGCAGCGTCCACTGCCGGCCGTCTGCGGCGAGGTGCAGCGATGTGCCGTCGAAGGTGGTCTCGATGCGCAGACCGCCGCACCACATCGTCGTCGAGGGCGATGCCGCCACGGGAGCCATCCACAGCGTGCCGACGTCCATCGCCGCCGACGTGGCGAGCGCGGCGCCCGAGATCGGCGTGCCGTCGCTGGTCCACAGTGGCCGGCTGTCGGCGACGATGCCGCCGCGCACGGTGTAGTCGCGATCGGCGGCGATGCGGTCCGACCGGACCTCGAGGATGAACGGCAGCGGTACTTGCCGGCCGGCCGTGGCGAAGTGCCGTTCGGCGACGATGCGCCCGCCGAACGCCGCCGATTCGCGCAGCTCGACCACGGCGAGGGCCTCGGTCGGCGCGCG
>DAOMOP010000204.1:6106-7328 GCA_035444405.1 Rhodocyclaceae bacterium
GCGCTGGCGGTAGCTCAACGCCCCCTGGATCGTGAGTGGCTGCCGGGCGGGCCGTGGATCTGCGGTCCCGGCGGGTACGGCAGCGGGTGGCGTCGGCGCGCCGGCGCAGCCGGCGATGAGCGTCGCGGTGAAAAACGGGAGCAGCAGGGCGTGGCGGGGCATGGTTCGGCTCACGTGGTCGATCCGAGTCATTGTCATTATCGCGGAGCCGTGCGGGCCGTCGTCAATTCGCGTCGCGCGGTAGTGCCGTGCCCCGTGTGCACACGGCATCGCTGGCACGGGCGCCGGCCTTCCCGCACATGCGTATCTGGCGCTCTTGCGCTGTAGCCATCGCCGCTCCCCGAGTTCCATGGCGTGGTGTCGTTGTCGGCGATTGGCGACAGGCGGATCGGGCCGTGTGACGCCGTTCCCGCGCGATCCGGCGACCGCGCCGTCGGGTTCCGGAGACACATTGCATCGCGGTCTCGCCCCGTGTACGCCGCAGATCCCTTCGTGCCGTGCGCGCTTTGTCTGCAAGCCACTGAGTCGAAACAATTGTGTGTCCCTGGCACGTCGTTTGCGTAAGGGTTGGCGCCCTCGCTCACACGAGGTGTTCCGATTCAACACAAGGAGAGATCAGATGAAACTCAACAGACTGCTCATCGCAACAAGCCTCGCCGTCGGTTTTGCCCTGCCCCTCGTCGCGACAGCCGCCGAGACCGAGAGCGAGCGCTTCAAGCAGCTCGACGTAAACCAGGACGGTATGATCGATCGTGACGAAGCGGCCGTCGACCCCGATGTCTCGGCTGCGTTCGACGAGATCAACACTGCGGGCACCGGCCAGATCACGGTCGAAGAGTTCGCCGCGTGGGAAGAAGTGAGCGACGAGCCGGCAGCGGGCGAACAACCCGCCCCGGCGAACTGACCGGCCCGGCGATTGATCCGCCCAGCGTCCGGGCGGCGGCGCGTGCCGCCGCCCGATTCGTTCAGTCCTGCCGCTTCAGGTCCGCGATCACGGCGGCGAGAAAGCGCGCCGCCTCGCCCCCGGTCACGACGCGGTGGTCGAAGGTCAGGCTGAGCGGCAGCACGCGGCGCACCGCCGGCTTGCGATCGATGGCGATGACCGCGTCGTGGATGCGGCCGGCGCCGAGGATCGCCACCGTCGGCGGCACCACCACCGGTGCGGCATACTTGCCGCCGATCATGCCGAAGTTCGACAGCGTGATCGTGTTGCCGCGCAGCT
>DAOMOP010000205.1:0-7307 GCA_035444405.1 Rhodocyclaceae bacterium
CGCCAGCGCCGCGGCGGACGTCGCCGAGGTGACACCGGCGCAGGGCCGCCGCGCACCGCGCACGTTTCGCACCGCGCTGGTGATCAGCCTGATGAACCCGAAGGCCATCCTGTTCTTCGTGTCGTTCTTCATCCAGTTCGTCGATCCGGCCTACGCGCATCCGGGCCTGTCGTTCGCGATCCTGGCGGTGATCGTGCAGGTGTGCAGCGCAGTGTACCTGTCGCTCCTGATCTTCAGCGGCGCCTACCTCGCCGCCCAGTTCCGCCGCCGCCGGCGCCTGGCCGCCGGCGCCACCGGCGGGGTCGGCGCGCTGTTCATCGCGTTCGGCGCCAAGCTCGCGACGGCGACGCTGTCCTGACGGCAAGCCACGCCCCGAAGCTTCGCAACACGCACGGCGCAAGTCAGTGCTCGCCGGGGCGGCCGCCGATGATGATCGCCGGCACGGCATCGCGCCCATGCACGGCGATCATCTCCTCGATGCCCGACAGGTCGGGCAGGCGGTGCGCGATGCCGACGTGGCAGTCGAAACCGGCGCGGCGCAGCAGCACGTCGACGTCGATGAACTTGCGGTCGACGAGCGGATTCATCGGCGCCTGCGGCACGTGGCACTGCAGGCAGAAGTAGCGGCGCGGCGACAGCTCGGCGAGAAAGTTGCCGTCGCGGTCCGGCGGCGCGCCGGCGCCCCGACCGCCCGTGTGCGATGCCGCGCGGCCGGCGGTCCGTCGCGTGGCGCTTGTAAGTCACCGGCCATCGGCTATTTTGGAAATATCCGTATCCGGCGCAGGCGGAGTCGTTCCGGCGCCCCCGGGATGCTCCGCCGCGGTGCATCCCGGGCGTGTGGCAGCCGTCGCATCCGGTGCACCGCCATCGCGCCGACGCCAACCGGTCTGCATGGTCGTTCTTTCCGCGCACGCAGGGGAGCAGCGAGCATGAGCGCATTATCGAGCGTCGGCGAGGCCCTGAGCCTCAATGCCAGGCTGTTCCCGGACAAGGTCGGCGCGCGCGACCTCGTGCGGTCACTGACGTTTCGCCAATGGAACGAACGCGCCTGCCGGCTCGCGAATGCGCTGTCGGGGCTGGGGCTCGTCAAGGGCGATCGCGTGGCGGTGCTGGCCTACAACTGCGTCGAGTGGCTGGAGATCTACGCCGCGCTCGCAAAAGCCGGGCTGGTCGCGGTGCCGATCAACTTTCGCCTCGTCGGCCCCGAGATCCGCTACATCGTCGAGAACGCCGAAGCGAGCGCGTTCATCGTGCAGGCCGACCTCTACGACCACGTCGAGCCGATCCGCAGCGAGCTGGCGCTCGCCGACGAGCAGTGCATATTCACCTCGCTGGTGCCGACCCACTACATATGATGCTGGAGCTGCCCGAGGCGGTGAAGCGCGCGCACGACGTGCAGTGCGTGCGCAAGCTGCTGATCTCGTCCGCACCGGCGCGCGAAGCGACCAAGCGCGCGATCATGGCGCAGTTTCGCAACTCGCGGCTCTACGAGATGTACGGCTCGACCGAGGCCGGCTGGGTGACGGTACTGCGCCCGGACGAGCAATTCCACAAGCTCGGCTCGATCGGCCGCGAGCTCGCCGGCACCGGCCCGGTCCGCCTGCTCGACGACGCCGGCATCGACGTCGCCGACGGCGAAGTCGGCGAGCTCCACTCGCGCACACCCGGCCGATCCTCGCGACGCTGCGCGCCCACGGCGTCCAGCTCATCCACATGCGTCACGAACAAAGCTGCGCCTACGCCGCCGACGCGTGGGCGCGCACGACCGGCACGCCGGGTGTGTGCTGCGTGACCGCCGGCTGCGGCCTCACCAACGCGGTGACCGGCTTGAGCACGGCGGCGCTCGCACAGAGCGCGGTCGTGTGCATCGCCGGACAGCATCCGACCACCGAGGACGGCCTCGGTGCCTTCCACGAAGCCTACGGCAGCGAGCTGTGTGGCTCGTTCGCGAAGTTCGCCAAGCGCGTGCTCGACGGCTCGACGATCGCGGTGGACCTGCGCCAGGCGTTTCGTGAGGCCACTACCGCGCCGCAAGGCGTGAGCGTCGTCGAGATCCCGACCAACATCCTGTACCCGCGCACCGATCCGGCCGCGCAGCGGCGCGGCGCACGGCTGTACGGCGCCGACGACCTGCGTGCGGGCGCCGATCCACGCGGCATCGAGCGTGCCATCGCGCTGCTGCATGGCGCGCAGCGCCCGCTGATTGCCGCCGGCGACGGCCTGTTCTGGTCGGGCGCGGCGGCCGAGCTGTGCGCGTCCGCCGAGCTCACCGGCATGCCGGTCTATGCGCGCCGCGCCGGCCAGGGGGCGCTGCCCGAGGATCACCCGCTCGCAGTGCGCGGTCCGTGGAAAAAGCCCTTCACCGGCCGCGCCGACGTCGTGCTGGCACTCGGCTTCCGGTTCTGGAGCGGCGAGCGCTTCGGCGAGCCGCCGACCTGGAGCGCCGACGCGCGCTACATCCAGGCCGACGCGACGGCGCAGCGCATCGGCCTGCACGTGCCGGCCGAGGTCGCGCTGGTCGGCGATGCGAAGCTGGTGCTGCGGCGGCTCCTCGACGCGGCCCGCCCCCACGACTGGAGCGGGCTGCGCGACAGCCTCTGGCTGCACGAGCTCGCCGAGGTACGCGAGCGCTTCGAACAGATGATCGACGCGCGCGAGCGCAGCCACCACGCGCGCGCGCCGGTGCACCCAGACCGCCTCGCACGCGAGCTATGCGAGCTCATCGACCGCGACGCGACCGTCGTGATCGACAGTTTCACGCTGAGCGGCTGGGTGTCGCACTGGCTGAAGGCGCGCTTTGCCGGCCAGGTGCTCGACGCCGGCCCGCTCGCCCCGGTCGGCCACGGCATCGGCATGGCAATCGGCGCGCAACTCGCGCGCCCCGGCAAGCAGGTGGTGGTCGCGATCGGCGACGGGGGTCTGGGCATCGGCGGCTTCGACCTCGAGACCGCGCGCCGCTACCGCCTGCCGATCGTCGTCGTGCTGTGGAACAACAGCTCGTGGGGACCGGCCTTCGAGGAGATGCCGGCGCTGAAAGGGCGCACCGACCCGTTCGACATGCTGCCCGAACTGCGCTACGACCGCATCGCCGCGCTGATGGACTGCCACGGCGAATTCGTCATCCGGCCGGACGCGCTGCGCGGCGCACTGGAATGCGCGCTGCGCTCCGGCAAGACCGCACTCGTCAACGTGATCGGCGACCGCCGGGTCGGCCACCCGAGCCTCGGCGGCAACCTGCTCGGCTCGACGCGAGTGTGAGTTCAGGGGCGCACAGCCGATGGGCGAAGCGTCCCCTGGAAAGCCTGGAGCCCATATGGGTCAGCCGAGGACCTACTTCCAATTGAGGTTCAGCTTGCGCTGCGAGGCTGCGCAGTCGCGCAAGTACAGGTTGATGAGGCTTTGATACGGAATGCCAACCTCCTCGGACAGCGCCTTGAAGTAAGCGATCGATTCTTCGTCCAGGCGGATCGTGACCTGTTTCTTCAACTGAGAAGCGTAGGGATTCTTTCTGGCGTGGGAGAAATCGTATTCTTTTCGCATAATCACACCTTTACGGGTAGTACGTCGTTTCCTTGGCCGTTGCCTTGCGTGCAGAGATGATTCGAATGACGTCGCCGTCGCGTCGGCAACAGTGGCAGACAACCAGGAGCCGTAACGCGGAACTCAATCCGAGAAGAACGAAACGGTCCTCGTCTTCCGAGTGATCGGGGTCGTCGATGAGCTTGGCGCGCTCGTCGGAGAAGGCGGATCTCGCCTCCTCGAAGCTCACGCCGTGCTTCTTGAGGTTGGCAGTGGCTTTTCTTTCGTCCCACTCGAAGTGCAGTCCGCTCATGGGACGAGTGTATGTACAACGTAGTTGTTGCACAAGTCGGTACGGCAACACCGCGAGTATCGCTGCGAGGCCAACCGCGCTGCGCGGTCGCGCAGCTGCGCCGAGGGCTGCCGCAGGCCGCCCGAGACCAGGCGCCGCGGCAGGCCGCCGGCGAGTGCGGCGCCGCTATCACCCCGCTACAGCAGCCGACACATCCCGACGCTTCGAATCTGCGCGGCAGAACCCGTCATGTCCGAAGCCGCTTGCGCGGCCCCGCTCACTCGTCCCCCGCTGCCCCGCCGCCGATGATGATCGCCGGCACCGCGTCGCGCCCATGCACCCGGATCATCTCGTCGATGCCCGCGAGATCCGGCAGACGGTGCGCGATGCCGACGTGACAGTCGATGCAGGTGCGCTCACCGCTCGCCAGCGCCGTCGAATGCGCCCGGTTCGCGCGCGGGCTCTGGCGCGTGAAGTCCATGTAGCCGAACTCGTGGCAGTTGCGGCATTCGAGCGAGTCGTTGGCCTTCAGCCGCCGCCACTCGTTCATCGCCAGCGCGAGGCGCATCGCCTCGAACTTGTCGCGCGTGTCGATGGTGCCGAAGATCTTGCCCCACACCTCCTTCGAGGCCTGCATCTTGCGTGCGATCTTTGCCGTCCATTCGTGCGGCACGTGGCAGTCCGAGCATTTCGCGCGCACGCCGCTGCGATTGGTGAAGTGGATGGTCGGCTGCAGCTCCTGGTACACGTTGTCACGCATCTCGTGGCAGCCGATGCAGAACTGCTCGGTGTTGGTGAGCTCCAGCGCGGTGTTGAAACCGCCCCAGAACAACACCCCGCCGACGAAGCCCCCGATGGTCAGAAAGCCGAGGCTGTAGTGCGTGCTGGGCCGGCGCAGCACCTGCCAGTAGCGCTTGGCGAGCTTGATCATGGCCCCTCCTACTCGCGCAGCGTCGCCGACGGCGAGCCGGCACGGCGCAGCAGCACATCGACGTCGATGAACTCGCTGTCGACGAGCGGGTTCAGCGGCGCCTGCGGCACATGGCACTGCAGGCAGAAGTACTGGCGCGGCGTCAGCTCGGCGAGGAAGTTGCCGTCGCGGTCCATGAAGTGGGTGACGCTGATCATCGGCGCCTTGCTGTCCTCGACGCGCGTGCGCGCATGGCAGAACATGCAGCGATTGACGTGGCGGTCGAGCTGGTAGCCCTCGATCTTGTGCGGGATCACCGGCGGCTGCATCGCGTAGTTGCGTGCGCGGCGCACGCTGCTGTCGTCGGGGTCGACGAAGGGCGGCGGCGTTGCTTCGGCGGTGATCGGCGTCGGGCCGCGCATGCGGTCGATGAAGCCGGGCGGAAAATGCTCGCTGGCGCGCGCGCCGTCGGGCGCGAGCGCCGGCAGCGCGGCGGCAGAAGCGCAAACCAGGCAGGCAACGAGGGTTCGGCGCATGATGATCTCCTTTGTCCGCATGCGGCGCCGCGCCTGATGGCACGCCCCGCACGCGGGCGCTGTGACGGCACGTCCGCATTCACACCTTGCGGATCGCGCACGCGCATTTCTTGAAATCGGTCTGCAGCGAGATCGGGCAGGTCGCGTCCAGCGTGAGCTTGTTCACCAAGATGCCGGCGTCGAACCACGGCACGAAGACGAGCCCGCGCGGCGGCTTGTTGCGCCCGCGCGTCTCGAGCCGGATGCGCATCGCCCCGCGCCGCGTCACCAGCTCGACCTCCTCGCCGCGGCGCATGCCGAGCGCGCGCGCGTCCTCGGGGTGGATGTAGCACACGGCATTCGGCACCGCGCGGTAGAGCTCCGGCACGCGCCGCGTCATCGAGCCCGAATGCCAGTGCTCGAGTACGCGCCCGGTGCACAACCAGTACGGATAGTCGTCGTCGGGTGCCTCGGGGGCCGGCTCGTAGGGCAGCGCATACAGCACCGCCTTGCCGTCGGGCATGCCGTAGAAGTCGACGTCCTTGCCGGCCTCGACGTACGGGTCGTAGCCCTCGCGGTAGCGCCACAGCGTCTCGCGCCCGTCGACGACCGGCCAGCGCAACCCGCGCACCTCGTGATAGGTGTCGAACGGCGCGAGATCGTGCGCCTTGCCGCGGCCGAACTCGGCATATTCCTCGAACAGCGACTTCTGCACGTAGAAGCCGAACGCGTCGGCCTCGACATTCTTGTAGGCCGGGTCGGCCTGATCGCGCGGGAAGCGCGCGCGCGCCTCATCGCTCGCGTACAGCACCTCGTACAGGCTCTTGCCGCGGTACTCGGGCTTTTGCGCGAGCAACTCCTCGGGCCACACCTCCTCGATCTGGAAGCGCTTCGAAAACTCGAGCAGCTGCCACAGGTCAGAGCGCGCCTCGCCCGGCGCATCGACGAGCTGATGCCAGAACTGCGTGCGCCGCTCGGCATTGCCGTAGGCCCCTTCCTTCTCGACCCACATCGCGGCCGGCAGCACGAGGTCGGCGGCGAGCGTCGTGACGGTCGGGTAGGCGTCCGAGACGACGACGAAGTTGGCCGGGTTGCGGTAGCCGGGATAGGTCTCGTTGAGGATGTTCGGGGCGGCCTGCATGTTGTTGTTGCACATCACCCAGTAGGCGTTCAGTTCGCCGTCCCTGAGCCTGCGGTCCTGCTGCACGGCATCGAAGCCGGGGCGCTCGGGAATCGTGCCGGGGGGCAGCTTCCAGATCTTTTCGGCATAGGCGCGATGCTCGGGGTTGGTCACGACCATGTCGGCAGGCAGGCGGTGCGCGAAGGTGCCGACCTCGCGCGCGGTGCCGCACGCGGAGGGCTGGCCGGTCAGCGAGAACGGACTGTTGCCCGGCTCGCTGATCTTGCCGGTCAGAAGATGCAGGTTGTAGAGCAGGTTGCTGCACCAGGTGCCGCGCGTATGCTGGTTGAAACCCATCGTGAAGAACGACATCACCTTCACGTCGGGGTCGGCATAGAGCTCGGCGAGCCGGTCGAGGCGCTCGGGCGCGACGTTCGCGAGCCGTGCGACGCTGTCGCGGTCGTAGCGGGCGACGAATTCGGCGTACTCGTCGAAGCTCATCGCCTCGCCGCCGCCCGGATTCGCGATGTTCTCGCCACTCTGGCGCGGGTGGTCGGGGCGCAGACCGTAGCCGATGTCGGTGTTGCCGCGCATGAAGCGGGTGTGGCGGTCGACGAAGTCGCGATTCACCGCGCCGTTGCGGATGATGTAGTTCGCGCAGTAGTTCAGGATCGCCAGATCGGTCTGCGGGACGAAGGTCAGCGTCAGGTCGGCGAGGTCGTAGCAGCGGTGCTCGAACACCGACAGCACCGCGACCTGCACGTGCGGCGCGGAAAGGCGCCGGTCGGTCACGCGCGTCCACAGGATCGGGTGCATCTCGGCCATGTTGCTGCCCCACAGCACGAAGGCGTCGGCACGCTCGATGTCGTCGTAGCAGCCCATCGGCTCGTCCATGCCGAAGCTGCGCATGAAGCCGGCCACCGCCGAGGCCATGCAGTGGCGCGCGTTCGG
>DAOMOP010000206.1:0-7148 GCA_035444405.1 Rhodocyclaceae bacterium
GTCGGCCTCGACGAAGCCGACCGCCGGCGCAGCTTCGGCGAAGCGCTGCCGCCCGCGCTGAAGCTGCTCTGAAGCCGCAGCGAAGCGCGGCGACGCATCCGGCCGGCGCCCGCCCTGCAAGCCCTTCTGGAGGGCGTCCTACCCTCCTCACTACTCCCCCTCTACCCACTCGGGGATAGTGCCAAGTAGAAATTTTCCCCTCCGACCCCGCCGGCCATACTGCGCCTCACCAGCCAACGACCGAAACGGGGACCTCCGATGACAAGACAATCGATCCTGAACGAGCGCCACCGCGAACTGGGCTCGACGCTGGATGGCGACACCTGGAACGGCATGCCGATTCCCTGGCACTACCGCCGCGACCCGCAGGACGAGGTCGTTGCGGTGCGCACCGCCGCCGGCCTGTACGAGATCAGCGCGCTCAACATCGTCCACGTGTCGGGCGCCGACGCGGCCGACGTGCTCGACCGCCTGGTGCCGATCGACGTTCACCGCCTGCGCCCCGGCACCGCCCGACTCGCCGCCCTGGTGAACGAGCGCGGTGCGCTCAGCGATGACCTGATGGTGATCCGCGACTGCGAGACCCGCTTCCGGCTGTCGCATGGCAGCGGCAGCACCCAGGCCCAGCTGGCCGAGCTGGCCCAGGGTCGTCAGGTGAGCTGGGAGCAGGACCTCGACATCCACATGCTGTCGCTGCAAGGCCCCCGCGCCGCCGCCATGCTGCAGCCGCAGGTCGGTATCCAGCTCGGCTCGCTGCCGTACTTCGAGCACCGCCAGACCTCGGCCTTCGGCCTCCCGCTGACGATCTCGCGCGGCGGCTATTCGGGCGAAGAGGGCTTCGAGCTGGCCTGCGCCTCGACCCATGCCGTCGCCCTGTGGGATGCGCTCCTCGAGGTCGGCGGCGCGCAGGGCCTGATCCCGTGTTCGTGGGACTCCCTCGACATTGCACGGATCGAGGCCGGGCTCCTGTTCTACCCCTACGACATGCCCGAGGGCGACACCACACCGTGGGAGCTCAACCTGGGCTGGGCCATCGATGCCGACAAGCAGGCCGACTATGTCGGCAAGGCGGCGCTGCTGGCCGCACGCGGCAAGGAGCGCTTCTTCCAGGCAGGCGTCTCGGTGCGGCACGACGGCCCGGTCGAGGCCGGCGCACGGATCACGGTGGGCGGCCAGGATGCCGGCGTGGTCACCAGCGCCACCTTCAGTCGCTACCTGATGCAATCGCTCGCCCTGGTGCATCTGAAGCCCGAGTTCAAGGCCCTCGGCACCGAGGTCGAGATCCGCGACAGCCGCGGCCGCTACCGCGCCGTCGTGACGCGCATGCCGTTCTATGACCCACAGCGGATTCGACCGCGGCTGCGGGCCGCCTGAACCGCACGCAGCGCACCCCGCATGACGCCGGATGTCGGCTGGCGCCATGCCGCACACGGAAGCCCTGAACAGGATTCACAGAAAGTTCGGCAGGGCGCCTGTCCACAACCGGCTGAAGATCTGGAGACAATCAGATGGCCCGCGATCCTCGTTACGACATCCTCTTCGAGCCCCTCAGGATCGGCCCGAAGACCCTGCGCAACCGCTTTTACCAGGTCCCGCACTGCATTGGCGCGGGCTCGAACCTGCCCGGCTTCCAGGCCACCCACCGTGCCATGAAGGCCGAGGGCGGCTGGGGCGCGCTCAACACCGAATACTGTTCGATCCATCCCGAGTCGGACGACACCCATCGCATGTCGGCGCGCATCTGGGACGAGGGCGACGTGCGCAACCTGCGCGCGATGACCGACGAGGTGCACAAGCACGGTGCGCTCGCGGGCATCGAGCTGTGGTACGGCGGCGCCCACGCGCCGTGCATGGAGAGCCGCGCCACGCCGCGCGGCCCGAGCCAGTATGCGTCCGAATTCGAGACCCTCACCTACTGCAAGGAGATGGACCTGGACGACATCGCCCAGGTCCAGCAGTACTACGTGGACGCGGCGCGCCGCTCGCGCGATGCCGGCTTCGACATCGTCTATGTGTACGGCGCCCACTCCTACCTGCCCCTTCAGTTCCTGTCGCCCTACTACAACAAGCGCACCGACAAGTACGGCGGCTCGCTCGAGAACCGCGCCCGCTTCTGGCTCGAGACCCTGGAGAAGGTGCGCCGTGCGGTCGGCGACGACTGCGCCATCGCCACCCGCTTTGCGGTGGATTCGCTGTATGGCCTGGGCGGCATCGAGGTCGAGCGCGACGGCATGGGCTTCGTCGAGCTCGCCGACCCGCTGCTCGACCTGTGGGACGTGGACGTCGGCGACATCGCCGAGTGGGGCGAGGACGCCGGCCCCTCGCGCTTCTACCAGCAAGGCCACCAGATTCCCTGGACTCGATTCATCAAGCAGGTGTCGAAGAAACCGGTGCTCGGCGTGGGCCGCTTCACCGACCCGGAGAAGATGACCGAAATCGTCACCAAGGGCATCGCCGACATCATTGGCGCGGCGCGCCCCTCGATCGCCGACCCCTTCCTGCCGAAGAAGATCGAGGAGGGCCGCGTCGACGACATCCGCGTGTGCCTCGGCTGCAACGTGTGCATCTCGCGCTGGGAGATCGGTGGCCCGCCGATGATCTGCACCCAGAACGCGACCGCCGGCGAGGAGTATCGCCGCGGCTGGCATCCGGAAAAATTCGCCAGTGCCAAGTCGGATGACGCCGTGCTGGTGGTCGGTGCCGGCCCGTCCGGCGCCGAGTGCGCGCGCGTGCTGATGGAGCGCGGCCACACGGTGCACCTGGTCGATCAGGCCGATAAGATCGGCGGCCACCTGAACCAGGTCGTCACCCTGCCCGGCCTGGGCGAATGGGGCTACCACCGCGACTATCGCGAGACCCAGATCAACAAGCTGCTGAAGAAGAACAAGCAGAACCAGCTCGCGCTCGGCCAGAAGCCGATGTCGGCGGCCGACATCCTCGACTACGGCGCCGAGAAGGTGGTGATCGCCACCGGGGCGCACTGGGTCGGCGATGGCACCAACTGCCTGACCCACGACGTGATCCCGGGCGCGGACGCCTCGCGCGACGACCAGCTCACCCCCGAGCAGGTCCTGTCGGGCAAGAAGGCGATCGGCCGCCGCGTCGTGATCCTCAACGCCGACACCTACTTCATGGCACCCAGCCTGGCGGAGAAGCTCGCCATGGCCGGCCACGAGGTCACCATCGTCAGCGGGGTGCATCTGGCCAACTACATGCACTTCACCCTCGAGTACCCGAACATGATGCGGCGCCTGCACGAGCTGGGGGTGAAGCAGCTGGGCGACCATTTCTGCACCCGCATCCAGCCCGGCGCGCTCGAGGTGTACAACCTGTGGGGCGACGGCTCGAAGCGCACTTACCGCGGCCCCGGCCAACTGCCGCGCGACACCAACAAGACGCACCGCTGGGTCGAGTTCGATTCGCTCGTGCTGGTCACCGGACGCCGTTCCAATGACGGCCTGTTCCGCGAGCTCAAGGCCGTGCAGGACCAGTGGGCGGGCAAGGGCATCAAGGATGTCTACCTCATCGGTGACGCCGAGGCGCCGCGCCTGATCGCGGACGCCACCTTCAGCGGCCATCGCCTGGCGCGCGAGATCGAGGAAGCCAACGCGCAACTGCCCCTGCCGTATCGGCGCGAGGTGCCGGTGTGGGGCGCACCGCACAAGCCCGGCGGCAGCTTCGAGATCCAGTTCAAGGTCTAGCGCATCAAGCCGCCCCGTGCTGGCGGGCGAGCCCCTCCCCGGCGGGGAGCGGGTTCGCCCGTGCCGCGCTGCACCGCGGCGGACCGCGCCTGCGGTGCCGGCCGGCTGCGCCGCCCCCATGCTCCCGCTCCATTCATCCGACGGACTTCTGCCATGCTCGCGACCGAGAGATTCGACTCCCAGCAGGTGACCCGCATCCTCTTCGAGGATTTCTCGTCGACTGCCATCGTCCTCTTCTACCTCGTCGGTTTCGCCGCGCTGGGCGTCTTTGCCTGGGGCTGCTGGGTTCAGATCCGCAAGTACCGCCGTGGCCAGCCGCTGGACTCGGCACTCGAACTCGTCCCGCGCTTCGTCGACATGTGCCGCAGCGTTCTGTCGCACCGCACGATCGCACGTCGCGACCCGGCAGCCGGGCGTGCCCACCGCCTGATCTTCTTCGGCTTCGCCCTGCTCTTCATCGGCACCGCGACGATCACGCTCGACTACGACATCCTGCGCCCCCTCACCGGTGCCAGCTTCTGGCAAGGCGACTTCTATCTCGGCTTCTCGCTGGTGCTCGACCTTGCCGGCCTGGCCCTGATCGGCGGCCTGCTGTACATGATGGCGCGGCGCGGCTGGATCAAGCCGCCCAAGCTCGACTACACGCGGCCTGATCGCGCGCCCGGCGATCCGGACTACGACCGCAGCGCCTACCGCCGCGAGGACTGGGCCTTCCTGTGGATGGTGATCATCATCGGCGTGACCGGCTTCGTGCTCGAAGCGGCGCGCCTGGTGTGGCTGCAGGCAAGGCCCGAGGTGTGGGATCTGCGCTGGTGGTCGCCGGTGGGCGCGCTGCTGGCCGAGGCGATGCGGGGCGCAGGCCTCGGCGCCGAGGGCGCCGGCGCCTTGCGCAGCAGCCTGTGGTGGTTCCACGGCGTGCTCGCACTGGGCTTCATCGCGCTGATCCCCTTCACCAAGGTCAAGCACCTGTTCACCGCCCCCGCATCGCTGATGCTGCGCAACCCGCTCGCCGCCCAGCGCCTGCCGCGCCAGGCGGCCGACAGCGAGCGCGTGGGTTACGCGACGATCACGGACTTCACTTGGCAGCACCTGCTCAACCTGGATGCCTGCACCAAGTGCGGCCGCTGCCACGAGGCCTGTCCAGCGCGCGCAGCCGGTGCGCCGCTGTCGCCGCGCGACGTGATCCTGTCGCTGCGCGAGTTCGCCAACGAAGCGCTGCAGAAGAATGCCCTGCCCGACACGGTCGAGCTGTCGGTGCATGGCAAGGGCGTGGGCCAGGTGTTCATGGAGACGCTGTGGTCGTGCCGCACCTGCATGGCCTGCGTGGAGATCTGCCCGGTGGCCGTCGAGCACGTGCCCATCATCGTGCAGCTGCGCCGCAAGCTGGTCGAGGACGGCGAGATGGAGCCCCAGCTGCAGAAGACCCTGCAGACCATCCACAAGACCGGCAACTCCTTCGGCGAATCCCGGCGCAAGCGCGCGGCGTGGACCAAGACGCTGCCCTTCGCGATCAAGGACGCGCGCAAGGACGAGGTCGAGGTGCTGTGGTTCGTCGGCGACTACGCCGCTTTCGATCCGCGCAACCAGAAGGTGAGCCAGGCCTTCGCCACCCTGCTGCACGACAACGGGGTCGATTTCGGCCTGCTCTTCGAGGGCGAGTCCAACGCCGGCAACGACGTGCGCCGGGTGGGCGAGGAGGGGCTGTACGAACTGCTGGCCGAGAACAACATCGCCACCCTCGGCGCGGCCAACTTCAAGCGCATCGTCACCACCGACCCGCACTCCTTCAACACCATCCGCAACGAGTACCCCGATTTCGGCGGCCGCTACGAGATCGAGCACTACACCAGCTTCGTGCAGCGCCTGGTGGAAGAGGGCCGCCTCGCCTTCGCGCGCCCGCTCGGCTACCGCGTGACCCTGCACGACCCCTGCCACCTTGGACGCTTCAACAAGGGCTACGACGCCCCGCGCCACCTGCTGCGGGCGCTTGGCTGCGAGCTCGTCGAGATGGGCCGTCACCGCGACAACTCGTTCTGTTGCGGTGCCGGTGGCGGGCGCATCTGGATGCCGGATCCGGTGGGCAAGGACAAGCCGGCGCAGATCCGCATGCGCGAGGCCGCCGAGATCGCGGGGCTGGAGGTCTTCGTGGTGTGCTGCCCGAAGGACCTGACGATGTTCGAGGATGCGCTCAAGACCAGCGGCTACGAGGGGCGCTTCGTCGTCCGCGAGCTGATCGAGCTCATCCGCGAGGCGCTCGCCGGGCCGGCCCCGGCCCACGCCGCCGCCAGCGCGCAAGAGCCCGCCAGCGCGCACGAGGATGCCGGCCATGCCACGGCCGCCGTCGCCTGAGACCCGCCGTGCGGCAACGGCGCGCCGCCACTGGCGCGAGCTCCAGTCGCGCGCGCTGGCCGCGCCCGACCCCTTCGCCGCCGCGGCCCTCTACCCCTATGCCGGCGCGCACGATCGCGCCGCTCTGGAAGCGCGCCTGCTCGGCCACCGCCGCGACCGCCTCATCGTCGCCGCAGCCGCCTTCGTCGACCCTGCCGTCCTCGCCCGCCTTGCCGCCGTCGACCACGACACGAGCCTGCAGCTGCGCCTGGCGCGCAATCCGGCCACTCCCGCCGCGGCGCTCGCGCGCCTGTGGCAGCGCGCCGAAAGCCCACGCCTGCGCCAGCTGCTCGCCCGTCATCCGCACACGCCGCGCCCTATCCTGGCCGAGATCGCGGCCTCGGCGGCCGATCTCGAGACCCTGCGCGCCCTGTGCGAGAACAGCGGCGTCCCGGCCGAGGTGCTGGCCACGGTGGGCGACCGCCACATCGGCCTGCTCCAGCGTCTGCTCGCGGTCAACCTGGCGACGGCGGAGGCGACCCTCCTCGCGCTTTGGCGGGACACGGGCGAGGACGCGTTGCGCGCGCAGATCCTGCTCCACCCTCACTGCCCGCAGACGCTGCTCGCCACCTCGCCGCCCTCGCCGCTGCAGCGGCGCGGCCTCGCCCAGCAGCACCGCGCACCGCCGGCCTTGCTCGCCGCGCTGGCGGGCGACCCCGAGGCACTGGTGCGCCGCGCCGCCGCGGCCAATCCGGCCACTCCGTCGGCCGCCCTGCGAGGGCGTGGCGGTGATGCCGACGCCCTCGTGCGGCGCGCCCTCGCAGCCCGTCGCGACCTGTCGCCCGAGCTCGCCGCCCGCCTCAGCGACGACCCCGATGCCTGGGTACGGCGCGCACTGGCGCGCAATGCGGCCTGCCCTGTCGACCTGCTCGCACGCGCCGCGACCGATGCCGACCCCGAGCTGCGGCGCGCCGCCGCCCGTCACCCGGGCTGCCCGCCCGCGCTACTCGAGCTCCTGAGCCGCGACGCCGTGGCCTGGGTGCAGGCGGCGGTGGCCTATCGCGACGACCTCGCCGCCCCGCTGCTGCGCCGGCTGGCGCGCAGCACCGACGTGGACGT
>DAOMOP010000207.1:0-7090 GCA_035444405.1 Rhodocyclaceae bacterium
CGGGGTCGTCCTGCGAGTACTGCTCGAGCTTGCGGATGTCGATCTTGCCGACCAGCGACGAGATGTCCTGGTTGTTCTCGTCGCCCGGCTCGGTCTTCGACACCGCGATCTGGCGCAGCACCGACGGGCGCAGCCGCTCGACGCGGAACTTGGTGATATCGCCGCCGAACTCGTGCAGTCGCTTGACCGCCCACGGGCTCATGATCGTGTTCAGGTAGCGGCGCGGGATGCCGAAGTCGTCCTCGAGCAGCGCCCCGTCCTCCTCGACGTCGAACAGACCGAGCGGCGACTCGTGCACCGGCGAACCCTTGATCGCGTAGAAGGGCACCTTCTCGATCAGCGCCTTGAGCTTTTCGGCGAGCGAGGACTTGCCGCCGCCGACCGGGCCGAGCAGATAGAGGATTTGCTTCTTCTCTTCGAGACCCTGTGCGCCGTGGCGAAAATACGACACGATGTTTTCGATCACCTCTTCCATGCCGTAGAAGTCGCGGAAGGCGGGATAGAGCTTGAGCATCTTGTTGGAGAAGATGCGCGACAGCCGCGGATCGAGCCGCGTATCGATCAGTTCGGGCTCGCCGATCGCCATCAGCATCCGCTCCGCAGCCGTCGCATAGGCGGCGCGATCGGCCTTGCAGAGTTCGAGATACTCCTGGATCGACATCTCTTCCTCGCGGGCCGCTTCGAACCTGGCCTGGTAGGCGTTGAAGATACTCATGGGAGGTCTCCTTGTTGCATCCCGATCCGGCCAGCCTGGCGGCGTGAGCGGCGGGAATCATGTGCCAGATCGTGCCGGCATGCGTCACCGCTTCCTGACCGGTGGAAGCGAACTTTCCTGAAGTTGCGCTCCTTTCGCTCAAGTGTCAGAGGGGCACCGCCGACGTCTAGTTCCATGCAGGTTAGCACTGTTGCAGCCAGATGTTGACGGGGTGTCGAGCACGCCACGAAGCGGCTTGCGCGCCTATAAGGAAGGTCTCGACGCTGTGTTAGAATCAGCGTTTGTGTGCAACTTGGGTCACCTTGTCTTCGAGGCGTATGGCCTGGTCGGGCGCCGCACGCGAGGGCGGCCGGTGAATGAAATATAGACTTGTCAGGGATTGATTGATGCAGAACAACCAGGAAACTCAGAGCGCGCTCGAACGGCGCATCGACATGTCCGTGCCGGTGGCCGACATCGACAAGGAGGTGGAAAACCGCCTCAAGCGCATGGCCCGCAGTGTCAAGATGCCCGGTTTCCGCCCGGGCAAGGTGCCGCTCAAGATCGTGGCCCAGACCTACGGCGATCAGGCGCGCTCCGAGGCGATCGGCGCTGCCGTCGAGAAGGCCTTCACGCAGAAGGTGCGCGAGCAGAATCTGCGCATCGCCGGCAGCCCCCAGATCGAGCCCAAGGAAGGCGGCGACAACGACGTGCTGCAGTTCAGCGCCGTCTTCGAGGTGTATCCTGAAGTGAAGCTCGGCGACCTGAGCGCCCAGAAGATCGAGCGCCCGATCCTGAGCGTCGGTGACGCCGAGGTCGACAAGACCATCGAGGTGCTGCGCAAGCAGCGCACCACCTTCGTCGTGGCCGAGCGTGAGGCGCAGGAAGGCGACCGCGTCGTCATCGACTTCCTCGGCCGCAAGGATGGCGAGCCGTTCGAAGGCGGCCGCGCGGAGGACTTTCCGGTGGTGATCGGTGCCGGTGCGATGCTGAAGGACTTCGAAGCGGCGGTGCAGGGGCTCAAGGCCGGCGAGAGCAAGACCTTCGACATGACCTTCCCGGATGATTACCACGCCGAGCAGCTCGCCGGTCAGAGCGTGCAGTTCGATGTCACGGTCAAGCGCGTCGAGGCGCCCGTGCTGCCCGAGATCGACGCCGACTTCGCCCGCGCGCTCGGCGTCGCCGACGGCGACGTGGCGAAGTTGCGCGACGAGGTGCGCAGCAACCTCGAGCGCGAGGTCAAGCGCCGGGTGCAGGCGCGCGTCAAGGAGCAGGTCATGAATGCCCTGCTGGAAGTGACGCCGATCGACGTGCCGAAGGCGCTCATCGATGCCGAGTCACGCCAGCTCGCCGACAATGCGCGGCGCGATCTCGAGATGCGCGGCATGAGCGCCGAGGACATTCCGGTCGAGCCGGCATGGTTCGCCGAGCAGGCCGAGCGACGCGTCAAGCTGGGCCTCATCATGGCCGAGGCGGTCAAGGCCAACGAGCTGTTTGCCAAGCCCGAGCAGGTCAGAACTCTCGTCGAGGAAATGGCTCAGAGCTATGAGGATCCGTCCGAGCTGGTACGCTGGTACTACGCCCAGCCCGAGCGCCTGTCGCAGGCCGAGGCCGTCGTGATCGAGGACAACGTCGTCGATTGGGTGGTCACCCAGGCCGAGACGACCGACAAAGAGATCTCGTTCGATGAACTTATGGGCAATGCAGCCTGACGCTGCGAAGGGCCGGGCAATGACGAACGCAATGAGCGAGGGTGTCAGCAGCTGGAATCCGGTCGGTCTCGGCCTGGTTCCGATGGTGATCGAGCAGAGCGGGCGGGGCGAGCGCGCCTACGATATCTACTCGCGTCTGCTGAAGGAGCGGGTGATCTTTCTGGTCGGGCCGGTCAACGACATGACGGCCAACCTGATCGTCGCGCAACTGCTGTTCCTCGAATCCGAGAACCCGGACAAGGATGTCTACCTGTACATCAATTCGCCGGGGGGCTCGGTGTCGGCCGGTTTTGCCATTTACGATACCATGCAGTTCATCAAGCCCCACGTGAGTACGCTGTGCATCGGCATGGCCGCGAGCATGGGGTCATTCCTGCTCGCGGCCGGCGAGAAGGGCAAGCGCTTCGCGCTGCCCAACTCGCGGGTCATGATTCACCAGCCTTTGGGAGGCTTTCAGGGTCAGGCTTCGGACATCGAGATTCACGCGCGCGAGATCCTCAGCATTCGTGCGCGCCTGAACGAGATGCTGGCCAAGCATACGGGACAGCCGCTCGAGCGCATCGAGAAGGACACCGATCGCGACCGCTTCATGAGCGCGACCGAGGCCGTCGAGTACGGGCTCGTCGACCGGGTACTGAGCTCGCGCGCCGACACCTGACCTGACATGGGAGACAGGCCATGACGGAAAAGAAGGCGGGCAGCGAAAAGCTGCTCTATTGCTCGTTCTGCGGCAAGAGCCAGCATGAGGTGCGCAAGCTCATAGCGGGCCCGTCGGTCTTCATCTGCGACGAATGCATCGAGTTGTGCAACGACATCATCCGCGACGAGATCATCGACGCATCGAGCATCGAGGGGGCGAAGAACAGCCTGCCTACACCGCGCGAGATCTGCGAGATTCTCGATCAGTACGTGATCGGTCAGGCTCAGGCCAAGCGCAATCTCGCGGTCGCCGTGTACAACCACTACAAACGGCTTCGGCACCTGTCCACCGACAAGGACGAGGTCGAGCTGTCCAAGAGCAACATCCTGCTGATCGGCCCGACCGGCTCGGGCAAGACACTGCTCGCGCAGACGCTCGCGCGGCTGCTCAACGTGCCGTTCGTGATGGCCGACGCGACGACGCTGACCGAAGCCGGCTATGTCGGCGAGGACGTCGAGAACATCATCCAGAAGCTGCTGCAGAAGTGCGAGTACGAGGTCGAGAAGGCGCAGCAGGGCATCGTGTACATCGACGAGATCGACAAGATCTCGCGCAAGTCCGATAACCCGTCGATCACTCGCGACGTGTCCGGCGAGGGCGTGCAGCAGGCGCTGCTCAAGCTGATCGAGGGCACGACCGCGTCGATTCCGCCGCAGGGTGGGCGCAAGCATCCCAATCAGGACTTCATCCAGGTCGATACGACCAACATCCTGTTCATCTGCGGCGGTGCTTTCGATGGGCTCGAAAAGGTCATCCGCGATCGTACCGAGAAGGCCGGCATCGGCTTCGGTGCCGAAGTCAAGAGCCGCAGCGCGAAGAGCACGTCGGAGTCTTTCCGCCAGGTCGAACCGGAGGATCTCATCAAGTTCGGTCTGATCCCGGAGTTCGTTGGACGTCTGCCAGTCGTGGCGACGCTGCAGGAGCTCGACGAGGACGCCCTGATCAAGATCCTGGTCGAGCCGAAGAACGCGCTGGTCAAGCAGTACCAGAAGCTATTCGCGATGGAAGGGGTGGAGCTCGAGATCCGTCCGGCGGCCCTGCATGCGGTGGCCCGCAAGGCGATCCGCCGCAAGACCGGCGCGCGCGGTCTGCGCTCGATCCTGGAGGCGGCGCTGCTCGACATCATGTACGACCTGCCGGCCCTCGAAGGCGTCGAGAAAGTCGTCGTCGATGAGGGTACGATCGAGGAGAGCGCCCAGCCTTTGCTCATCTACGCCGACCAGCAGAAGGTTTCGGGCTCGAACTAGCGGCAAGCTGTCACACCGCTGCGAGCTGCTTGAATTCAACGGTTGAGCCCCCAAATGGTTCGACACGTCCTTTCTCAAGGTTAAAACAAATGTCCAGCCCGCTTGAGCTCCCCAACGAGCAACTAGAGCTTCCTCTGCTGCCGCTGCGCGATGTGGTGGTGTTCCCGCACATGGTGATCCCGCTGTTCGTCGGGCGGCCGAAATCGATCAAGGCGCTCGAGAGCGCGATGGAGGCCGACAAGAGCATCCTGCTCGTCGCGCAGAAGTCCGCTGCGAAGGACGAGCCGTCGTCCGACGACCTGTACACCATCGGGTGCGTCGCCAACATCCTGCAGATGCTGAAATTGCCCGACGGCACGATCAAGGTGCTCGTCGAAGGCGTGCAGCGGGCGCGTATCGACGAGGTCGAAGACACCCCGAATCTGTTCGTCGCGAAAGTCACCCCGGTGCCGCTGCCGGAGACCGACAACAACGAGGTCGAGGCGATGCGCCGCGCGATCAT
Organism: Rhodocyclaceae bacterium; assembly: GCA_035444405.1. Lineage (GTDB taxonomy): Bacteria > Pseudomonadota > Gammaproteobacteria > Burkholderiales > Rhodocyclaceae > DAOMOP01. The sequence continues at coordinate 4,856 of DAOMOP010000207.1, forward strand.
CGCGCAGTTCGACCAGTACGTGAAGCTCAACAAGAAGATCCCGCCCGAGATTCTCGCGTCGCTGTCGGGCATCGAGGACGCCGGGCGGCTCGCCGACACCATCGCCGCCCATCTGCCGCTCAAGCTCGAGCAGAAGCAGGAAGTGCTCGAGATGTTCAGCACCGCCGAGCGGCTCGAAAAGCTGCTGTCTCAAATGGAGACCGAGCTCGACATCCTGCAGGTCGAAAAGCGCATTCGCGGCCGCGTCAAGCGCCAGATGGAGAAGAGCCAGCGCGAGTACTACCTGAACGAGCAGGTCAAGGCGATCCAGAAGGAGCTCGGCGAGGGCGAGGAGGGCGCCGACCTCGAGGAGATGGAGAAGAAGATCAAGGCGGCCGGCATGCCGAAAGAGGCGCTTGCCAAGGCCCAGGGCGAGATGAAGAAGCTGCGCCTGATGTCGCCGATGTCGGCCGAGGCCACCGTCGTGCGCAACTACATCGAGACGCTGATCGGCCTGCCGTGGAAGAAGAAGACCCGCGTCAGCAAGGATCTCGCCGTCGCCGAGAAGATTCTCGACAGGGATCACTACGGGCTCGAACGCGTCAAGGAGCGCATCGTCGAGTACCTGGCCGTGCAGCAGCGCGTCGACAAGGTCAAGGCCCCCATCCTGTGTCTGGTCGGACCCCCGGGGGTCGGCAAGACCTCGCTCGGTCAATCGATCGCCAAGGCGACCAACCGCAAGTTCGTGCGCATGGCGCTCGGTGGCGTGCGTGACGAGGCCGAGATCCGCGGTCACCGGCGTACCTACATCGGCTCGATGCCCGGCAAGATCCTGCAGAACCTGACCAAGGTCGGTGTGCGCAATCCGTTGTTCCTGCTCGACGAGGTCGACAAGCTGGGCATGGATTTTCGCGGCGATCCGAGCTCGGCTCTGCTCGAAGTGCTCGATCCGGAGCAGAACCACACCTTCCAGGACCATTACATCGAGGTCGATTTCGATCTGTCCGACGTGATGTTCGTCGCCACGGCCAACACGCTCAACATACCGGCTGCGCTGCTCGACCGCATGGAAGTGATCCGCCTGTCCGGCTACACTGAGGACGAGAAGGTCAACATCGCCCAACGCTACCTGCTTCCGAAGCAAATCAAGAACAACGGCATCAAGAGCGAGGAACTCTCGGTGACCGAGGACGCGCTGCGCGACATCTGCCGCTACTACACGCGCGAGGCCGGCGTGCGCAGTCTCGAGCGCGAGATCTCCAAGATCTGCCGCAAGGTCGTCAAGGCGCTGGTGCTGAAGAAGCGCAGTACCAAGATCGTCGTCAACGCGAAGAACCTCGACAAGTACCTCGGCGTGCGCAAGTACTCGTTCGGTATCGCCGAGAAGGAGAACCAGGTCGGGCAGGTCACCGGCCTTGCGTGGACCGAGGTCGGCGGCGAGCTGTTGACGATCGAATCGGTCGTGCTGCCCGGCAAGGGCAAGGTGGTCACCACCGGCAAGCTCGGCGAGGTGATGCAGGAATCGATCCAGGCCGCGCTGTCGGTGGTGCGCAAGCGTGCACGCGCGCTCGGCATTACCGAGGATTTCTACCAGAAGAGCGATCTGCACATCCACTTGCCCGAAGGCGCCACGCCGAAGGACGGTCCGTCGGCGGGCATCGCGATCGCGACCGCGCTGGTGTCGTCGCTGACCGGCATTCCGGTGCGTTGCGATGTGGCGATGACCGGCGAGATCACGCTGCGTGGAGAAGTGCTGGCGATAGGCGGCCTGAAGGAGAAGCTGCTGGCGGCCGTGCGCGGCGGCATTCGCAAGGCGCTGATTCCCGAAGAGAACGTAAAGGATCTCGCCGAGATTCCGGAGAACATCAAGAACTCGCTCGAGATCGTGCCGGTGCGCTGGATCGACAAGGTGCTCGAGTACGCGCTGGAGCGGGCTCCGACGCCGCTTCCCGAGGACGTCGGCGTGCCGTCCGAAGTGGCCCAGCCGGCTTCCGAAGGCGAGGCACTCGGCAAGGGTTCGCGGGCGCACTGACCCGTGATTGCGTCGCTACGCCGCCGCGCCGTCAGCCAGGGCGGACGCGGCGGCGTGCTTATGCCGGCAGGCTGGCAAAATTTGTCTCGCAAGCGCTGGCAAAACGGCATTCGCTATCGTATAATCGCGGGCTTTCCGAGGTTGGCGTCGAGCGCCTGCCGCGGTACGGAGCGGGTGCTTAGCTCAGTTGGTAGAGCGTCGCCCTTACAAGGCGAATGTCGGCG
>DAOMOP010000208.1:0-7058 GCA_035444405.1 Rhodocyclaceae bacterium
CCGCCGCACGCAGCAACACCACGTCGCTCTCGGGCAGCAGCGGGGCGAGCTCGGGGACGATTTCGGGGTCCGGAATGCCGACGAGCAGCCCGGCCGCGCGCAGTGCGCGCACCTGTGCGAGCACTTCGTGCGATGGCGGGGCGCGGTCGTCGGCGTGCGGCTCGACGACGAGCACGGTGCGACCGGGCGGAAGCTCGTGCAGGCACGGGTGGCCGACGAACGAGTCGGCGACATCCAGGAAGATCGCACGCGAGCCGAGCCCACCGGCGACGTCCGAGCGCAACAATTCGCGAACGAGCGCCTCGGCGTAGGCGTGGCGCACGACGCGGTCGCGCTTGCGAACGCGTTCGCGGGTGCCCTGCCTGAGCATGAACTGGTAACCGGCGACCTTCCGATCGACGCCGAGCACGACTTCGCGGCACAGGAACCCGGCTGCGTGCGCGCCGCGATCGTCGTCCGTCGGCGTCGCGACGTCGTGTTGTGGGGGAGTGGTGCCGGTCGTGCCCGCGTCTGCCGCACCGGGCGTCCTGTCGCGCTGCAGCCAGGCGATGAAGCTCTTCAGCATGTGTGTGGCCCGAGACATCGAATGCGAGCGGCGGCGCGACCAGGCGGTGCGCCCTATCGTACCCGTACGAACTTCTCCCAGGCCACCACGACGTCAGGCAGCACGCGCGCGGCCAGGGTCCCGGTCATCTCGCGCACGTGCGGTTTGCCGTAAACGCCATCGACCGGCCAGCAGCGGTAATCGCCGCAGGTGTGGCGCTGCGTGTCGCGCAGCGGCAGCGTCATGACAGGGCCTTTGGGCGGGGACTTCAGGCGAGTATATCGCTGCCGCATGCCGCCCTCGCAGCCGTGCGTTGTCGCTTTTGTCGCCTGCCTCGTCAGTTCCAGCAGTGGTCGCTGGTCGGAGTGCGCACGCCGGTGTGCGAAAGGGTCAGCGTGCCGCACATGTCCGCCGATTGCCTGCTGGTCGGCGCGGCCTGCAGCGTGTAGGCCTGCGCGCTCTGGGCGCTCAGCGTGATGGTGTAGAAATCGGCGACGCGGTCGGTGACTCCGCCCGGCAGGGCGGCACCCGCGTAGCTGTTGCTGGTCGTGTAGTGGCGCTCCATGAATTGCGCCAGCTCGAGCATCGCCGTCTGGGCGTCGACGCGCCGGCTCTTGCGCACGTGTTCCTGGTAGGAGGGCAACGCGACGGCGGCGAGGATCGCGATGACGACGACCACGATCATCAGCTCGATCAGCGTGAAGCCGCCGATGCGGGGTGGCCGCGCAGGTGACGCGACGGCCGACGGGCGTGTCGGCGGCGCAAGCCGCAGCCACCGACTGGTGCCCCCGAAGGGCTGCAGTGGGCAAAAAACGCTCAAACGAATGCGCTTACGCATGGCACAATCAGGCATGCTTGTGACCTAAAACGACGCTGTCTGAAGCAGCTCCGGTGATGAAATGGCATAAATGGCAACAACGGAAATGATAGTGGAAGCCATGGGTTGCGTATACCGATTTGACTGTTTTGCCTTTGAGCGCGAACGCTTTTGTAATGACGAAATCTGACACAGGGCACCCGCTGGCGGAGAGCACCGAGGTCTTGACCACGCGCGAGGCCGCCGAATTGCTGGGCGTCTCGCTGAAGTCGGTGCAGCACTGGTGCGAGGACGGTGTGCTGAAGAGCTGGAAGACCGCGGGCGGGCACAGGCGCGTGCTGGTGGCCTCGGTCGACGAGCTTTTGCGCTCGCGCCGCATCGAGGCGGCCGCAGTCCCCGCGCCGTACTCCGCATCGGGCGCGCTGACCGTTTATGTGGTCGAGGACGATCCGATCTACCAGAAGCTCTTCCGCATGAAGCTGTCGGCCTGGACGCCGCCGCCGCGGCTGCTGACGTTCTCGAGCGGCTACGAGGCGCTGGTGCGCATCGGCCAGGAGGTGCCCGACCTCTTGATCACCGACGTGCGCATGCCCGGCATGAGCGGCATCGAGATGCTGCGCGCGCTGCAGCGCATGCCCGAATGCGCGGGCATCGAGGTCGTCGTCGTCTCCGCGCTCACGGCCGAGGAGCTCGACGAGATGGGCGGGGTGCCGGCGGGTGTGACCGTGATGGGCAAGCCGCCGGCGTTTGCCGAGATCGAGCGCATCGCCCGCTCGCTCGGCAAGCTGGCGCGATCGAGCTGAGCCGCTGCGTTACGGCGCGTCGAGAAAGAGCGCGAGCAGGTCGTTCAGAAAGCGCCGTCCGCGTTCGGTGGGGCGCAGGCGGGCGTCGTCGATGGCGACGAGTCCCTGTCGGCGCGCGGCGATCAGGCGCTCCTCGATCGTGCTCAGCGGCAGCCCGGTGCGCGCCGCGAACAGCGCGCGCGGCACGCCCTCGGTCAGGCGCAGCGCATTCATCATGAATTCGAACGGCAGCTCGGCGCACGACACGGCGTGCCGTTGCTGCACGAACTCCCGGGTCGCGGCCGCCTCGAGGTAGCGCATCGGGTGCTTGTGACGCATCTCGCGCACGATGCCGTCGTGGCTCGAGAGCTTGCCGTGCGCGCCCGCGCCGATGCCGAGGTAGTCGCCGAAGCGCCAGTAGTTGAGGTTGTGGCGGCACTGTTCGCCGGGCCTGGCGAAGGCCGATATCTCGTAGTTGGTGAAGCCGGCCGCGGCGAGCCGCGCCTCGATTGCGTCCTGCATGTCGGCCGAGGCGTCGGCGTCGGGCAGCGGCGGTGGCGCATGGTGGAACGGCGTGTTCGGCTCGAGCGTGAGGTGATAGCAGGACAGGTGCTGCACGCCGAAGGCGAGCGCGGTGTCGACGTCGGCGAGCGCCGCGTCGAGGGTCTGCTCGGGCAGTGCGTACATCAGGTCGAGATTGACGCGCTCGAAGTGCGTCAGTGCGATGTCGATCGCGGCACGCGCCTCGCGGCCGTCGTGGATGCGTCCGAGCCGTGCGAGCTGCGCGTCGTCGAAGCTCTGGACGCCGATCGACAGGCGGTTCACGCCGGCAGCGCGGTAATCGCGAAAGCGCGCGGCCTCGAAGGTGCCGGGGTTGGCCTCGAGCGTGATCTCGGCCAGCGGATCGAGCGGCAGCAGCGTGCGGATCGCGCTGAGCAGGCGGTCCAGGCCTGCGGCCGACATCAGGCTCGGCGTGCCGCCGCCGATGAACACCGCAGCGCCGTCTCGATGTCGGCCACGAGCGCGTCGATGTAGGCGCGTTCGAGCGCGCCGGCGTCGCTGCCGGCGCGCTGCGTGTGCGAGTTGAAGTCGCAGTACGGGCATTTCTTCACGCACCACGGGTAATGCACGTACAGCGACAGCGGCGGCGGGCTCGTGAGCTGCGGGCGCTCGACCGGCGTGTCGAGCGCGGCCGGGCGCACGGCGAGCGGGATGACGCGGCGTGTCATCACGGCTTCAGGCGCTCGAGCAGGCGGCGCATCGCGATCGCGCGATGGCTCAGCGTGTTCTTCAGCGCCGGCTCGAGCTCGGCCGCCGTCGCTGCGAGCTCGGGCAGATAGAACAGCGGGTCGTAGCCGAAGCCGCCCTTGCCGCGCGGCGCCTCGAGGATGCGGCCGTGCCACTGGCCGTCGGCGATCAGCGGCTGCGGGTCGGCGGCATGGCGCACCAGCACGACGACGCAGTAGAAGAACGCGCTGTGGTCTGCGGTGCCGGCGAGCCGCTCGACGAGCAGCGCGTTGTTGCGCGCGTCCGACTTCGGCTCGCCGGCGTAGCGCGCCGACAGCACGCCCGGCGCGCCGCCGAGCGCCGTCACGCACAGCCCGGAGTCGTCGGCGATCGCCGGCAGCCCCGTGTGGGCGGCGGCATGGCGCGCCTTGGCGAGCGCGTTCTCGACGAAGGTCGGATGCGGCTCGTCGGCTTCGCCGACGCCCAGGGCCGACTGCGGGACGATTTCGATGTCGAGCGGGGCCAGCAGCGTGCCGAGTTCGGCCGCCTTCTTGGCGTTGTTGCTGGCGAGGACGAGACGTTGGAACATGGAATCCGACTCTTCAGCTGGCGAGTGCGTTGCGCTGGAATTCGACCAGCTCGCCGATCCCGCGTTCGGCCAGATCGAGCATCGCGTCGAGCTCGGCACGGCTGAACGGCAGGCCTTCGGCCGTGCCCTGCACTTCGATGAGGCCGCCGGTGGCGGTCATCACGACGTTCATGTCGGTGTCGCAGGCCGAGTCCTCGCGGTAGTCCAGATCGAGCACCGGTGTGCCCTCGACGATGCCGACCGACACCGCCGCGACCAGCGCGCGCATCGGGTGCGCGGCGAGCGTGCCGTCGCCCACCAGCCGCGTCAGTGCGTCGTGCACCGCCACGCAGGCGCCGGTGACGGCCGCCGTGCGCGTACCGCCGTCGGCCTGCAAGACGTCGCAGTCGATGACGATCTGGCGCTCGCCGAGCGCGGCCAGATCGACCACCGCGCGCAGGCTGCGCCCGATCAGGCGCTGGATCTCCAGCGTGCGCCCGCCCTGTTTGCCGCGCGCGGCCTCCCGTGCGCTGCGCGTGTGGGTCGCGCGCGGCAGCATGCCGTATTCGGCCGTGAGCCAACCCTGGCCCTTGCCGCGTAGGAACGGCGGCACCGTATCCTCGACGCTCGCCGTGCACAGCACGCGCGTGCCGCCGAAGGCGATCAGCACCGAGCCTTCGGCGTGATGGGTGAAGCCGCGCGTGATCGTCACGGGGCGTAGCTGGTCGGGTTGTCGCTGGTCGTAGCGCATGTCAGTCCTCCCGCCGGGCCGTCCCAAGGGAGGACTGCGCCCCCCTGGGGGGCAGCGAACGAAGTGAGCGTGGGGGTAGTTTCATCTCTAGTCCTGTTTGCTGAATTTGTGGATGGCGGCGTTGATCTCTGCGATCGCGCGCTCGATGTCGTCCTCGGTGAATTCTTCCCGCGTGTCGGCCTTGCCGCGCTTGCGCTCGAAGCTCTCGAGCTGCGTGGTGAAGTCGTGCAGCGCCATCGTCTCGGTCACGACCGAGTGCGCGTGCGGCGCGTTTGCTTCGTCCTGCCAGCACATCGCGATCATCGAGAGATTGTCGCAGTGGCGGCCGGCGAGGCCCTCGGCGCGGTCGAGCAGCGCCGGCACCGCCTCGAGCACATTCGCACCGGCCAGGCCTGCGAGCAGCCCGGCTTCGCCGAGCGGCCCCCATGCGCCGTCGGTGCACAGCGCGACGATGTCGCCGCCGCGCAGCGCGAAGCGCTTGGAGAACTCGATCTGCGGCGGCTGGCTGCCGCCCAGACAGCTGAAGACGCGGTTGCGGCCCGGGTGGTGCGCGGCTGCCTCGGCGTCGAGCAGCCCCTGGTCCAGCATCATCTGCACGCGCGAGTGATCGCGCGTGTGCGTGGCGATGCGGCCCTCGCGCAGCACGTACAGGCGCGAGTCGCCCGCATGGGCCCAGTGCGCGAAGCCGTCCTGCACCACGCAGGCGACGACCGTCGTGCGCGGCGCCTCGGCGAGCTGCTTGTCGAACGAATAGTCGAGGATCGCGTTGTGCGCGTTCGTGAGCGCGCGCGACAGGAAGTAGGGCGGGTCGACAAGGGTCGGGCGGGCATCGCGCTGGAACGCGTGGGTGATGAACTGCACCGCGATCTGCGCGGCGATCTCGCCATGCAGATGCCCGCCCATGCCGTCGGCGACGACCATCAGCAGCGCGTCGCGCGAGTAGCAGTACGCGGTCCGGTCCTGGTTGTTCTTGCGCCGGCCGACGCGGCTTTCCTGGAAGATGGTGAATTTCAAGGCGCTCACCTTCAAGTGCGTCCGATGAAGGACTTCAGTTTCGTGCCGAGGTCGCTGAACCATGCGGCCTGCATCGAAGCGGCGCCGTCGCGCGGCATCAACATCTTCTGCAGCGAGTACACGCTCTGCGGTCGCGCGAGCGGATCGAGCTTCAGGCACCAGTCGACGATGTCGAGCAGCTCGCCGGAGTATTTCTGCGCGTACGTGTGGTCAAGCGGCACCAGCGTGTCGTTGCGGCCGCGTTCGTCCGAGCGCGGCGGCGGCGATCCGGCGATGCACGCGTACAAGCTCGCGCCGACGCTGTAGATGTCGCTCCACGGCCCCAGCGCGCTGCGGTCCGCGTACTGCTCGGGCGATGCGAAGCCGGGCGTATACATCGGCTTCAGCATCGGCTGGTCGGTCATCAGCGTCTGGCGTGCGGCGCCGAAGTCGAGCAGCACCGGCGTGCCGTCGTGGCGCAGGTAGATGTTCGACGGCTTGATGTCCAGGTGCAGCAGCTTCTGCGCGTGGACTTCGCGCAGGCCGTTCAGCATGCGCGTGAAGACGGCGCGGATGAAGCTCTCGCGCACCGCGCCGCGGTGCCTTTGGATGTACTCGGCGAGGGTGCGCCCCTTCTCGAACTGCATCACCATATAGACCGTGCCGTTGGCGCGGAAGAAGTTGAGCACGCGCACCACGTTGGGGTGCATCAGGCGCGCGAGCGCGCGGCCCTCCTCGAAGAAGCACTTCATGCCGTAGCGGAAGGCGGGCAGGTTCTCGGTCGGAATCTGCGGCGAGATCGCCCCCTGCTTGCGCAGCGCGAGCGAGTTGGGCAGATATTCCTTGATCGCGACCGGCGTGCCCTCGTCGTCGTAGGCGAGATATACGATCGAGAAGCCACCCAGCGACAGCTGCCGTTCGATCCGGTACTGGTCGAGCTGGAAACCGGCCGGCAACGGACTGTTCGCTTGAGGCGGCATCTGTGTGAAGATTGCGTCTTTTCGGAGGCCCGCTCGGGCGGGCCGCTAGGCGTTTTCTTTTGCGGGCTCCGCAGTTTACTGGATTGCGGCAGATTCCCGGAGGTTACCGGCAATGATTCACAGCATGACCGGCTTCGCCGCCCAGACCCGCGAGGTCGGCGGCGCGAGCATCCATCTCGAGCTGCGCAGCGTCAATTCGCGCTATCTCGACCTGTTCTTCCGCATCGGCGACGAACTGCGCCAGGCCGAGCCGGCAATGCGCGAGCTGATCGGCGCGCGGCTCGCGCGCGGCAAGGTCGAATGCCGCCTCAACCTGCAGAGCGGCGGCGGCGCGGCACGCGAGCTGGCCCTGAACGGCGCGCTGCTCGACCAGCTCGCCGCCGCCGAGGCGACGAT
>DAOMOP010000209.1:0-584 GCA_035444405.1 Rhodocyclaceae bacterium
AGGTCGACTGCGTCGTCATCGGCGCCGGCGTGATCGGGCTCGCCTGTGCACGCGCGCTCGCGCGGGCCGGGCGCGAGGTGTTGATTGTGGAGGCCGACACGCGCTTCGGCAGCGGCATATCGAGCCGCAACAGCGAGGTGATTCATGCCGGCCTGTACTATCCGCCCGGCTCGCTGAAGGCGCGCCTGTGTGTGCGCGGCCGCACGCTGCTGTACGACTACTGCGCCGCTCGCGCCATCGCGCATCGCCGCTGCGGCAAGCTGGTCGTGGCGACCGCGCCGGCGCAGCTCGGCGAGCTCGAGGCGATTGCCGCGCGAGCGCGCGCGAACGGCGTCGACGACGTCGTGCTGCTCGATGCCGGCGAGGCACAGGCGCTCGAGCCTGCGCTCGCCTGCGTCGCCGCGCTGCACTCGCCTTCGACCGGCATCATCGACAGCCACGCGCTGATGCTGGCCCTGCTCGGCGATGCCGAGCGCGCCGGGGCCACGCTGGTGGTCGAGACTCCGGTGTGCGCGGGCGAGGTCACACCGGCCGGGCTGGTGCTCGAGACCTCCGCCGCCGGCGCGACCCACGCCTTCCGCCAC
>DAOMOP010000209.1:594-7048 GCA_035444405.1 Rhodocyclaceae bacterium
CGAGCCGATGCGTCTGATGGCGCGCACCGTCGTCAATGCCGCGGGGCTCGCCGCACCGGCCGTCGCCGCGAGCCTCGCGGGGCTGCCGGCCGCTTGCGTGCCGCGCGCCTACTACGCCAAGGGGAGTTATTTCTCGCTGCACGGCAAGCCGCCTTTCTCGCAGCTCATCTACCCGGTGCCGGAAGCGGCCGGGCTGGGCGTGCATCTGACGCTGGACCTGCACGGGCGGGCCCGCTTCGGACCCGACGTCGAATGGCTCGACGCGGCGCCGGACGGCCCGCACGCCTATCGCGTCGATCCGGCGCGCGGGCAGGCCTTCTACCGCGAGATCCGACGCTACTGGCCGGAGCTGCCCGACGGCGCGCTCGCCCCCGACTACGCCGGCATCCGCCCGAAGATCGCCGGCCCGGCCGAAGCGGCAGCGGATTTTCGCATCGACGGCCCCCGACAGCATGGCGTGGCCGGCCTCGTCAATCTGTTCGGCATCGAGTCGCCGGGGCTCACGGCCAGTCTCGCGATCGCCGAGGCCGTCGTCGCCGCGCTCGACGCGCCGGCCTGACCCTGCCGCAGCGCCGCACTCAGGCGGTTTCGGCCGCCGCGGCGCGCACGAGCCACAGGCACTGGCCCTTCGAGGCCTTGTCGATGTCCGCGAGCACGCTCTCGTGCTCGGCGAGCTCGTCGGCAGAGGCGCGCACGACCTTGAGCGGTGGACGCTCGGCGAGCCCGGCTGCCACTTCGAGCGGACCGGGCGCCGCCTCCTCGAACGCGATGATCAGGCTCTCCTGTCCGCGCGTCATCGCCAGATAGACCTCGGCCAGGATCTCGGCGTCGAGCAATGCGCCGTGCAGCGTGCGATGCGCGTTGTCGATCTGATGGCGCTCGCACAGCGCGTCGAGCGAGGCCTTCTTGCCCGGGTTCTGCTCCTTGGCCATCTTCAGCGTGTCGATCACGCCCGCGCAGCACTGCTCGAGCGGCGCGCGGCCGACGAGCGAGAGCTCGTGGTTCAGAAAGCCGACGTCGAAGCTCGCGTTGTGGATGACGAGCTCGGCATCGCGCACGAAGTCCTCGAACTCGGCGGCGACGTCGCGAAACCTCGGCTTGTCCGCGAGGAATTCCTCGGTGATGCCGTGCACGGCGACCGCCTCGGCATCGATGCCGCGCTCGGGGTTCAGGTAGACGTGATAATGGCGGCCGCTCAGGCTGCGATTGAGCAGCTCGACGCAACCGATCTCGATCACGCGGTCGCCGTTGCGCCAGTCCAGACCCGTCGTTTCGGTGTCAAGAACGATTTGCCTCAAGTCGATTCACTCCCTTGCAAGGCCGGTCAGCCCGTCACCGGCGCGCCACTCTTTCGCACCGCCGCGACGCCGCGGCGCGCGAGCTCATCGGCCCGTTCGTTTTCGGGGTGGCCGGCATGGCCCCTCACCCACACCCAGTCGAGCTTGTGCCGGCTCGTCGCGCGATCGAGCGCCTGCCACAGATCGACGTTCTTGACCGGCGTCTTCGAGGCCGTCTTCCAGCCGCGGGCCTTCCAGCCGTGGATCCACTCCGAGATGCCTTTCTGCACGTACTGGCTGTCGGTGTGCACGCGCGCGGCAACCGGGCGCTTCAGCAGCTCGAGCGCGCGGATCACCGCGGTCAGCTCCATGCGGTTGTTGGTCGTCTGCGGCTCGCCGCCCCAGATCTCCTTCTCGTGCGCGCCGAAGCGCAGGATCGCGCCCCAGCCTCCCGGACCGGGATTGCCGCTGCAGGCGCCATCCGTGTAGATGTCTATTTCGTCCATCAACTGTTCTCGTGCAGGTTGCGGGCCACCTCGCGTTCGCGCCGCGCGATCGGCGACAGCCCTTTCTTGGCGGCCGCATTATCGCGCCATTTGGGCATGATGAGCCGCATACCCTGCACCCGCTTGACCCCCTGCAGCACGTAGACGCCGCCGAACACCGGCCACCACCGGTCTCCCGCCCGATCCATGAAGCGCCAGCGCTCGAGCCAGCGGCGCGAATGCATCGGCGGCGCATAACAGCCGAAGCGGGTCGCCTCGGTCTCGAAGCCGAGCAGCTCGAGCCAGTCGCGAATACGCATGGCCGTGAAATAGTGGCCACTCCACGGCGAGTGGCGGCGGTTGCGCGCGAGCGCACGGCGCAGTCCGAACAGGCTGAACGGGTTGAAGCCTGCGACGATCACGCTGCCTTCGGGCACCAGCACCCGCTCGACCTCGCGCAAGACCTCGTGCGGATGGCGCGAGAACTCGAGCACGTGCGCGAGCAGCACGAGGTCCACACTCGCCGTCGCGAACGGCAGCGCATGCGCCTCGGTCACGACCTGGCCAGGGCTGCCGCCGCGGGTCGCGACGATGCGGTGCGATATACGGCTCGCGCGCAGCAGCGGCCGCTCCGGCAGGCCGATCTGGACCGCGTGGTAGCCGAAAATGTCGGCGACCATCGCATCGAACTTTGCTTCTTCCCACTCGAGCAGGTATTGTCCCTGCGCAGTGGCCAGCCAGTCCGACCAATCGTCCGAACCATGAACACTCGACATTCGAAAACCCATGCGCTGAAGATCGTGCCGCTACCGGCCTTTCAGGATAACTATATCTGGCTCGCCCGGGTGGGAAACCATGCCGCGATCGTCGATCCCGGCGACGCGGCGGTGGTCGAGCGCTATCTTGCCGAAGAAGGGCTGACGCTGACGGCGATCCTCGTCACCCACCATCATCCCGACCACATCGGCGGACTCGCCGCGCTCGTGGCCGAGCGCGACATTCCCGTGTATGGACCGGCCGTGGAGCCGATCGACGGGGTCACCCAGCGCGTGCGCGACGGCGACGCGATCGCGCTTGCCGAGCAGGACTTGCGCTTCACCGTGCTGGAGGTGCCCGGCCATACGCGTACGCATGTCGCCTATCTTGCGCCCGGCATCCTGTTCTGCGGCGACACGCTGTTCAGTGCCGGCTGCGGGCGCCTGCTCGGCGGTACCGCGGCACAGCTGCACGCGTCCTTGCAGCGCCTGGCCGGGCTCCCGGACGAGACCGCCGTCTACTGCACGCACGAATACACGCTCGCGAACCTCGCCTTCGCCTGCGCGGCCGAGCCCGACAACCCCGACCGCGATGCGTGGCTCGCGCGCTGCCGCGCGCTGCGTGCCGAGGGGCGGCCAACGCTGCCGAGCACCATCGGCGACGAACGCCGCATCAATCCGTTCCTGCGCACCGACCGCAGCGAGGTGATAGAGAGCGTCACGCGGCATAGTGGCGAACGCCCGGCCGACGAGCTGGCATGTTTTGCCGCCCTGCGCGGCTGGAAGGACCACTTCTGAAGATGCTTGCGGACCCACGGCGGTGCGGCGACTCGTCGCGGGGCAGCACCGGCCGGTGCGTCGGCGCCGCCGCCTGACGACCGCGCTCGTTCGCCGGGCGGCGGCTTCAGGACGCCTCGAAGACTTCGCTGTCGCGCGCGAGCACGACGCGGTTGCGACCACCGCGCTTGGCCTCGTAGAGCGCCTCGTCCGCGCGTCGCAGCAGCGCGGCCATGCCGGTGGAGTCGGCCCCGGCGGGCACCGTCGCGGCGACACCGATGCTGATGGTGACCAGCGATTCGGTCGACGAGCCCTCGTGGGCGATCTCGCTTGCCTGGATCGCACGGCGTAGCGCCTCTGCGACCCGCCAGGCGCCGTCGGCATCCGTTTCGGGCAGAATCACCGCGAACTCCTCACCCCCGTAACGGGCCACCAGATCCGACGGACGGTTGAGCCGCGCGGCGAGCTCGCGCGCCACCGCTTTCAGGCAGTCGTCGCCACGCTGGTGTCCGTAGCGGTCGTTGTACTCCTTGAAGTGGTCGATGTCCGCCAGCAGCAGCGACAGCGGTGCGCCGCGGCGGGCGGCACGGCGCCACTCGCGCCGCAAGGTGTCGTCGAAGCAGCGGCGGTTGGCGATCCCGGTCAGCCCATCGACGGCCGACAGGCGCGTGAGCTCGCGATTGGCCTCGTCGAGCTTGCGCGTCAGCACGATCAGCGAATGGCGCATCTGGGCGATGCGCTGCATCGCGTGGACCTTGGCGCGCAGGACGAGCTCGGAGACGGGCTTGACGAGGTAGTCGTCGCCGCCGGCGTGAATCGCGCGCGCGAGATCCTGATCGCTGGCACGCGCCGAGAGGAAGATGATCGGCGTCCACTCGCGGCCCTTCTCGAGTTCGCGCACGCTTCTGGCGACCTCGAAGCCGTCCATGCCGGGCATGATGATGTCGAGGAGGACGAGATCGGGGCGCTCGTGCTCGAATGCCGCGATTCCGGATTCGCCGTCGGCGGCGTGGACCGTCTCGAGTCCCATCTTTTCAAGAAGCTGACAGATCAGGGTGGCACTTGTGACGGTGTCTTCGATGACCAGGGCCTTCATCCGGGCTCGCGTTTCTTGTTGAATGGATTTGTTTTATCGCAATCGTATCAAGTTCTCGGCCGCGATGGCGCAAATGCAATCTGTCGGAGTCCTCGACCCTCGGCGAAGGCAGCGACATCGGCTTTGCCGCCGGCACATCGCAATACGCGCTGCAAGTTGCCCGCTGCGCGCCGCGCGGGGGCCCGACGAATGCCATTGTCGAAGCGGCGGCGTGGCGGTGGGCGCGACCAGTTTGACCGTGCCGACCCGCTGACCTAGACTTTCGCGTCCACCCTCCTCCGCTTCCGCTGCGATGGCAAGCCAGCTTGCAAAACTCCTCGTCGTGCTTGCGTGCCTGCTGTCGCTGCCGGGGTTCGCCAACGATGCGCCTGCACAGCGTGGCCTGCGCGTGTCACCCGCGCAGATCCTGGAGCTGCCGGTGCATAAACCGCGCGTGCTCAAGCTCGATCTCACCCGCGACGCCAACGACATCTGGGACCGCATCCGGCGCGGATTCGCGATGCCCGATCTCGACAGCGAGCTGGTCGTCGAGCGTCAGGCCCATTATCTGAGCCGGCCCGGTTTCTTGAAACAGGTGTTCGAACGCGGCGCCCTCTATCTGTATCACATCGTCGACGAGCTGGAGCGCCGCGGCCTGCCGACCGAGCTCGCGCTGCTGCCGATGGTCGAGAGCAACTACGACCCGCTCGCCTATTCGCGCTCACGTGCTTCCGGACTGTGGCAGTTCATGCCGGCAACCGGCCGCAACTTCAATCTGACCCAGGACAAGTGGATCGACGAGCGGCGCGACGTGATCGCCTCGACCAATGCGGCGCTCGACTATCTCGAGTACGTGTATGAGATGCATGGCGACTGGCATCTTGCACTGGCCTCGTACAACTGGGGCGAAGGGGCGGTGGCGCGGGCGCTGAAGCGCAACCGTGACCAAGGCCTTCCGACCGAATACGCACACCTGCGCATGCCGACCGAAACGCGCAACTACGTGCCGAAGCTGCAGGCACTGAAGAACCTCGTGGCACAACCGGAGCTGTTCGACTTCGAGCTGCCACACGTGCCGAACCAGCGCCACTTCGTCACCGTCGAGGCGCCTCAGGGGCTGGACCTGGCAACGGCGGCAAGACTGGCCGAAATGCCGATCGACGAGTTCATCGCGCTCAACCCGGCCTACAACCGTCCGGTCGTCGCACTGCGCGGGCGCTCGCTGGTCGTGCCGGTCGACCGTGCAGAGCCTTTTCGCGCACGGCTCGGCGAGCTGGCCGAAGGCGGCAAGCGCTGGAAAACCTATCAGCTCAAGCGTGGCGAGAATCTTGCCGCAGTGGCCAAGCGTTTCGGGCTGTCGCTGGCGCAGCTGCACCAGGTCAACGGCCTCACCGCGCGCAGCCGGATCGTACCCGGACATACCCTGCTCGTCCCCGACGGTGTCGATCCCGGCGCGGCCGTCGAGGCGGCACGCGCACTGCACGGCCGCTGACACGCGACACGGTTCCTTCCAAACGCACCGCTTGCAAGACGCATCGCGCTCCCGGCCTCCCCTCGAATGGGGGCGGAACCCCGGTGGCCCCCGGCGAGCGCTCCAGACTCGCACGCTCCCGGCATTCTACGCTTGCTCGGCGTGCCGACTTCCCAGGGCACGGCCGATGCTATACCATCGCGATGTCGCCGCCATGTCGCATGCGTATGCTTTCTAGAATCAGTCCAGGCAGGCGAAGGCCGCTCGGCACTCGCCTGCGGCCGCAACCACCGACGACATGCATCGATCGGGTTCTTACCGAGGTGCGCCCGGATGCCACAACGGCGCACCGGGCAGCGAAGCAGGGCCGCCTCCCGGCAGCCAGGAACTTGAAGGACGAGCTCGACGGCCATGAAGATCCGCTATCTGCTGATCGCCCTGCTGGGAATATTCACCTTGCTGACGGTCGGCGGTGGCGTCTGGGAGGTCATCGACGCACGTGAGAAGCTGCGCGCCGTCGCGTGGATCGAACGCACCAATCGGCTCGCCGACATCAGCCAGCGCCTTGTATCTTTCAGAATGATCTTTATAAAAATGATTGGTGCGCTGTGGAG
>DAOMOP010000210.1:0-7007 GCA_035444405.1 Rhodocyclaceae bacterium
GGTCGCGTTCAAGAACAACAAGAACAACGAGGCCTTCCTCGACCGCATCTACACCGTCAAGGTGCCCTACTGCCTGCGCGTCTCGGACGAGATCAAGATCTACGAGAAACTTCTCGTCGAGAGTTCCTTGTCGGAGGCGCCGTGCGCGCCCGACACGCTCAAGATGATGGCGCAGTTCGCGGTGCTGTCGCGCCTGAAGGAGCCCGAGAACTCGAGCATCTACTCGAAGATGCGCGTCTATGACGGCGAAAACCTCAAGGACACCGACCCGAAGGCGAAGAGCCTGCAGGAGTATCGCGACTACGCCGGCGTCGACGAGGGGATGACCGGGCTATCGACGCGCTTCGCGTTCAAGGCGCTCTCCAAGGTGTTCAACTTCGACCACCGTGAGATCGCCGCGAACCCGGTGCACCTGATGTACGTGCTCGAGCAGCAGATCGAGCGCGAGCAGTTCCCGCCCGAGACCGAGGCGCGCTATCTCGGCTTCATCAAGGAGTACCTCGCTCCGCGCTACGCCGAATTCATCGGCAAGGAAATCCAGACGGCCTATCTGGAGAGCTACTCGGAGTACGGCCAGAACATCTTCGATCGCTACGTCACGTATGCCGACTTCTGGATCCAGGACCAGGAGTTTCGCGACCCCAACACCGGCGAGATCCTCGACCGCGGGGCGCTCAACGACGAGCTCGAGAAGATCGAGAAGCCGGCCGGCATCAGCAACCCGAAGGATTTCCGCAACGAGGTCGTGAACTTCGTGCTGCGCGCGCGCGCCAAGCACGAGGGCAAGAACCCGAGCTGGACGAGCTACGAGAAGCTGCGCGGCGTGATCGAGAAGAAGATGTTCTCGAATACCGAGGACCTGTTGCCGGTGATCAGCTTCAATGCCAAGGCGAGCGCCGAGGAGCAGAAGAAGCACCAGGACTTCGTCGACCGCATGATCGACAAGGGTTACACCGAGAAGCAAGTGCGGCTGTTGTGCGAATGGTATCTGCGCGTGCGCAAGTCGTCCTGAACCACCTTCACTGCGTGGCGTGTGCCATGCCCGGCACGCAGTGCGGGCCTGCCCGTGGGCATTGGCTGGAGCGTTGAATGGTCCGAATCATCGACCGCCGGTTCGACAGCAAGAAGAAGAGCGCCGTCAATCGACAGCGCTTTCTGCGCCGCTTCAAGAAGCAGATACGCCGGGCGGTGAACGATGCGATCAGCGATCGCTCGATTCGCGATCTGGACAACGGCGAGCAGATCTCGATCCCGGCACGCGACCTGTCCGAGCCCCACTTCCAGCACGGTCGCGGCGGCATCTGGGAACAGGTGTTCTCCGGCAACGACCAGTTCCAGAGCGGCGACCTGATCAACCGCCCGCCTTCCGGCGGCGCGGGGCGCGGTGGCGGCAAGGCGAGCAACGAGGGCGAAGGCGAGGACGACTTCGTCTTCCACCTGTCGCGCGAGGAATTCCTCGACATCTTCTTCGACGACCTCGCGCTGCCCAACCTCGTGCGCACGCAGCTCGCGCGCGTGACCGACTACAAGACGCAGCGCGCCGGATTTTCGACCGACGGCTCGCCGGCCAACATCAACATCATCCGCTCGATGCGCGGCGCGCTCGGGCGGCGGCTGGCGCTCGGCCATCCGTTCACGATACGGCTGCGCGCACTCGAGAAGGAACTCGAGGAAGCGATCCGCACCCTCGGCGAGGATCATCCCGAAGTCGTCGACCTGCGCGAGGAGATCGCACGCCTGCGCGCGAAGATCGAAGCGATCCCGTTCATCGACAGCTTCGACCTGCGCTACAACAATCGCATCCGCGTGCCGAAGCCGACGACCCAGGCGGTGATGTTCTGCGTGATGGACGTCTCCGGCTCGATGGACGAGGAAAAGAAGTCCACCGCGAAGCGCTTCTTCATGCTGCTGTACCTGTTCCTGACGCGTACCTACGAGCACATCGACGTGGTGTTCATCCGCCACCACACGATCGCCAAGGAGGTCGACGAGGACGAGTTCTTCCACTCGCGCGAGTCGGGCGGCACCGTGGTATCGAGCGCGCTCACGATGATGCACGACATCATTCGCGATCGCTATGCGGGCGGCAACTGGAACATCTACGGCGCACAAGCCTCGGACGGCGACAACTGGGACAACGATTCGCCGATCTGCCGCAACATCCTCGACACGCAGGTGCTGCCGTACTGCCAGTACTTCGCCTACGTGGAGATCACCCCGGGAGAGCCGCAGAACCTGTGGCGCGAGTACGAGAAGCTGCTCGGGGCGCACGAGAACTTCGCGATGCAGAACATCGAGGAGCCCGCGCAGATCTATCCGGTGTTTCGCGAACTGTTCAAGAAGAGTCTCATATGAAGCGCCACAGCCGAGCCGAGGGCATGCTGCCCGGCACGTCGGAATGGACGTTCGAGGCCGTCGACCGCTACCACGACGAGATCGCCCGCGTCGCCGAGGAATTCGGCCTCGACACCTATCCGGTGCAGATCGAGCTGATCACCAGCGAGCAGATGATGGACGCGTACGCGTCGGTCGGCATGCCGGTCAACTACCATCACTGGTCCTTCGGCAAGCAGTTCCTGACCACCGAGCGCAGCTACAAGCGCGGCCAGATGGGCCTCGCCTACGAGATCGTCATCAACTCGAATCCCTGTATCGCGTACCTGATGGAGGAGAACACGCTGACGATGCAGGCGCTGGTGATCGCGCACGCGGCCTACGGCCACAACAGCTTCTTCAAGGGCAATTATCTCTTCCGCAGCTGGACCACGGCCGACGCGATCATCGACTACCTGATCTTTGCGCGCAATTTCATCAGTGAATGTGAAGAGCGCCACGGCGAGGAGGAGGTCGAGCTGCTGCTCGACTCGTGCCACGCGCTGATGAATCTCGGCGTCGACCGCTACCGGCGCCCCCAGAAGCTCTCGCTCGCAAAGGAGAAGATGCGCCAGCGCGAGCGCGAGGAGTACCTGCAGAGCCAGGTCAACGAGCTGTGGCGCACGCTGCCGGTCTCGGACGTGCACCGCGAGCGCACCCCCGAGCGCAATTTCCCGCCCGAACCCGAGGAGAACCTGCTCTACTTCATCGAGAAGCACGCGCCCCTGCTCGAGCCGTGGCAGCGCGAGGTGGTGCGCATCGTGCGCAAGATCGCGCAGTACTTCTTCCCGCAGCGCCAGACGCAGGTCATGAACGAAGGCTGGGCGTGCTTCTGGCACTACACCATCCTCAACCGCCTCTATGACGAAGGGCTGCTCGCCGACAGCTTCATGCTGGAGTTCCTGCAGTCGCACACCAACGTCGTGTATCAGCCCGCCTACAACGAGCGCTGGTACAACGGCATCAACCCCTACGCCCTCGGCTACGCGATGTGGCAGGACATCAAGCGCATCTGCGAGGATCCCACCGAGGAAGACCGTCGCTGGTTTCCGGACATCGCCGGCAGCGACTGGCGCGAAACCTTCGATTTCGCGATGAAGAGCTTCAAGGACGAAAGCTTCATCGCGCAGTACCTGTCCCCGAAAGTGATTCGCGATTTCCGCCTGTTTGCGGTGCTCGACGACTCGCGCGAGGAAAAGCTCAAGGTCTCGGCCATCCACGACGACTCCGGCTACCGGGCGATCCGCGAGATGCTCTCCGAGCAGTACAATCTCGGCAGCCGCGAGCCCAACATCCAGGTCTGGAACGTCGATCTGCGCGGCGACCGCTCGATCACGCTGCGTCACCAGCCCTATCGCAACCGGCCGCTGGCCGACTCGGCCGACGAGGTGATGAAGCACTTCGCGCGGCTCTGGGGCTTCACGGTTCGGCTCGAGTGCCAACGCGAGGACGGCACCGTGGATCTGCTGCAGGAGACTCGCATCGAGAAGCGGCGCGGCAACGCGCATGTCTGAGCGGCTGCATTCGGCACCGCGGAGCGCGCCCCGCACGGCGGCGCAGCGCATGTCGGTACCATACGCGTAGACGCTACAATCGGCCTCTCGCAGCCACCCGGAGCCGACATGTTCGAACCACGACAGCCGATCTACACGGTCGCCGGCATTCGCACGATCGAGGAGCAGGTGCTGCCCGAAGCCGACCCACCGCTGATGGAGCGGGCTGGGCGTGCCGCTGCCGAGGAAGCGTTTCGTCTGACCATGGATCGCGCCGGTCCGGTGCTGATCGTGTGCGGGCCCGGCAACAACGGCGGCGACGGCCTCGTGATGGCGCGGCGCCTGCTGCAGGCCAAACGCCCTGTCGTGGTCGCCTTCGGTGGCAATGCCGCGAGACTGCCCGCCGAGGCGCGCGCCGCCTTCGATGCCTGGCGGGACGCCGGCGGCACCATTACCTCCGATCTGCCCGCCCCGCCACCCGAAGGCTGGGCACTGATCGCCGACGCGATGTTCGGCATCGGCCTGCAGCGGCCGATCACCGGGCGCTTCGCCGACTGGATCGCATCGTTGAACACGCAGCCGGCACCGCGGCTCGCGATCGACATCCCGAGCGGGCTGGACGCCGATACCGGCCGCGTGCTCGGCTCGGCCTTCCAGGCCACCCACACACTCACGTTCATCGCGCTCAAGCCGGGTCTGCTCACACTGGACGGGCCGGATCACGCGGGTATCGTCACCGTCCGCCCGCTCGACCTGAACCTCGACGATTTTCCGACCGCGGAAGGCCAGCGCATCCAGCCGACGCTGTTCCGCGCCTACCTGAAACCGCGTCGGCTCAACACGCACAAGGGCAGCTACGGCTCGGTCGGTGTGATCGGTGGCGCACCGGGCATGACGGGCGCGGCACTGCTGGCCGCCCGTGCAGCATTGAAGCTCGGGGCCGGACGCGTCTATGTCGGCCTCGTCGACGCCGCGGCACCGGCCGTCGACCCGACACAGCCCGAGCTGATGCTGCGCGACCTCGACTGCCTGTTCGAGCAGTCGACGGTGCTGGCGATCGGTCCGGGACTGGGACAGCACGCAGACGCGGCGCGGTTGGTCGACCGCGCCATCTCCAGCGACGCCCCCCTCGTCATCGATGCCGACGGATTGAACCTGCTCGCTGCCCACACCGAGCTGCACACCCGCTGTGGCCTGCGTCGCGCGCCGACCCTGCTCACGCCGCACCCGGCCGAAGCGGGACGCCTGCTCGCCACCGACACCGCCGCCGTGCAGCGCGATCGCGTCATGGCCGCCGTGTCGATCGCGCGACGCTACGGCGCCCTGGTGGCGCTGAAGGGCTGCGGCAGCGTGATTGCCGCACCGGACGGCCGATGGTTCATCAACGGCACCGGTCACCCCGGCATGGCCACCGCCGGCATGGGCGACATTCTGACCGGCCAGCTCGCCAGCCTGCTCGCGCAGGGCTGGGACGCCGAGGCGGCCATGCTCGCCGCGGTGCATCTGCACGGGGCGGCCGCCGACCGTCTCGCGCGTGAAGGCATCGGCCCGATCGGACTGTCGGCGGGTGAGGTTGCCGAGACCTCACGCGGCGTCTTCAACGGCTGGATCGTTCAGGCCGGCGCGAGCCCGGGCCACTGAGGGCCCGTGCGCTGTGGCGCCCACCGCCCGCGCGCATCGTCGCCTGGCCCGATGCTAGAATCTCGGCTCGTTCGTCCCTGCCCATCGCCATGACCCTCACCGAGCAGCTCCGCATCGAAATCCAGCGCAACGTCGCCGCCTCGCTCGCCGAAGACGTCGGCACCGGTGACCTCACCGCCCGGCTGATTCCGGCCGGAACGGACGCTCGCGGCCGGGTCATCACCCGCGAGCCGGCCGTGATCTGCGGAACGGCCTGGTTCGAGGCGACCTTCACGACGCTCGACCCGACTGCGACCGTGCTGTGGCATGTGCACGACGGCGACACGGTCCAGCCCGGACAAGTCCTGTGCGACGTCGTCGCGGGCGCGCGCGAGCTGCTCTCCGCCGAGCGCACCGCCCTGAACTTCCTGCAGCTGCTCTCGGGCACGGCGACGGTCACGCGCCAGTTCGTCGATGCGATTGCAGGCACCAACGCGAAGATCGTCGACACGCGCAAGACCCTGCCGGGTCTTCGCCTGGCGCAAAAGTACGCGGTGGCGATCGGCGGCGGCCACAACCATCGCATCGGGCTCTACGACGGCATCCTGATCAAGGAAAACCACATCATTGCCGCCGGCGGCATCGCCCCGGTGTTCGAGCATGCACGCGGCATCGCGCCGTCGAACGTCTTCATCGAGGTCGAGATCGAGCATCTGGAGCAGCTGCGCGAGGCCCTCGACGCCGGCGCGAAGATGATCCTGCTCGACAACATGGATCTCGAGACGATGCGCGAGGCCGTGCGCATCAACGCCGGGCGCGCCGAGCTGGAGGCCTCGGGCGGCGTCAGCCTCGACGGCGTGCGCGCGATCGCCGAAACCGGGGTCGACCGCATTTCGGTCGGGCTGCTCACCAAGGACGTACGTGCGCTCGACCTGTCGCTGCGCCACGTCGAGGAGTGAGTGAGCGGCCGCGCTCGGGCGGGCGCGGCGGCAACCACGCACCCCGGCGTCGGTCAGCGGCTCGGCGCTGTCGCCGGATCGTCGCGGCGGCGATCCGGCCGCTGCATCGCCGCCGGCGCAGTGCGTTCCTAGGCGCCCACCCTGTCAGCAATGAAACGCTTGATCGCTTCGACGTCGGGCGCCATCACCTCGACGCGCTGAGGCAGCGCTTCGATGCCCTCGAGCGCCGCCGGCCGTTCCGGCTCGCGCCCGAGCGCCTCGCGAATGGTTTCGGCGAACTTCACCGGCAGCGCGGTTTCGAGCACCACCGTGGGCATGTCGTCGCGGCCGTGCTCGAGCGCGACCTTGACGCCGTCCGCGGTATGCGTGTCGATCATCACGCCGAACTGCTCCCACACCTTGCGGATGGTCGCGACTCGGTCGGCGTGCGAGCTGCTGCCCGACACGAAACCGTAGGACGGCAGGCGCTCGAAGTACGGCGTCGTGCTGAGGTCGAACGCACCGCCTGCGTCGATCTCGCGCCACAGCTCGGCGACCACGCGCGGATCGCGGCCGACCAGGT
>DAOMOP010000211.1:0-6981 GCA_035444405.1 Rhodocyclaceae bacterium
GGTGATGCCGTTCTAGACCGCGTTGCCGTCCTTGTCGTAGGTGTAGCCCATGTGGCCCTCGACCACCGGGCGCGTCCAGATGCGCTTGCCGGTCTGCGGGTCGAGCGCATGGACCGCGCCGACGATGCCGAACTCGCCGCCCGAGTTGCCGACGATGACCTTGCACTTGACGATCTGCGGCGCGGCGGTGAGCGAGTAGCCGTCCTTGTAATCGCCGATGCGCTCGCGCCACAGCACCTTGCCGGTGTCCTTGTCGAGGCCGACCAGCATCGCATCGAGGGTGCCGAAGATTACGACGTTGCCGTAGATCGCCGCGCCGCGGTTGATCACGTCGCAGCACGGCATGATGCCTTCGGGCAGGCGGTGCTCGTACTTCCACAGTTTCGCGCCGGTCTTGACGTCGAGCGCGTAGATGCGGCTGTACGAGCCGGTCACGTACATCTTGCCGTCATGGATGAGCGGCTGCGACTGCTGCCCGCGCTGCTTCTCGCCACCGAACGAGAACGCCCATACCGGCACCAGATTCTTGACGGTGTCCGCATTGACCTGCGACAGCGGGCTGTAGCGCTGGCCCTTGGTGCCGAGGCCATAGGTGACGATCTGGTTCGTCGTCGTCGCGTCGTTGAGGATGTCCTCATCGGTCACACCCTGCGCGTGCACACCACCGGCACCGGCCAGCGCCAGCGCCACTGCGCCGCATGCCAGGGGCCAGGCGCTGCGTCGTTTGTTGTCTTTCATCTCTTCGTTCCTCCTTGCGTATCTGCCATTGATCGGTCGGATTGCAGCCACCCGGCAGGCTTCACCGAGCTCGGCCGGGACCCGCTGCAAGCTGCGTGCCATCCGATGCATGCGGCGTATCCTCCCCTTTATCGTTTTATGCGGTGCTCCGATAGACAGCAAGTGTCCCGTTTCGGAGCAGCGCCCTGAGCGGAAACGCCATCGGCGCGCGCAACCCCATCGGCACGAAGCTTGCTTAACCGAGAGAAAATGACAGACCCGCTCGCCAGCGGGCCGAGGAGACCACATCGATGCATTCCAGATCTGCGCTCGGATGCATGACCAGCCTGCGTGGCCGCGTCAGTGCCGTGCTGACGGCGGCGGTCGCGCTGATGCTGGCGATCGGTGCGGCGGCTTGGACGCACGGCACCCGCCATGCGATCCACGAGGAGGTGAGCGCGGCGACACGCGTGGCCGAGCAGTGGCTGAACGTGCTGATCCCGGAGACCCTCGACGGCCGGCCCGACGGCATGGCGCGGCTGATGACGCATCTGGCGGCCGTCGGTCGCCTGCGTGCGAACCGGCTCGAAGTGCGCGCGGCCGACGGCGAGCTGCTCTACGCCTCGCCCGAGCCGACGTGGAAGGCCGGCCGTTTCGCGCCGGCGTGGTTTGCCGAAGGCGTCACGCCGGTCGTTTCGCCGCGCAGCTTCGCCGCCGGCACGCGCCGGATCGTGCTGATTCCGGACACCTCGCGTGCCGTGCTCGACGCCTGGGACGATCTCGTCGCCGGCCTCGGCTGGGCGAGCGCGGCGCTGCTGCTGCTCTGGCTGACGACGCGCACGGCCGTGCGCCGCGCGCTCGCCCCGCTCACCGACATCGACGCCGCCCTCGAACGTGGTGCCGCCGGACGCTTCGACGTGCGCCTGCCCGAGTACCGCGCACGCGAGCTCGACAAGCTCGCGCGCAGCTACAATCGGCTTGCCGACAGCCTCGACGAGAGCCACTTGCACGCCCGCCAGCTCGAGCAGGACCAGGCGCTCGCGCGCACCCTCCATGCCCGGCTCGAGGACGAGCGCCGTCAGATCGCGCGCGAGCTGCACGACGAGCTCGGCCAGGCGATCACCGCCGTGCGCGCGATCGCCGGTGCGATCCAGCAGCGCTGCGACACGCTGCCCCAGCTGCACGGCAGCGCGCAGGCCATCCTGGCGATGACCGCCCAGATGCAGGACGGCGTGCGTGCAATCCTGCGCCGGCTGCGCGAACCGGGCAACGAGATGTGCGAGCGCATCGACGAAGTCGTGCGCAACTATTGCGCGCTGTGGTCGGAGTGCCACCCGGGCATCGTGCTCGAATGCTGCAGCGCCACGCCGCCCGGGCCGATCGACGAGGAGACGGCGCTGGCCGTGCTGCGCCTGCTGCAGGAGAGCCTGACCAACGTCGCACGCCACGCCGCGGCGACCCGCGTCGACGTGCGCCTGGACTTCGACGCCGACGGCCTTGCGCTCGAGGTCCGCGACGACGGCCGCGGCCTGCCGCCCGACCGTCGCTCGCCGCGCTTCGGCATGCTGGGCATGCGCGAGCGCGTCGCAAGACTGGACGGCCGCCTCGATTTCGAGTCGCCGTGCTCGGGCGGACTCAGCGTGCATGTCCGCCTGCCGCACAAACCTGCCTTGGAGGCCTCGCCCGATGGCATACACGCTTGACAAGCTGCGCATCGTCCTCGCCGACGATCACGCCGTCGTGCGCATGGGTTTTCGGCTGTTGCTCGAGGGCGCCGGCGCGACGATCGCCGCCGAGGCCGACAGCGGCGAGGCGGCGCTGACAGCCTTCACCGAACACCGCCCCGACGCACTCGTGATGGACGTGTCGATGCCCGGCATCGGCGGCCTGGCCGCACTCGAGCGCCTGCGCGCACACGAGCCGGGCGCGCGCGTGCTGATGCTCTCGGCGCACGACGACGTCCAGATCCCGTCGCGCGCGCTGCGCGCCGGTGCGACCGGCTATCTGTCGAAGCGGGCGCAACCGCAGGAGTTCGTGCGCGCGGTCGGCATCGTCGCGCGCGGCCAGCGCTACCTCGATGCCGAGCTCGCCCCGCAGCTCGCGCTGGCGCAGCTCGGTGGCGCGAGCCATCCGACCGACGCGCTGACCGACAAGGAGCTGGCGGTGTTCCTGCAGCTCGCGCGCGGCCGCTCGGTCGCCGAGGTGGCGCACATCCACAAGCTGAGCCCCAGCACGGTCGGCACGCATCTCTATCACATCAAGCAGAAGCTCAACGCGAACAACGCCGCCGAGCTCGCGCTGATCGCGGTGCGCGCGGGGCTGATCGACGCGTGATGGCTTCGCTTCGCTTTCACTGCCGTGCCACCGTAGCCGACGACCGAAGGATGTTTCTTCTGCCCGTCATCAGCCTTCGCAACGCAATTGCGGCCGCGCAAACGGCGGCGGCGACGCTTCGCGCCGTGATGCGAACGCTGCTGCTTTGCGCTGCAGCGTTCATTTCGACCACGGCCGCACTCGCCGGAGAGCTCAGCCGCGCAGATGTCGCGCGCGGCGTCGGCTCACCGCTATACGTCGGCGAGCGCAGCGACGACCTGCCGATCTGGCCGGTCTTCAACGAGCTCGAGCCGGACGCCGGCGCGGTCGGCTATCTGTTCGAGACCATGGACTTCGCCCCCCTGCCCGGCTTCGAGGGCACGCCGATCAACCTGCTCGTGTGGCTGGACCGCAACGGCGGCTTCGTCAGCGTCGAGCTCGTGCGCCAGCATGAACCGGTATTCGTGTCCGGTTTCGGCCCGCAGCCGCTCATCGAGTTCGTGCGCCAGTATGGCGGCCATACGCTGCGCGAGCGCATCACGGTGGCGAGCGCCTACGGCGGCGGCCGGCGTTCGGCCGGACAAGTCGTGCTGGACGGCATCACGCGCGCCACCGCCTCGGTCAACATCGCGCATCAAAGCGTACTCACCGCCGCGCTCGCGGTCGCGCGCGAACGGCTCGGCTTCGTTGCCCCGCCCGACGCCCACAACATCGCGGCGCCGCGCATGGACCACTTCGACAAGCTCGACGCCGAGGCCCTTCTCGCCGGCGGCTACGTCCAGCGCAAGGCGTTTCGCAACGCCGATGTCGAAGCGCTTTTTGCCGGCAGCGACGGGGAGCGGGCCGACCCCGAAGCGCTCGCCGACCCGGACGGCCTGTTCGCCGAGCTGCATGTCGCCTACCTGAACGCGCCGACGATCGGGCGCGCCCTGCTCGGCGACGAAGGTTACGCCCACCTCTTGCGCCGGGCACGCGACGGCCAGCACCTGCTGTGGGTCGCCTCGTCGGGCCGCTATCCCATCGTCGACGACGATTTCGTGCCGGCGACCGTTCCGCCGCGCCTGACGCTCACGCAGAACGGCCTGCCGATCGAGCTGCGCGACGCCGACATCGACCTGCCGGAGCCCCGTCTTCGCGGCCAGTTCGACGTTGTGCGGGTATTCCAGGTGCCGGCGACGGCGGGGCTGGATCCGGCCTCGCCGATGGAGTTGTCGCTGGTCGTCAGCCGCGCGCGCGGCCAGATCTTTCCGATCGTGACGCTGCGCGAGGCGACGCTCACCTACGCCGCGCCGCCAGCCCTGTTCGAGTACCCACCGCGGCCGCTGCCCGACTGGCTGGTCGGCTGGCAGCAGCGTGCCGGCGAGCTCGCCGCCATCGGCCTTGCCCTGGCCGTGCTCGCCGTCGTGCTCGCGCGTCCGCGCGCGGTGGCCGCCGATGCCAGGCGCCTGCGCCTCTTTCGCCTGCTGTTTCTCGCCTTCACGCTCGGCTTCATCGGCTGGTATGCGCAGGCGCAGCTGTCCATCGTGCATCTGACCGGCGCCATCAAATCGCTCGCGTCAGGCCAGGGTCTCGGCAACTTTCTCTACGATCCGGTCGTGCTGCTGCTGATCGCCTTCACGCTGGTGACGCTCGTCGTCTGGGGCCGCGGCACCTTCTGCGGCTGGCTGTGTCCGTTCGGCGCGCTGCAGGAGTTCGTCGCGCTCGCCGCGCGGCGCCTGCGCACCCGTCAGCGTCGCCTGCCGCCCGGGCTCGCGCGCGCGCTGTCGCGGAGCCGCTACGCGATCCTCGCCGTGATCGTGGCGGCGGCGATCCTCGCACCGCAGCTCGGCGAGCGCCTGGTCGAGGTCGAACCGTTCAAGACCGCGATCACCACCAGCTTCGTGCGCAGCGGGCCTTATCTCGCGTGGTGTCTGGCCCTGCTCGCGGCCGGCGCCTTCGTGTACAAGTTCTTTTGCCGTTTCGTCTGTCCGCTGGGTGCCGCGCTGACCATTGGCGGGCGCCTGCGGCGCCTCGACTGGCTCACGCGCCGCAGCGAATGCGGCCAGCCCTGCCAGAGCTGCCGCAGCCGCTGCGACTACGATGCGATCGCGCGCAGCGGGTCGATCCGCTACGACGACTGCTTCCAGTGCCTCGACTGCGTCGGCATCTACCACGACCCGCAGCGCTGCGCGCCGCTGCTGCTGTACCGACGCAAGCGGCGCAGCTTCATCCGTACCGCGGCGACCGTGCCGGCGCCGGCTGCCGCCGGCACCCAAGCTGCAACGACACGGGCCTCTGCATGATCCGGCTGAAAGCGACGTTCATGGCCGTGGCACTGACCCTGCCACTGTGCGCCACGGCAAGCGGCCCACTCAGCGACGACGAGATCGACGCGCTGCTGTCGCGACCGAGCATCGCGCTCTACAAGGCCTACGCCGAATTCAAGATGGCCGACTACGCGAATGCGCGCCGCATCTGGCTGGCACTCGCGGAGCGTGACGTCGCCGAGGCCTGGTTCAACCTCGGCATCCTCGCCGAAGACGGTCTCGGGCAGACACGCGACCCGCGCGCCGCCATCGACTACTATCGGCGCGGCGCCGCGGGCGGTTCGCCCAAGGCGCAATACCGGCTTGCGCTGCTTTACCTCGAGGGGCGGCTGCTCGAAGCCGACCGCGCGTCGGCCGAGCATTGGCTGGAACGGGCTGCAGCAGCCGGCCACGACGACGCCGCTCGGCAGCTCGAACAGCTGCGTGCCGGCGTCAAGGCCGACGATTACCTCGCCGCGCGTTTGCTCGAATCGGAAGACCGCATGGCCGAGGCCGTGGCAATCTACATGCGCCTGGCCGACCAGGGCGAGGTGCGCGCCCAGACCCGGCTTGCATGGCTGTACGAGGCCGGCCGCGGCGTGCCACGCGACCTCGCGCGCGCAGCGGCCCTGTTCGGCGCCGCCGCCGCGCGCGGCGATGCCGAGGCACAGTTCGCGCTGTCGGTGATGCTGCGCACCGGCGCCGGCATGGCGCGCGATGACGAGGCCGCCGCGATGTGGCTCACGCGCGCCGCACGCGCCGGCCACCCGGAGGCGGTCGAAGCGCTCGAGCGCCAGCGCCACGAGGCCGGGAACCAGTAACTCGCGACACTGCGCGCGCCCACCGCCGGCGCCAGTGCGATGAGCCCCTGCGCTCCGCAGAACCACCACGGCAAGGCGAAAGGGCCGGACCGCCACCCCGCTGTTGCGCGAAGCGACGACCCGGCCCCTTGAGTGCACGGGCGACGCGAGCCTCCTGTCCGCCCGCCGTCGCCCGCTCGCATACGATCAGAAGAAGATGATGCCGCCCAGCGAGATCGTGCGCGTCTTCAGATCGCCGAAGCCGCCCGAGTTGATCGCGTCGGCGCCGGTGGCGCGTTCCTGGTTGTATTCGCCGACCAGCGTGATGTACTTGTTCAGCGAGTGATAGACACCGACCGTGGCCGACTTGAACTTGTTGGTGTCGGCGAGCAGGCCGCCGCGGTCGCGGTTCTCGCCGTAGTTGATGCCGACCTTGGTCTTGCCGAACTTGTAGGTGCCCTGCAGGAAGTGGCCGCGCCCCTTGGTCTCGCCGGCCGGCGAGAAGAACAGCGCCCCGACCGTCGCCAGGCCCAGCCCCTTCGCATCGAACGCATACGCGACCGCCTCGAAGTTGCCGAAGCCGACCTTGGCGCCGAGCTCGACGCCGCGCGCATTGAAGGTCGGCACGTTGTCGAGGCCCTTGTTGGTCTTCTGGTGGATCAGGCCGCCCCATACCGAGCCGGGCGCGCTGCCCTGCCAGTCGTAGCTCGCGATCGCCTGCAGGCCGGGGGTCTTGGTCTCGCCGCTGGCGATGAAGTCGCTCGGCTGGAAGATGCCGACCGAGGCCGAGAAACCGTTCATGGCCGGCGTCGTGTAGGTGATCTGCGGCTGGAAGCCGGTGTACATGTAGCCGTGGCCGATCATGC
>DAOMOP010000212.1:0-1288 GCA_035444405.1 Rhodocyclaceae bacterium
CACGCTCGTGCTGTCCCACGGGTTGCGCGTCGGCCCGTAGTGCGAGTTCTCGTTCGACGAGCCCATTGCGAACTCGTCCATGTTGGTCTTGCCGAGCATCACCGCGCCGGCCGCCTTGAGCTGCGCGACGACATGCGCGTCGTAGGGGCTGACGAAGTTCGCGAGCATCTTCGAGCCGCAGGTGGTCAGCACGCCTTCGGTGCAGAACACGTCCTTGTGCGCGATCGGGATGCCGGTCAGCGCGCCCGCGCGGCCCGCGGCGATGCGCGCATCGGCGGCGCGCGCGGCGGCGAGGGCCTCGTCGCGTGTGACGGTGATGAAGGCGTTCAATTGCGGGTCGAGGCGCTCGATGCGCTCGAGGAACAGGCTCGCCAGCTCGACGGCGGAGATCGTTCCGGCGTCGAGCGCGGCGCGCAATTCGGTCAGGCTGGCGTTGATCATGGGGCGGCTCGGTGGACGGGCTCGGGCGCGGCGGCGAACGCGCCGCGCACGGCGGCAGGCGCGGACGCGAGGCTTACTCGATGACCTTGGGGACGAGATAAAGGCCGGCTTCGGTCTGCGGCGCGATCTTCTGGAAGGCGTCGCGGCGGTCGGGCTCGCTCACCGCGTCTTCGCGCAGGCGCTGGGCGAGCTCCTGCGGGTGGCTCATCGGCTCGACGCCGTGCGTATCGACCGCCTGCATCTGCTCGATCAGCCCGAAGATGCTGTTGAGCTTGTCGCGGGTGGCCTCGGCGTCGCCCTCGGCGAGCTCGAGTCGAGCCAGCGTGGCGATCTTGCGGACGTCTTCGACGGTGAGCGACATACGTTTACAAAGGCGGCTTATTGCGTCAGGGTTTGTAGGTTATCATAACCGCTTTCGCCTGTTCGGGCGGGATAGTCGGCTCGGCTCGGGCGGCGCTCATCCACACCGGTTTCGGAATTCTCCATGTTTGGTTTCCTGCGTTCCTACTTCTCCAGCGATCTGGCGATCGACCTGGGCACGGCCAACACGCTCATCTACGTCCGCGGCAAGGGCATCGTGCTCGACGAGCCGTCGGTCGTCGCGATCCGCACCGAAGGCGGGCCGAACGCCAAACGCACGATCCAGGCGGTCGGCGCGGCCGCCAAGCAGATGCTCGGCAAGACGCCGGGCAACATCAACGCGATCCGCCCGATGAAGGACGGCGTGATCGCCGATTTCGTCGTCACCGAGCAGATGATCAAGCAGTTCATCAAGAAGGTGCACGACACGCGCATGTTCTCGCCCAGCCCGCGCATCATCATCTGCGTGCCCTGCGGCTCGACCCAG
>DAOMOP010000212.1:1368-6937 GCA_035444405.1 Rhodocyclaceae bacterium
CGATCGGCGCCGGGCTGCCGGTATCGGACGCGACCGGCTCGATGGTCGTCGATGTCGGCGGCGGCACCACCGAGGTCGGCGTGATCTCGCTCGGCGGCCTCGTCTATAGCGGCTCGGTGCGCGTCGGCGGCGACAAGTTCGACGACGCGATCATCAACTACATCCGCCGCAACTACGGCATGCTGATCGGCGACACCACTGCCGAGAACATCAAGAAGAGCATCGGCTCGGCCTTTCCCGGCTCGGAGGTGCGCGAGCTCGAGGTCAAGGGGCGCAACCTCGCCGAGGGCATCCCGCGCAGCTTCACGATCTCGAGCAACGAGATTCTCGAGGCGGTCACCGAGCCGCTCAACCAGATCGTCTCGGCGGTCAAGATCGCGCTCGAGCAGACCCCGCCCGAGCTCGGCGCCGATATCGCCGAGCGCGGCATCGTGCTGACCGGCGGCGGCGCGCTGCTGTGCGACCTCGACCGCCTGCTGATGGAGGAGACCGGCCTGCCGGTGTTCGTCGCCGACGAACCGCTCACCTGCGTCGCGCGCGGCTGCGGCATGGCGCTCGAGAAGATGGACGCGCTGGGCTCCATTTTCACGCCCGAGTAACTGGCCAGTGGGGGACGGCGTCGTGCCGGCCCCGACGACGCACGTTCGACGATGTCCCTGGCCGGTCACCAGTCGCCGCCGATCTTCAAACGTGGGCCGACCGCCACGGCGCGCCTTGTCGTGCTGGTGGCGGTCTGCCTGGTGCTGCTCGTCGCCGACCTGCGCTTTCGCTACCTCGAGGTCGTGCGCCAGGCCGTGTCGGTGGTCACCCACCCGCTGCAGCTCGTGGCCGCCGCGCCGGTCGATTTCGTGCGCAATGCGTCGGTGTATTTCGCCACGCTGGTCGAGGTCCAGCTCGAGAACGCGGAGCTGCGCCGCGCGCAGCTCGAGGCGGCGCAACGGCTGCTGCGCTTCGAGCAGCTCGAGCGCGAGAACCACGAGCTGCGCGGCCTGCTGTCGATGGCCCAGACCGTGCTCGTGCACAGCGTCGCGGCCGAGGTCTTGTACGATGCGCCGGACCCGTTCGCGCGCAAGGTCATCCTCGACAAGGGCGCGCACCACGGCATCACCGGCGGGCTGGCGGTCGTCGACGCGCGTGGCATGATCGGGCAGGTCACGCGGGTCTATCCGGTGCAGTCGGAGGTGACGCTGATCACCGACAAGGAGCAGGCGGTGCCGGTGCAGGTCGAGCGCACCGGACTGCGCGGCGTGCTCGTCGGCAGCGGCGGCGGGCGGCTCGAGCTGCGCTTCGTGTCGGTCACGGCCGACATCCGCCCGGGCGACCGACTGGTCACGTCGGGCCTGGACGGCGTGTTCCTGGCCGGCCTGCCGGTCGCGCACGTGCGCACGGTCGCGCCCGGCGACGACGTCTTCCTGAAGGTCTACGGCGAGCCGATCGCGCGCGTCGAGCGGGCGGTCCAGGTGCTCGCGCTGGGCCGTGCCGAGGCGCCGCCGCCGCGCCCGGATCCGGCCTCCGCGCTGGCCGACCAGCCGCTGCCCGCATCCGGACGAAACGAGGGCCATTGAAGCTATGCAGCCGACCCACCGCTCCAACCGCATCCTGCTGCCGGCCAAGACCTGGTTCGTGTATCTGTCGCTCGTCGTCGCGCTCGGACTCGGCTACATCCCGGTCGGGCGTCTGCCCGGCGTGCCCGACTGGGTCGCCGTGGTGCTGGCCTTCTGGTGCATCCGCGAGCCGCTGCGCGTCGGCATGGGGGCGGCCTTCGTGTTCGGCATCCTCGTCGACATCGGCCATGGCGCGGCGATGGGCCAGCATGCGCTCGCCTATGTCGTGCTCGCGTATCTGGCCACGTCGGTGTCGCGGCGCGTGCTGTGGTTCCCGCCGCTGCAGCAGGCCTTGCACGTGCTGCCGCTGCTGCTGCTGACGCAGGTGCTGATGGTGGCGGTGCGGGTCGTTGCCGGGGCGGAGTTTCCCGGCTGGTGGTATTTCGCCGACAGCTTCACCGGTGCGCTGGCGTGGCTGCCGATCAGCTTCGTGCTGCTGCTGCCGCAGTACCAGCCGGTCGAGCGCGACGAGCACCGTCCGATCTAGCATGACCGAGTTCCAGCGTCCCGAGCAGCTGCTGGCGGCGTTCCGCCGGCGCGTCGTCGTCGCGGCGCTGTTCGTGGTGCTCGCGTTCGCCGTGCTGGCCGGCCGCTTCTACTATCTGCAGGTGTTCAAGTACGACTACTTTCACGCGCGTGCCGAAGGCAACCGCATCGCGGTGCTGCCGGTGGTGCCGAAGCGCGGTGTCATCGTCGACCGCAACGGCGAGCTGCTCGCGCGCAACTACTCGGCCTACACGCTCGAGATCAACCCGTCGCAGGCCGGAAACCTCGAGAAGACCATAGACCGGCTCGCCGCGATCGTCGACATCGACGAGCGCGACCGGCGCCGCTTTCGCCGCCTGGTGCTCGAGACCAAGTATTTCGACAGCGTCCCGATCCGCACCCACCTCACCGACGACGAGGTCGCGCGCATCGTTGCGCGACGCTACCAGTTTCCCGGGGTCGAGGTGCAGGCGCGGCTGTTCCGCGACTATCCGATGGGCGAGTCGGCGGCGCACGTGATCGGCTACATCGGCCGCATCAACGAGCGCGACCTGCAGCGCATCGACGAGCGCGGCGACACCGCCAACTACCGTGGTTCCGAATACATCGGCAAGAGCGGCCTGGAGCTGTCCTACGAGGCCGAGCTGCACGGCACGACCGGCATCGAGCAGGTCGAGATCAACGCGGGAGGCCGCGCCGTGCGGCTGATGTCGCACACGCCGGCGACCGCTGGCAACGACCTCGTGCTGACGCTGGACATGGGGCTGCAGCGCGCCGCCGAGGCGGCCCTCGGTGGGCGGCGCGGCGCCGTCGTCGCGATCGAGCCGGCCTCCGGCGGCGTGCTCGCGCTGGCATCGATGCCCTCGTTCGATCCGAACCTGTTCGTCGACGGCATCTCGGTGCCCGACTGGCAGGCGCTGTCCGAATCGCCCGACCACCCCTTGCTCAACCGCGCGCTGTACAGCGCCTATCCGCCCGGCTCGACGTTCAAGCCGTTCATGGCGCTGGCGGGCCTCGAGAGCGCGCGCCGCACGCTCGGCCAGAGCTTCGACAACCAGGGCGTCTACAGCTTCGTCGGCCACCGTTTCGTCGACCGCAAGTCGAAATGCCAGAGGAACGTCGATGTGCACCGCTCGCTGGTGCACTCGTGCAACACCTACTACTACCAGCTCGCGCACGAGATGGGCATCCAGGCGATTGCCGACTTCATGGCGCCGTTCGGTTTCGGCCAGCGTACCGGCATCGACGTGCCGGGCGAGGCTGCCGGCGTGTTGCCCTCGCCAATGTGGAAACGGACCCGCTTCTCCAAGCGTGAGCATCAGCAGTGGTATGGCGGCGAGACCCTGTCGGTCGGCATCGGGCAGGGTTACAACGCGTATACGCCGCTGCAGATCGCGCATGCGCTCACCGTGCTGCTCAATGGCGGCAAAGCGTACCGGCCGCACGTCGTGCGCCACGTTGTCGATGCGCGCAGCGGCGCGCGCCGACCCGTCGCGCCGGCGCCGGTCGACCGCATCGCGCTCGAGCCCGCTCATGTCGCAGCGATCCGCGCCGCGATGGTGGAGGTGACGACCAAGGGCACCGCCGCGCGCGTGTTCGCCGACGCGCCGTACGCCGCCGGCGGCAAGACCGGCACCGCCCAGGTGTTCTCGCTGCGCGGCCAGCGCTATGTCGAAGGCGAGGTGGCCGAGCGCCTGCGCGATCATTCCTGGTTCATCGGTTTCGCGCCGGCCGACAAGCCCAGCATCGCGATCGCGGTGCTGGTCGAGAACGGCGGCTTCGGCTCGCAGTCGGCGGCGCCGGTGGCACGCCAGGTGATCGACTACCATCTGCTCGGCAAGCCGATCGAGGCGCCGGCCGAGGAGATCGACGAGGCGCTCGCGGCGGAGGCCGAGCAATGAGCGGCGACCGCATCAATCCGTTTGCGCTCGTGCGCGCCCTCGTGCGCCCGCTCGATCCGATCCTGCTGGCGCTGGTCGGTGTGCTGCTCGGCGTGTCCTACGTGATGATGATGAGCGCCTCGCCCGAGCGCACCGCCGTGCTTCAGATCCACTTCGCGGTCGCGCTCGGAGCGATGTGGGTGCTCGCGCTGGTGCCGCCCAAGCGCCTGCTCGCGCTCGCCGTGCCGCTTTATCTGATCGGCGTGCTGCTGCTGCTGGCCGTGTTCCTGTTCGGCGAGAGCTCGAAAGGCGCCAGGCGCTGGCTCGATCTCGGGGTCATGCGCATCCAGCCGTCCGAGCTGATGAAGATTGCGCTGCCGCTGATGCTCGCGTGGTACTTCCAGCAGCGCGAGGGCATGGTGCGGCTGGGCGAGTTCATCGTCGCCGGGGTGCTGCTGGCGATCCCGCTGGCGCTGATCGTCGTGCAGCCGGACCTGGGCACCAGCCTGCTGGTCGGTGCCGCCGGCCTGTTCGTGCTGTTCTTCGCCGGGCTGTCGTGGAAGCTGATCGTGCCGGTGGTCGTGCTCGCCGTGGCCGGCATCGTCGCGATCGTCGGCTTCGGCGACCAGCTGTGCCAGCCCGGCGTCGACTGGCAGGTGCTGCGCGAATACCAGAAACAGCGCGTGTGCACGCTGCTCGATCCGACCCAGGATCCGCTCGGCAGGGGCTTTCACATCATCCAGTCGACCATCGCGATCGGCTCGGGGGGGGCGTATGGCAAGGGCTGGATGGACGGCACGCAGACGCATCTGGCCTTCATTCCGGAGCGTCACACCGATTTCATCTTCGCGGTGCTGGCCGAGGAGTTCGGGCTGGCCGGCGCGCTCGTGCTGCTCGGAGCCTACCTGCTGCTGCTGCTGCGCGGTTTCGTGATCGCGGCGCGCGCGCCGATGCTGGCGGCACGGCTGATCGCCGGCGCGCTCACGATGAACGTCTTTACATACGCTTTCGTCAACATGGGCATGGTCAGCGGTATCCTCCCGGTGGTGGGCGTGCCGCTGCCGTTCGTCAGTTACGGCGGGACGGCGCTCGTGACACTGTGCATCGGGGTCGGTATCCTGATGAGCGTCGAGCGCAGCCGCATCGCAGCCAGGGAGTGACCCACCAGAAACCATGCAGATATCAAGCCTCTCCGGATCGGCGCGCGCGGCCGTGCGCGCCTCGAACGTCGCGCAGATGACGCTCGCCGCGCTCGCCGTCGCGGTGCTCGCGGGCTGCGGCTCCAAGCCTGCGCGCCACGTCGACCAGCACGGCACCTCGGTGGCCAGCGCGGACGCGCCGGGCGCGCAGCGGCGCGGCGGTGCCTACTACAAGGACGACGGGCCCGACGCGGTGCTGCCCACCGGCCTCGACGACATCCCCGACGCGGTGCCGCGCATCGAGCCGTTCCACGCGCCGGCGCTGCGCCCGTACGCGGTGTTCGGCCAGCAGTACGTGCCGATGACCGAGCTCGTGCCCTACCGCGAGCGCGGCCACGCGAGCTGGTACGGGCGGCGTTTCCATGGCAATCCGACCTCGACCGGCGAGCCCTACGACATG
>DAOMOP010000213.1:0-6395 GCA_035444405.1 Rhodocyclaceae bacterium
CTTCGAGATCACCGAGCTGCACGGCCAACGGCTGGTGCGCCATCGCGTGACCGCGGGGGAGGGGGCGGCGCGCACGCTTGGCAGCGTCGCGGCCGATGACGGCGTGCTGCTCGCCGAACCGGGCCTGCGCGTGCGTGCGGTGACGCTGGACCATGGCACGCCGGTGCTCGCGTTCGCGTTCGAGCCGGCGCGCCAGCTGTGCGTGCGCAAGGAGCGCCTGGCCGCGCAACGGTGGCCGCCCGGCCCGTGGCTGGGCGAGCTCAAGCGTCGCGTGCTCGCCGATCAGCGCGAGGCGGAGATCCTGCTGCCCGATGGCAGTCGCATGACCGCCGGTGTGCTCGCCGACGAGCTGCTGCTGGTACGCCCGGGCAGCCGCCTGGTCTATGCCACCGACCTGGCCGACACCAGCGTCAATCGCGAGCGCCTGGCCGCCTTCGCGCACGCTGCCGAGGTGCTGGTCTGCGAGGCGCCGTTCCTGCAGCGCGAGCGGGCGCAGGCGGCCCGCAGCGGCCATCTGACCGCACGGGCATGCGGCGAGATCGCCGCCGCGGCCGGCGTCGCCCGCCTGGTGCCGTTTCATTTTTCGCGCCGCCATGGTGCCGAACCCGATGCGATCTACGCCGAAGTCATGGCGGCGTGCCCGCGCGCGGTCGTTCGGCTGCCGCCATCGCCGTAGGCGCCCTGGCCGTACGTCGCCAACCGGTCAAGCGCGGCGCCCATGAACGCGCCGCGGCGCACGGGTGGAACCGTCCCATGCCGCAAGACGGGTGCGTGCGGGGCCTCCGGAAGGTCGGGGCGGACGGCGCCGTGTGCGGGGCCAGCGACGTCGCCCCCGCGATAGCGGGCTGACCGTTTTGGATGCCGAGCTGGAATGTGACTGACCGTCGTGGCGCCCGGGCGGCAGCGTCCGGCACGGCCAATCGCGGCGCATGCCGCACTGGCACGCAACTTGTTAGCATTCATCGCCGGTCGATCCGATTCGTTCGTACTCGAAGGACCCAATACACATGAAAGCTCGTCATCTCGCTCTCGCGCTGCCACTCGCCGTCGTCGCCGGATCGGCGCTCGCTCACCCCGGTCATGGCGCGGCCGGCTTCGCATCGGGTTTCGGTCATCCGCTCGGCGGCGCCGACCATCTGCTGGCGATGCTCGCGGTCGGCTTGTATGCGGCGCGCGAGCGGGGCACCGCGCGCGCCGGTGTGCCGCTCGCCTTCGTCGCCGCGATGCTCGCCGGGGCCGGGCTGTCGGTGCTCGGCGTCGCGCTGCCGCTCGTCGAGGCCGGGATCGCGGCGTCGGTGCTGGTGCTCGGCCTGTTGATCGCCTTCATGGTGCGCCTGCCGCTGGTCGCGTCGCTGCCGCTGATCGCGGGGTTCGCGGTTTTCCACGGGCACGCCCATCATGCGGAGATGGGCGACGGATCGGTGCTCGCGTTCACGGTCGGCTTCGCCCTCGCGACTGCGGCCCTGCACGGGTTCGGCTATGCGCTCGCACGCGGTCTGCCCGAAACCGGTCCGGGGCGCGCGCTGCGGCGCCTGGCCGGTGCCGCCGTCGCCGCGGCCGGACTGGTGTTTCTCGGCGGCGCCTGAGCGTTTCGCGCTGTACGGCCGGTGCCGAACGACGGCTCACTCGGCCAGCTCGACGCGTAGCCGGCCCTCTTCGACGCGCAAGTCGCGCACGCCTGCGCCGAAAGCGTGCCAGAAGCCGCCTTCGGCGCCGTGCAGTGCGACGAGGTCGCGGCCCTTGAGGCCGCCCAGCCAGGCCGACGGCAGCGGCACGCCCATCAGGCTCACGCCCTCGACCGCGACCACCGGCCGACCCTGCTCGTAGCGCAGGCGCAGGCCGGTGGCGACGCGGACCGTGTGGCCGGCGAGGACCGGCAGATCCGGCGGCAGCGTGACCAGCATCGTGGCCGACAGCAGCTCGTCGGACAGGTGCAGCGCCAGCCGGCCGGCGAGGTCGGGGTTGCGCGCGATCAGGGCGTTGAGCTCGCGCTGCGTGAAGTAGATCACCCGATCGGCCGGACGCTCGACGTACGGCGCCGGTTCGACGGCGTCGATGCCGCGCCCGGCGGCCGCCGGCGTGATCGTCGGCGATGGTGTCGGCGAGGGCGTCGGCGTTTGCGCGGCAGCCGCCAGGCTGTGCAGCTTCGTCTCGAGCGTGCTCTGCTCGCGCGCATCCAGGACCACCGGTGTGAACGGCTGCGGGAAGAGCCAGGTGCGCGCGACCCACAGTGTCGCCGCGACGCTGACGCCGACCGTGGTCAGCAGCAGCAGCGCGAACGTACCCCATCCGATGCCGTTGGCGCGCGGCGAAGTATCGCGTGTCGAGTCCATGATGCGTTATGTGTCACGCACCGCGCGAGGTCAAGCGCTTCGTCGCGGCAACGGCTTGCCGGATCGCCGCGTTTGCCTTCGCCGTATCCTGCTTTATTCTGTCGGGGTCGAGCGGGTTGCCCGCGCGCGGAGCGTATCGATGAAAAAGGCATTGTTGCTGGCGGTCGTCGCCGATGAGCTGGAAGAGCGCGCAACGGCCATCGTGCGCGAGCAAGGGATCGCCGCCGTGACGGCGCTCGCGGCACGCGGTATCGGCTTTCCCGAGCACATGACCTTCTTCGGGTTGACCTACCGCGGGCTCGAGAAGGTGCTGATGTGCGTGACCGATCGCGATACGGCGGTGCGCACCGCCGACCGGCTCAACCGCGAGCTCGACCTGCTGGCGCCGTTCCAGGGGCTCGCCATGTCGCTCGACATCGACCGCGCCGAAGGAGGTGGCGGGACCGCGCCGGAGCGCAAGAGCACGCGGCGCCGGCACGCCGGCTCCGGACATTGACGACCATCTACCCGCATCGCGCACGACGAGGGGCCGACGCTTGGATCAGCTGAAGGAGTTTTCGCGCATCGTGCAGCATTCGTTCAGGAATCTGCTGCCGATCATCGTCGTGGTGACCTTCTTCCAGCTGGTCATCGTGCGCCAGGTGCCGGACGGTGTCGTATCGATGGCCCTCGGCCTGCTCGTCGTGGTGTTCGGGGTCGCGCTGTTCCTGCAGGGGCTGGAGCTGGGCATCTTCCCGATCGGCAAGAACCTGTCCAACGAGTTCGCGAAGAAGGGCTCGCTGCCGTTGCTGATGGTTTTCGGCTTCTGCCTCGGCTTTGCCGCGGTGATCGCCGAGCCGGCCCTGATCGCGGTGGCGAGCCAGGCCGAAATGGTCAGTGGCGGGCGTATCGACGGGCTCATCCTGCGCGTGCTGGTGGCGGTGTCGGTCGGCGGCGTGGTCGCGCTCGGCGTGGTGCGCACGATTCTGGGCCATTCGCTGCACTGGTACATGATCGTCGGCTACGTCCTGGTGGTGTCGGTGACGTTCTTCGCGCCGGAGCAGATCGTTGGGCTCGCCTACGACTCCGGCGGCGTGACCACCAACATCGTCACGGTGCCGTTGATCGCCGCCCTCGGAATCGGGCTGGCGGTGTCGATCCGCGGGCGCAATGCGCTGATGCACGGGTTCGGCCTGGTCGCGCTGGCGGTGATGGTGCCGATGATCGCGGTGCAGCTGTACGGCGTCGTCGTATACAGCTTCGGCGACGGGGCCGCGCCTGCCGTCGCGGCCGCGCTGGCGGATGCGGCCGCGCCTGCGCCCCGCCCCGCGGGCTTCGGCGCGCTCGTGCTGACGATGGTGACCGATCTGGCGGTGATGTTCCGCGACGTGCTGCCGATCATCGCCGTGATCCTGTTCTTCCAGTATGCGGTGATCCGCAAGGGCATCGCGCATGTGCAGAAGGTGGTCGGCGGCTTCGTGATGGTGATCGTCGGCCTCTATGCGTTCGTGGTCGGCCTGAAGCTCGGCCTGTTTCCGATCGGCAGAGGCATGGCCGAGCAGCTGATCGCGCTCGACGCGGTGATCTACATCTATCTCTTCGCGTTCTCGATCGGGTTCGCGACGACGATGGCCGAACCGGCACTGATCGCGATCGGCCAGAAGGCCGAGGAGGCGGGCAAGGGGCGGCTCAACGGCGCCCGCATCCGCCTGTTCGTTGCCATCGGCGTCGCGATCGGCATCACGGTCGGGGTGCACCGCATCATCAGCGGCGACTCGATCCACTACTACATCATGGGCGGCTATGCCATGGTAATTGCACTGACATGCTTCGCGCCGAAGTACATCGTGCCGCTCGCCTTCGATCTGGGCGGCGTGACGACCTCCGAGGTCACCGTGCCGCTCGTCACCGCGCTGGGCATCGGTCTGGCCAGCCACATCGAGGGCCGCGA
The DNA here is from genome assembly GCA_035444405.1 of Rhodocyclaceae bacterium. Taxonomy (GTDB): domain Bacteria; phylum Pseudomonadota; class Gammaproteobacteria; order Burkholderiales; family Rhodocyclaceae; genus DAOMOP01. Next base: position 4,264 of record DAOMOP010000213.1, read on the forward strand.
CGTGCTGATCGACGGCTTCGGGCTGATCGCGTTCGCGTCGATATTCCCCATCGTGACGGTCATGCTCTATGCTCTTTACGTCGAGCTGGGCAGCCGCCAGAAAGAACAAGGAGCGCCATCGTGAAATTTTCCGTACTCGTCGCGATCCTCGCCGAAGACCTCGAGGAGCAGGCCATCGACGTGGCCAAGCGCTCCGGCGCGGGCGGAGTCACCATCCTCGATGCGCGCGGCATCGGCGCGCAGGAGAAGAAGACCTTTTTCGGGCTCACCTACGAGGGCAGCCAGTCGGTGCTGGTGTTCGTGCTCGAGAAGAAGCTGTCGCTGACGGTGATGAAGAACATGAGCAAGGAGCTCGAGCTCAAGAAGCACAGCAAGGGGGTCTTGTTCACGATCCCGCTCGAGCACATCGCCGGCATCGACACCAGCCAGATTCAGCAGTTCGAGGCGCACCTGAAGGACGAGATCTAGGAGATACGGGACATGCTGGTCAGGGACATCATGGTGCGCGAGGTCGTGACGGTGTCGCCGTTCGCGACCATCCGCGAGGCGATGCGGGTCATGAAGCAGCGCGGCGTCAAGTCGCTGGTGGTCGACAAGCGCGACGCACACGACGCCTTCGGCATCATCACCTATACCAATATCCTCAAGACGATCGTCGCCGAGGAAGGCGACATCGATCTGATCAATGTCTACGACGTCTGCGCAAAGCCCGCGCTGACGATCTCGCGCGAGTTGCACGTCAAGCACGCCGCGCGCCTGATGGTAAGCCTCGGCATCCGTCGTCTGCTGGTGACCTCGGCCAACGAGCTGGCCGGCCTGGTCACGATGAACGACATCGTCGCCGCGATTCTCGACCTGGCCGACGAGGACGCCTGAAAGCGCTCCAGCGGCCCGGGCGCAATGTCCGGGTCATGGCTTGCGGGCGGCGCTCGACCGCTTGCGCCGTCGCTTCGGCCGCAACTTCGGTCGCAACTTCGGTCGCAACTTCGGTCGCAACTTCGGTCGCAACTTCGGTCGCGGCCGTGCCGGTCGTCACGGCGGTGCCGGCGACGTCCCTGACGCGCCGCCGCCGTCGCGCGCACGGCGCCGGCAGCTATCGCCGCGAGGGGGTCGCTCCGTGATCCGCCGCCACGACAAGGCCATTTTTCTTGATCCATATCAGATTTTTGTGCAGCGCAAATGCGAGCTGTTCGCAGTTTGATTGCAGTCAATGTCTGCCGGTGCGCGCGGGTCTTTAATGTTTCCCACGCAAACGTCAGGGTGATTACCCGCTTGTGCTGCAATGTCCGTGTCGCGCCGCACCTTCCTGTCGGGACGCTTTCGCTCCGCTGCCGGTGAGATCCGGCCGCCGTGGGTGGCCGTGCCGGAGGCTTTCGAGGCGCGCTGCGATCGTTGTGGCGAGTGTGTGAAGGCGTGTCCGACCCGGATCGTCACGATCGGCTCGGGCGGCTTCCCGAAGCTCGACTTCGCCGCCGGCGAATGCCTGTTCTGTGGCGAGTGCGTGAGCGCGTGCAAGGCCGGTGCGCTGCGGCGCGCCGATGCGCTCGCGCCGTGGGCGCTCAAGGCGGTCATCGGCAACGGCTGCCTGGCGACGCACGGCACCGAATGCCGCATCTGCGGCGAAGCCTGCGATACCGGCGCGATCCGCTTTCGTCCGCGCCTTGGCGGTGCGGCGCGCCCCGAGCTGGAGCCGGCACGCTGCACCGGCTGCGGCGCCTGTTTCGCTCCCTGTCCGGTCGGGGCGATAGCAATGGAGATGCATCAATGAACATCGCAAGCCTGGTTGTGCGGGCCAAGCCCGAGCATTTTCCCGAACTGCGGACGCGCCTGTGCGCCATTGCGGGCGTGGAGGTGCACGGTGAATGTGCCGAAACCGGCCGCATGATCGTCACCGTCGAGGATTGCGAAGGCCATGCCGTCGCCGATTCGATCGTCGCGGTCAATCTTTCCAAACACGTACTGAGCATCACGCTGGCCTACGAATACACGGACCAAGGTCTCGAATTACAGGGGGCATGAAATGAACATGGATCGACGCGAATTCATCAAGACCAACGCGGTCGCGGCCGCGGCGGCGACGGCCGGCATCGGCCTTCCGGCGGTGGCGCAGGCGCAGCAGGCCGGCGATCCGG
>DAOMOP010000213.1:6405-6872 GCA_035444405.1 Rhodocyclaceae bacterium
CACGCGCGTGCGCTGGGACAAGGCAGCCTGCCGCTTCTGCGGCGTCGGCTGTTCGGTCCTGATCGGCGTCCAGAACGGCCGCGTCGTCGCGACCCAGGGCGATCCGGACTCCCCCGTCAATCGTGGCCTGAACTGCATCAAGGGCTACTTCCTGTCGAAGATCATGTACGGCTCGGACCGCCTCACGCAGCCGCTGCTGCGCATGAAGGGCGGTCAGTATGCGAAGGACGGCGAGTTCACCGCGATCTCGTGGAACCAGGCCTTCGACATCATGGCCGAGAAGTGGAAGGCGGCGCTGAAGGCGCACGGCCCGCGCTCGATCGGCATGTTCGGCTCGGGGCAATGGACGGTCTGGGAAGGCTATGCCGCGGCCAAGCTGCACAAGGCCGGCTTTCTGACCAACAACATCGATCCGAACGCGCGCCACTGCATGGCCTCGGCGGTGGCCGGCTTCATGCGCAGCTTCG
>DAOMOP010000214.1:0-6850 GCA_035444405.1 Rhodocyclaceae bacterium
CCACTGCTGCGCCGATTCGCACATCGACAGGTGGTGCGGCAGGCCGAGCATGATCGCCAGGCGCTTGGTGGTCGCGAACGCGCCGGTGAACACCGGCGTCGAGTAGCCCTTGACGCTCTCGAACAGCAGCGCCGGCCCCTTGCGCTCCTCGTTGAGCTTCGAGACGTGCGAGATCTCGAGGTCCCAGTCGACCTCGGCGGTGATGCGCTTGAGCTCGTTGGCCTCGGCGCACTGGTTGATGAAATACCTCAGGTCCATGCGGAATGCTCCTTGCGAAGTGAATCGATGCGGGGAGAGCGGTCGGTGGCCGCGTCTCAGTGCGGCGCGGCCACCGACTCGATGACCGTGAAGCCGTCGGCTTCGAGCGCGCGGATCACCGCGTCGACGTCGCTGCCGTGAAAGCGCACGATCACCTTCTTGAGGCGGTGGTCGTGCTCGGGGGTCTGGCCGGCGATGCTGATCGGATAGATCGCGAGCACTTCGGCGCCCGCCTCCTCGACGCGGTCGGTGATGCGGCCGATGGTGCCGCGCGCGAGCTCCATCGGCGCGATCGTCACGCCGCTGCGCTGCTCCCAGGCGCCGAGAAAGTGCGCCGCCAGCGAGAACATCTCGATCGCCGAGATCATGCCGACCACATGGCCGTGCTCCATCACCGGCAGCTGGCCGACGCCGTATTGCTGGCCGACCTGCAGGCAGTGCTCCATCGTCGCGTCGGCGTCGATGGTGGCGGGGTTGCGCACCATCACGTCCTTGACCTTGACGCGGCTCGAGAAGAACGCCAGCTCGTCGCTGCTTTGCGTGTGCAGCACGCAGTGCGCGGCGCGCAGACAGTTCGCGCGCGTGATCAGCCCGCGCAGGCGGCCGTCGTCGACGACCGGCAGCGCGTGCAGGTTGGTCTCGGCGAGAATGCGCCGGGCCTCGGACAGCAGCGTGTCGCTCGCCAGCACGGCGGGGTTGGGTTGCATCCAGTTGCGTACGATCACGGTGGGACTCCTCCTAGGACACGCGCTTGCCGGTGATCAGGCTCGACACGATGTAGTCCATCGCCGAGGTGGCGCCTTGCGTGGCGCTCGCCTTCTGCCGGTTGCTCCAGATCGTCTCCGGGCGGGCCTGCAGGATGAAGATGTTGCCGCCGGCCGGCACGCCCTTGTCGATCGCCCACTCGATGTCCATCGGACGGCCGTAGTGCTTCTCGATCCTCTTGGCCATCCACGCGAGCTCGGTGATCTCGTCGTCGGTGATCGACTGGATGTTCTGGCGCTCGGCCGGCACCGCGAGCGCGACCGACTTCTGCGTGCGCAGGTCGGCCGTGTAGCAGAGCTCCTTGGTCGAGACCGTGCGACCGATGATGTCGAAGGTGATCTTGTTGACGACGAAGTGGTCCGGTGTGACCTCGCCCGACACCACCGACTCGCCGAAGCCGAAGTTCGAATCGATGACGATCACCGAGCGGTCGCCCGAGCCCGGATCGAGCGTGAACATCACGCCGGCGGTGTAGGCGTTGGCCATCTTCTGCACGCCGACGCTGATCGCCACCTGGGTGTGCTCGAACCCCATGCGGATGCGGTAGGCGATGGCGCGCGCCGTGTACAGGCTGGAGATGCAGCGGCGCACGTGCTCGAGCACGCCGTCGGCGCCGCGGATCCACAGGTAGGTGTCCTGCTGGCCGGCGAAGCTGGCGCCCGGCAGGTCCTCGGCGGTGGCGCTGGAGCGCACCGCCACCGGCGCCGCCGGCACGCAGCAGCGCACCGACAGCTTGCGGTAGGCCTCGGCGATCTCGTCCTGCAGCTCGATCGCCATCGGCCGCGACTCGATCATGCCGCGCACCAGCGAGGACACCTGCTCCAGGCGCTCGATATCCTGCGCGTCGATGCCCTGCAGCAGGCGGTCGATCTCATCCAGGATGCCGGCGTCCTGCAGGAAGCGCGTGCAGCCTGCCGTGGTGATGGCGAATCCGGGCGGCACCCGCACGCCCATGTGGATCAGCTCGCCCAGCGACGAGCACTTGCCTCCGACGCGCTCGACGTCGTGCTTGTCGCACTCTTCAAACCACACCAGCGCAGCATCGCTGGTGGGCTTGGGGCGGACCTGGATGGCTTCAGCAGCGGCAGTCATGGCGTACTACTCCTTGATCCGCTCAACGCTGGATGCTGACCGCGCCGGTCGAGCCGTCGACGCGCAGCATCATGCCGGAGCGGATCACCTTGGTGGCGTGGCCGGTGCCGACCACCGCCGGCATGCCGTACTCGCGGCAGACGATGGCGGCGTGGCTCATCACGCCGCCGACGTCGGTGACGCAGGCGCCGATCTTGGCGAACGCCGGCGCCCAGGACGGCGAGGTGGTCGGCGCCACCAGGATCTCGCCCTCCTCCAGCTGGCCGACTTCGGACACGGTGCGGCACACGCGCGCCTTGCCCTCGACGATGCCGGGGCTGCCGCCGAAGCCCTTGAGCTCGGTGATCGTCTCGGGGTCGCCGACCTCCTGCACCGCGGCCCAGTCAGCCAGCGACTTGTTGGTCACGCCCCACAGCACGATGGTGAAGGGCTCCTGGATCACCTCGGGCGCGGTGCCGATGGCCGGTGGCGGCGACCATTGCTGGAACTTCTCCATCACGCCCTTGCGCCACTCGATCTCCTTCGGCCAGGTGGCGGTGCCGCGCGGCTTGACACCGGTGGCCCAGGCGGTGACCACGTCCCACAGCGCCTGCTTGATCTCGTCGCGCCGCAGCAGCCACACGTCCTCGACATCGGCGAGCACGCCGTGCTCCTTGAGGATCGCGGCGACCTCGCGCATCTTGTTCCAGAACACCGAGTGGAACCAGTGCTCGACGTAGAACAGGTGGTTCTCGACGTACGGGAACACCGTCTTCGCGCAGCCGAGCAGCTCGTCGAACTGCTTGCGGTCGTCGTCGTTGTCGATCAGGTCGCGGTACTCGGCGGTGATGCGGTCGCGCTCGGCGCGGATCTCATCGATCGGCCGGTCGATGACGACGCCGGCGCGCAGCTTGGTGATGTAGGTCTGGATGCCGTCGAGCGGGATGTTGAGGTTGTCGTTCCAGCTGCGGTCGGTGTGGAACCAGCCGGTGCCCGACGAGATGTTGAACCACGGATAGCGCGCCTTCTCGAACGCGGCCAGCCACTCGGCGCCGTGCTTGTGCTGGGCGAGCGCGGCCTTCACGTCGGTCCATTCGCGATGCGCGCTGATCGCGCCGTCGACCTCGAGCGCGATCGCCTTCTTGGCGAGCGCCTTCAGCTCGTCGTCGGAGCGGTACATGATCACATCGATGCCCGACATCATCTGCGTGACGCGCTGCTGCGGGATGCTGGGGAAGAGCTTCTGCGCGAAGTCGAGGAAGAACACGTAGGCGGCGTAGCCGAGGTTCAGGAACTCGAAGTGGTACTGCCAGCACTTGATGCCGAGGTTGATCAGGTCGTCGTAGTTCTTGATCAGGTGGTAGCCCTTCGACTCGCCGAGCGCGTCGGTGACCACCGAGAGCTCCTCGAGCTCGGGCAGGCGCGGGATCTCGAGCCCCTCGAGCTCCTGGATCAGCGCCTCCATCTTGACCTTCCAGCGCCCCTCGAGCTCGTCCCAGTTCTTGTAGTAGTAGCCGGCGCGCTCCATGAAGTTGGGCACGCGCTGGCCGATCTCGTCCGGATCCTTGACCGGCACCGGCGAGATGTAGACGTAGCCGTTGATGATGCGGTGATCGACGCCGCGCACCGGCGGCACCTGGAAGATGCGGTTGTTGAACTGCGACAGCGCGAGGTACCAGGCCTCGTCCCAGATGGTGTCGAACGGGTACAGCGGCTCCGGGTAGTGCAGGCCGTCGTAGAACCAGAAGGTGTCCTTCTCGTACTGGCTGCGCGTCGCGTCGTCGGTGACGAACTGGTACTGGTACGGATACATCCGCTCCCAGCCTTCGGTGCCCGGGATCGTTTTCGCCTTGACGTCGTGCGGAACAGGAAACTTCATCTGATGCCCCCTTTCGTGATCGTGCAGGTTTGTCCGGATGCCGACCGACGGCGCGAAGAACCGGCGGCTGTGCGGGCTTCATCGCAAGCGCTGTGCCAGCCGCGATGGCGCACGGCAGCAGGCCGCCAACCCGATGGCATCGGCGGGGGAGGTGAAGGCGGCGGCGCGCGCGGCGGGGTGTTTGATCATTTGATCAATTCCGCCGCGAAGGCCACCGCCTGGCTGGCGCGATCGCGCCGATCTGCCGAGTTCGAATCGTTTGATCTGGATCAACACACGCGCCGCCGGGCCTGTGTAGAAGTTGCGGATTACGAGGAGGGCTGGGCGATGACCAAGCTCCGGAGCGAGACACACGTGCAGGCCGACGACCTGCGCGCGCAGCTGCGCTTTTGCGCGCAGAGCGGGCAGGTGTGGCTGCACGAGCACCGCATGCTGCTCGTGCACGCCGAGGCGCAGGCGTCGCTGCGCAAGGAGCTGATCGACACGCTCGGCATGGCGCGCGCACGCGGCCTGCTCGCGCGCATGGGCTACGCTTCCGGCGTGCGCGACGCCGAGCTCGTGCGTACGCGCACCGCGCACTGCAGCGACATCGAGGCCTTCATGACCGGGCCGCAGCTGCACACCCTTGAAGGCATCGTCAACGTCATCCCGATCCGCGTCGAAATCGACCGCGCCAGCGGACACTTCTACGGCGAGTTCCGCTGGGAGAACTCTTGGGAGGGCCAATCGCACCTGCGTCAGTTCGGCGTGCAGTCCGAGCCGGTGTGCTGGACGCAGATCGGCTATGCGTGCGGCTTCACGTCGGCCTTCATGGGGCGCGCGATCCTGTACAAGGAGGTCGACTGCGTCGGCAAGGGCGACGCGAGCTGTCGCATCGTCGGCAAGCCGGTCGAGCAATGGGACGACGCCGACGAGCACATGCGCCTGCTCGCGCCCGAGTCGATCGCCGAGCAGCTGCTGGACCTGCAGACCGAAGTCGCGCAGCTGCGCTCGACGATCGGCGACCTGAACCGCGTGCCCTCCGACATGATCGGCCGCTCGCCGGGCTTTCGCGCCGCGCTCGAGATGGTCGAGCAGGCCGCGGGCAGTCAGATCGCGGTGCTGCTGCTCGGCGAGACCGGTGTCGGCAAGGAGCTCTTCGCCCGCGCGCTGCACGAGATGAGCCCGCGCCGCGGGCGTCCGATGGTCGCGATCAACTGCGCGGCGATCCCGCACGACCTGATCGAGTCCGAGCTCTTCGGCGTCGAGAAGGGCGCCTACACCGGTGCGCTCGTCACGCGCGCCGGCCGCTTCGAGCGCGCCGATGGCAGCACGCTGTTCCTCGACGAGATCGGCGAGCTGCCGCTCACTGCGCAGAGCAAGCTCTTGCGCGTGCTGCAGGAAGGCGAGCTCGAGCGTCTCGGCGACGATCGCACGCGCAAGATCGACGTGCGACTGGTCGCGGCGACCAACGCGAGCCTGCACCAGCTGGTCAAGGAGGGGCGTTTTCGCGCCGACCTGTACTACCGCCTCAACGCGTTCCAGATCGACATCCCGCCGCTGCGCGAGCGCAAGGAGGACATCTCGCCGCTGGCGCGCCACTTCCTCGACAAGCACGCCGCGATCAACGGCAAGAAGCTGCGCGGCTTCACCGACAAGGCCAAGCGCGCGCTGCTGTCGTACGCGTGGCCGGGCAACATCCGCGAGCTGCAGAACACCGTCGAGCGTGGCGTGATCCTCGCGCCGAACGGCGGCCCGATCGAGGTCGGGCATCTGTTCTCGGCGTGTGCCGACGAGGACGCACGCGAGTTCGGGCTCGACCGCCAGGGCAAGCTCGGCCCGGCGCAGGACGAAACGGCCCGTGCGCTGTGTGAGGCGGTGTGCAACGGCGTGATGACGCTCGAAGAGGTCGAGGCGATGCTGCTCGAGGCGGCCGTCGACAAGGCCGGCGGCAACCTGTCCTCGGCCGCGCGCATGCTCGGCATGACGCGCCCGCAACTCGCCTACCGGCTCAAGCGCCTGCACGAGCACGACGAGGCGGGCGAGCCGCCTGCACCGCGACCGATGTCCGCGGCCGGACAGGTCTCATGAACACCCCCGCCGGCGAGCGCGCACTCGCCTATCTGCGCTCGCACCACGTGATGACGCTTGCCACGCAAGGCTCGGCCGGCGTATGGGCGGCGGCGGTGTTCTACGTCAGCGACGGCTTCACGCTGTACTTCCTGTCGGCGCCGACGAGCCGTCACGCGCTGAACCTGCGCGAGGATCCGCGCGTGGCCGTGACGGTGCAGGAAGATTACGCCGACTGGCCGCAGATCAAGGGGGTGCAGGCCGAGGGCACGGCGTGCGAGATCGCGGGTGCGGACGAGGCGCACGCGCGCCGGCTGTATGCCGACAAGTTCCCCGTCGTCGGCCGGCTCGCGCAGGCACCGGCGGCGATCGTCAAGGCGATGGCACGCGTGCGCTGGTATCGCTTCGTGCCCGGACACCTGTACTTCATCGACAACGCGGCCGGCTTCGGCCACCGCGACGCGATCGACTGCGCGGCCTGCGACGCGGTGCGCTTGCGCTGACGAAGCCGCGCTGCGCGCGAGCGCGGACGGGAGGTGACACATGTCGGGCAACACCACGGGGCGTCTCTTCTGCGTGAGCTCGTTCGGCGAGTCGCACGGTCCGGCGATCGGCTGCGTCGTCGACGGCTGTCCGCCGCGGCTCGCGCTGTCGGCCGCCGACATCCAGGTCGAGCTCGACCGCCGCAAGCCCGGCACCTCGCGCCACGTCACGCAGCGCCGCGAGCCCGACACCGTCGAGATCCTGTCCGGCGTCTTCGAGGGAGTGACCACCGGCACGCCGATCGCGCTCCTGATCCGCAACCAGGACCAGCGCTCGGACGACTAC
>DAOMOP010000215.1:0-661 GCA_035444405.1 Rhodocyclaceae bacterium
CATCACCGGGCTGCCGGACGAGCGCATCGCCATCGAGGTGCCGTCGGCCGCGCTCGAGACGCTCGCCCTGTCGCTGGTCGAGATCGGCGAGCGCGTCGCCAACCTGTCGCGCGACGTGCCGGCCGGCATCGCCGGCGAGCGCGACGGTGCGCGCGAGATCCGCGGCCTCGAGCAGCGCCGCGACGCGCTCGCGTTCGAGACGCTGCCGGTCGCGAGCGACGAGCGCGGCGTCGTGCGCCTGGGCGACATCGCCACGGTCACGCGCGAGGCGCGCCCGGGCAGCCTCGATCTGAGCGAGGAGGGCGACGCCGTCGTCGAGCTGACCCTGCAGCGCAGCGAGAACGGTCATTCACTCAAGGGCGCGCGAGCGTTCGAACGCTGGCTCGAGGCGACGCGCCCGCAGCTGCCGCCGTCGATCGAGCTCGAGGTGTTCGACACGCAGTGGGAGCTGATCCGCGACCGCATCCAGCTCTTGATCAAGAACGGCGCCGGCGGGCTGCTGCTGGTGGTGCTGATCCTGTACCTGTTCCTGCCCGCGCGCATCGCCTTCTGGGTCGCCGTCGGCATCCCGACCGCGTTTCTCGCGACGCTCGGGCTGATGCTGCTGTTCGGCGGCACGATCAACATGATGAGCCTGTTCGCGCTGATCATGGCGCTGGGC
>DAOMOP010000215.1:671-995 GCA_035444405.1 Rhodocyclaceae bacterium
ATCATCGTCGACGACGCGATCGTCGTCAGCGAGGATGCCGACACGCACCGGCGCCGCGGCGAGGGGCCCGAGCAGGCGGCGCTGGGCGGGGCGCGGCGCATGTACTGGCCGGTGGTGGCCTCGTCGCTGACGACGGTGGCCGCCTTCGTGCCGCTGATGCTGGTCGGCGGCATCATCGGCAACGTCATGTTCGACATCCCGTTCGTGATGATCATGGTGATCCTGGCGGCGCTGATGGAGAGCTTTCTGATCCTGCCCGCGCACCTCAAGTCGGCGCTGCAGGGCGAGGCCGGGCACCACGCGTCGAGGCTGCGCGAGCGGCTC
>DAOMOP010000215.1:1027-6799 GCA_035444405.1 Rhodocyclaceae bacterium
GTTCCGGCCGCTCGTCGCGCGCGCGCTGGCGTGGCGCGGCGCGACCGTCGCGCTGACGCTGGCGGCGATGATTCTGGCAGTGGGCCTGATCGCCGGCGGGCGCATCAACTTCGTGTTCTTCCCGACGCCGGAGGGGCCGGTGGTGTTCGCGAACGCGAGCTTCGTCGCCGGCACGCCGCGCGCGCACAGCGAGGCCTTTTTGCGCGAGCTCGAGCGTGCGCTGGCGCAGGCCGAGGCCGAGCTCGGCGGCGGGCTGGTCAAGACCGCGGTGTCGCGGCTGGGCGGCTCCGGTGGCAGCGCGGCCGGCAGCGGCGCGCGCGGCGACCAGCTGTTGTCGGTGATGGTCGAGCTCGTACCGTCGGACCGGCGCAGCGTGCGCAACGAGCAGTTCCTCGCCGCCTGGCGCGAGCGCACCGCGCCGGTGGCCGGGCTCGAGAGCCTGACTTTCACGGCACGCCAGTCCGGGCCGGCCGGCCGCGACCTGACCGTGCGCTTCACCGGCGACGACGCGAACGCGCTGAAGGCCGCCGCGCTCGAGCTCGCCGAGTCGCTGAACAGCATTCCGGGGGTGAGCGACACCGAGGACGACATGCCGTTCGGCCGCGAGCAGCTGATCTACCGGCTCACGCCGGCCGGCGAGGCGCTCGGGCTGACCACCGAGAGCCTCGGCCGGCAGCTGCGCGCGGCCTTCGACGGCGCGCTCGCGCAGCTCGTCCAGAGCGGCCGCGACGAGCTCGAGGTGCGGGTGATGCTGCCGCGCGCCGAGCGCGAGCGCCTCGACGTGTTCGAGCGCCTCGTCATCGAGACCCCGGGCGGGGGCTTCGTGCCGCTCGCGAGCGTTGCGCAGTGGGCGTCGCGGCGCGGCTTCGAGGCCTTGCGCCATGCCGACGGCCGGCTCGCGGTCGAGGTGTCGGGCACCGTCGATCCCGCGCTCAACAACGCGGTCGCGATCGAGGACGAGCTCGTGCGCGCGGTGCTGCCGCGGCTCGCCAGCCACCATGGCGTCGAGTACAGCCTGCAGGGGCGCGCGGCCGACCAGCGCGAGACGCTCGCGGACATGCGCGTGGGTCTCTTGCTCGGGCTCGGGCTGATCTACCTCGTGCTGGTGTGGGCGTTCGCGTCATGGAGCTGGCCCCTGGTCGTGATGGCGGCGATCCCGCTGGGGCTCGCCGGCGCGATCTTCGGCCACTGGGCGATGGGACTGAACCTGACCATCCTGTCGATGTTCGGCCTGTTCGCGCTCGCCGGCATCGTCGTGAACAACTCGATCATCCTCGTGAGCCTCTTCAACGAGCTGCGCGGGCAGGGCATGGCGCTCGACGAGGCGCTGATCGAGGCCTCCTGCGGGCGCCTGCGCGCGGTGATGCTGACCTCGCTGACGACCATCGGCGGGCTCATGCCGCTGATGTTCGAGACCTCGCTGCAGGCGCAATTCCTGATCCCGATGGCGGCCTCGATCGCCTTCGGGCTGGGCTTTTCGGCGCTGCTGGTGCTGTTCTTCATCCCGGCGCTGCTGGCCATCGTCGAAGCGGTCAAGCGCTGGTTCGGTATTGCATTGGAACTGCGGGTGGCTTGAGCGGCAGTGAGCCCCGGTCAGTCGAACCAGTCGACAACACGCAGTTTGCGCACGCGGCCGAATTCGCGCTTGTTGCGTGTCACCAGCGTCGCGTCGTAGGCCAGTGCAGTGCCGGCGATGAGCGTATCGAGCGGGCCGATCGGCGCCCCGCCGCGCTCGAGTTCGGCGCGGATGCGCGCAGCCGTGCTGGCGGCGTCACGGTCGAAAGGCAGGATCGCGACGAGGTCGAGCAACTCGTCGAACTGGCGCCGCCGTTTGTGCGGGTCGGAGGACTTTGCAATGCCCGTCTCGATCTCGAAAACGCTCACGGACGGGATGGCGATTGCTGAAGGGGGCGACGCAAGCAGGCGTTCCGCGACACGACCTTCACCCTTGAAGAAGTAGATCAGCGTGTTGGTGTCGAGCGCGAACATCAGAAACGCTCACGTGCGATGTCGCGACCACCGTCGTTCCTCAACGTGTCGAGATCCGGCAAATCCTGCCATGCACCGGCCAGCGCCCGCACAGTCGCCGGCCATTCGTTTTGGGTCTTCTTCCGCACGAGTTGAGCAACCCAGCGGCTGACAGGCATGCCGGCCGCGGCCGCGGCAGCACGCACGCGTTGCTCGCTTTCATGATCCAGATAGATGGTGACTTGGCCCATGGTGTCTCCGCGTGCTGCGATACTTATATGTGCAATTATACGCGGCGAATCGCCGAGCGAGCCTGCGAGTGCGCGGGCGACGGTGTCCGCCCGCGCACCCTGCCATTCACGGTAAGATGCGCCCCTTTCCGATTTCGGTCCTACCTGCGATGGCTGCACGGCGTCTCCCGAATCGCTGGCGCGCACGCCCTGCGCGTGCGACCGTACCGGCGGCGTTGCGCGCGTGGCTCACCGACGCGGGTTCGCTGACGGCGCGCATCCGCGCGCGCTGCGGCGCGTTTTCGGTGCGCGTGTTGTGCCAGCGCCTCGCGCGCGTGCGCCCGGACGAGGCGGCACTGGTCGGGCTGCGGCGCTACGAGGTCGCGTGGGTGCGCGAGGTGTTGCTGGTCGCCGACGGCCGGCCGGTCGTCTTCGCGCGTTCGGTGCTGCCGCGCCGCAGCGTGCGTGGGGCGTGGCATCTTTTCCACGGCATCGGCTCGCGCCCGCTCGGCGCGGCGCTCTTCGCCGATCCGCGCATCGTCCGCGGGGCGCTCGCCTGCGCCTCGCTCGATCGGCGCGATGCGCGGTATCATCGGGCTCTCGCCGCGGCGGGCAGTGATGTATCACCGCGAGTGTTGTGGGCGCGCCGGTCGCTGTTTCGGCTGCACGGTCGTGCGTTGCTGGTGACCGAGGTGTTCTTGCCGCCCATCTTCGGGATGCGCGACTGAGCGTGCCGGCCGCATCGCTTCGGTGCAACACCAGCACGGCGCGACGAGCCGCCCTGGCGACGACACGATGCACGCCACCGTGCCGCGCGGTGCGACGCCTGACTACATCCGGATCCGCATGATGCACGCTTCGTATTCGCTTTCCGACCGCCTGCCGCACTACGCGCGCCTGACCCGCCTCGACAAGCCGATCGGCATCCTGCTGCTGATGTGGCCGACGCTGTGGGGGCTGTGGATGGCCGCCGGTGGCGTGCCGCCGTGGCACATCCTGGCCATCTTCATCGCCGGCACGGTGCTGATGCGCTCGGCCGGCTGCGTGATCAACGACTTCGCCGACCGCAATTTCGACGGCCACGTCGAGCGCACGCGCGCGCGGCCGCTCGCCACCGGTGTGGTGAGCGTGCGCGAGGCGCTGGTGCTCGCGTCGGCGCTGGCGTTCGTCGCGTTCGTGCTGGTGGTGCTGTTCCTCGATCCGCTGGTGCTGTGGCTGTCGCTGCCGGCGCTGTTCCTGGCCGCGAGCTACCCGTTCACGAAGCGCTTTCTTGCCATTCCGCAGGCATATCTGGGCATCGCCTTCGGCTTCGGCATTCCGATGGGTTTCGCGGCGGTGCAGGGCGAGGTGCCGGCGATCGCGTGGCTGATGGTCGTCGCGAACGTGTTCTGGGCGATGGCCTACGATACCGAGTACGCGATGGTCGACCGCCCCGACGACCTCAGGATCGGCGTGCGCAGCGCGGCGATCACGTTTGGACGTTTCGACGTCGCGGCGGTGATGCTGTGCTACGCGATGACTTTCGTGCTGCTGGCGACAACCGGCGCGATCGCCGGGCGGGGCGCCCTGTTCTTCGCCGGGCTCGCGGTGGCGGCGGGCATCGCGCTCTATCACTACACGCTGATCCGCGGCCGCGAGCGCGCACACTGCTTCAAGGCCTTTCTGCACAACAACTGGGTCGGCGCGGCGATCTTCGTCGGCCTGGTCGGCGATTACATCCTGTTTCCAGCGGTTTGAGACTGCGTCGAAACATTGACATAGTCATCCGGTCAAAGCTGCGTGCGGAAGTTTCCGCATCAAGCCAAGGAGACCAAGATGAAGAAGTCGATGCCGAGATTGCTGGTCGCGCTGTTCGCACTGGTGCTGTCGTCCGGCGCGTTCGCGTTCGGCTGTCCGAACGAAATGAAGAAGATCGACGAGGCTCTGGCGGCCGATCCTCAGCTGACCGAAGAGCAGATGGCCGAAGTCAAGGCGCTGCGCGCCGAAGGCGAGAAGCTGCACAACGAGGGCATGCACCAGGAGTCGATGGATACGCTCGCGAAAGCGAAGGAGATCCTGGGGATCGACAAGGCGATGTGAGCGGTTCGGGCCGCATCCAGTGTCGGAGTCATCGGGGCCGCGTATTGCGGCCCTTCTGCTTGCGCGGTGGCGCGCGGCGTTCGGCCCGCGGTGGTTGGCGGCTGGCGCCGGCGCCGAATGCGATCGGCGTGGCACATACATCTTGATAGCCGCAACGACGGTGTCAGCGATTATCATGCACACCCGAGATCCGTTGCGGAAGACCGATCCATGCATTTCATGACCGCCTTGCACGCCGCGTGGCAGCAGCGCAACAGCCTGTTGTGCGTCGGCCTCGACCCCGATCCGGTGCGCTTTCCAGCCCATCTCAAGGGTCGCCCGGATGCAATCCTCGCCTTTTGTCGCGCCATCGTCGATGCGACCGCCGACCTCGTGTGCTGCTTCAAGCCGCAGATCGCCTACTTCGCCGCGCAGCGCGCCGAGGACCAGCTCGAGGCCTTGATCGACCACATCCACGGGCGTCATCCCGGCACGCCGGTGATCCTCGACGCCAAGCGCGGCGACATCGGCAGCACTGCCGAGCACTACGCGGTCGAGGCGTTCGAGCGCTTCCGCGCCGACGCGGTCACCGTCAACCCGTACATGGGGCGCGATTCGGTCGAGCCGTGGCTGGCCTACCCGGACAAGGGCGTGATCCTGCTGTGCCGCACCTCGAACGCGGGCGGCAGCGATCTGCAGTGTCTCGATGTCGGCGGCGGCGAGCGCCTGTTCGAGCGCGTCGCACGCCTCGTGGCCGATGAGTGGAACGCGGGCGGCAACTGCGCGCTGGTGGTCGGCGCGACCTTTCCCGAAGAGATCGCGCGCGTGCGCGCGCTGACCGGCGACATGCCGCTGCTGGTGCCGGGCATCGGCGCGCAGGGCGGCGACGTCGCGGCCACCGTCAAGGCCGGGCGCAGCGGCGACGGCACCGGTCTGATGATCAACTCGTCGCGGGCGATCCTGTACGCGGGCGATGGCGAGGATTTCGCCGAGGCCGCGCGTGCCGCGGCGATCGCGACGCGCGACGCGATCAACGCGCAGCGCTGAGCGCCCGGGGCGCGCGCGAGCCGTGGCCGCTACGGCAGGCTGAGCACCGCCCGGCCCGGCGTGCCGGTCGGCCGCACTTTGCCGTCCATGATGTTCGGCATGCGGTCGACGAGCTCGGGGTCGCCGCTGATCGTCGCCTGCAGCGCGGCGCTGCCGTCCAGGCCGATTTCTCCGTGCCCGTCGATGGCGAGCGTGCCGGCGAGCGTGCGAAGGTCGACGTCGAGGACGTCGCCGCGCCCGTGCAGCACGACTTCGTGATCGCCGAGATGGCGTTCGGGGACGATGTCGAGCGCCGCGTCGTGCCAGCGTACGTGCAGCGTGCCGTCGCAGCCGTCGCGCCAGCCGCATGCGAACGCCGTCGCGTCGAGCACCAGCGTGCCATGCCAGCCCGCGCGCGCGGCCGGGTGGGGGACGGCGGCGGCGACGATCGCGCCCGGCAACTCGAGCTGCAGCTGCTCGGCCTGTGCGG
>DAOMOP010000216.1:0-6729 GCA_035444405.1 Rhodocyclaceae bacterium
CCCTGCTCGGCTTCGCCCAGCTGCTCGGTGGCGCCACCGCCGCCGCGCGCGACAGCTTCGCCGCCGCAATCGCGGCCGACTCCGCCGACCCGCTGCCACGCTTCGGCAACGGCCTCGCCCACGTGCGTGCCGGCGAATTCGCCGCCGGACGGCGCGAAATCGAGCTCGCGGTGCTGCTCGACCCGGCCGACGCCGAACTGCGCAGCTATCTCGGCCGCCTCTATGTCGAGGAAGACCGCGCCGCGCTGGGTGGGCGCGAGCTCGCCCTCGCCCGCCGGCTCGACCCGGCCTCGCCCACGCCCTGGCATTTCGACGCCTTCCGCCGACTGCGCGACAACGACCCGCTCGGTGCGCTGGCCGACGGCAACCGCGCGATCATGCTCAACGACAACCGCACGGTGCTGCGCTCGCCGCTGCTGCTCGACATCGACCGCGCCGCACGCAGCACCGGGCTCGGCCCGGCCTATGCGGAGCTCGGTTTCGACCAGTCGCTGCGTGCGGCCGCGCTGGCCGCGCTCGACGATGATCCGGCCGGCCCCGCCGGCCACCGCCTGCTGGCCGGCGCCTACGCCGAGCTGCCGCGCCTCGAGCAGGCGCGCCTGAGCGAGCTGCTGCAGGCACAGCTGCGCCAGCCGATCGGCCAGCTGCCGGTGCCGCCGCAGTTTCTCGACCCCGGCCTGCCGATCGTCGATGGTCCACGCGCGCTCGCCCCCGAGGAGGCGGCCGCACTGTTCGAGCGCGGACCCGGACAGTTTGCCGCCAGCGTGCTGGCCGGCAGCCAGGGCACGCGCGGGGCGAGCCTGCTCGGCGCACGCTCGAGCGAGCGTGCGCAGATCTCGCTGGGACATTTCGACTACCGCCGCGACGGCCTCGACGAGCGGCGTGACATCGCCCTGTCGGGCACCCGGCTCGGCCTGCAGCTCGCCCCGACACCGGCAACCATGCTGCTGGCCGACCTGGGCAGCAGCGAGCGCCGCGGCGGCGAGGTGTCGCCGCAGCTGCTCGCCGGCGCCGGCCTGCTGCCGCTGCGCCTGGACCACCGCATCGCTCGCGACAGCGCGCGCCTGTCGCTGCGCCACGCGCCGACGCTCGAGCGCGAACTGATCATCACCGCCGCCACCCAGCGCACCGGCGAGCGCAGCCTGGACCGCCTCGCCGGTACTGCGGCGCTACCTTTCGACGTCACCGACTTCGACCTCCGCACCCGCCTGCACGCGGACGAGGTCGAGCTGCTCTACGCCGTGCGCGGCACGCGCTACGGCCTCATCGCCGGCGGTGGCCACTACCGCGAACGCAGCCGTTCGCGCCAGGACCTGAGCCTGTGCTGCCTGTTCGGCCCCGAGCCGCTGTCGACCCCGCTGGCGCCGCCGACGCGCGCGCGCACCACCCACGACACCGCGTTCGCCTACCTCGACCTGCGCCCACTGCCGTGGGCGAAGCTCCATCTCGGCGCCAGCCACGCGGCGCTCGACGCCCGCCGGCCAGTGTCGGTATCGCGCACCAGCGCCAAGCTCGGTGCCCGGATCCGGCTGGCGCCGGCGACCACGCTCGGGCTGGCCGCGTTCGAAGGGGTGAAGGGGCCGAAGTACCGCGACCAGACCCTCGAGCCGACGCACTTCGCCGGCTTCAACCAGCTCTTCGACGATCTCGACGGTACGCGCTGGCGCCGGCGCGCAGTCGGGCTCGATCATCGCTTCGCCGCTGGCGGCGGTGCCGGATTCGAATGGTCCCACCGCCGCCTGGCGGTACCCGGCCTCGGTTGCGGCAGCGCCGACTGCCTCGCCGACTGGGACGAACGCCTGCACCGCGCCTACCTCGAGCTGCCGCTGGGCCGGCGCGCCGCCGTCGCTGCGGCGTGGCACTTCGAACGGCTGGCCCTGGCAGGCAATCCGGCCGACTCGCCCTCGCTGCCGTACCGCGTGCGCACCGAGCTGCTGCCGCTGTCACTGTGGCTGCGTCCGGCTGCACGGCTGGCCGCGCAGCTCGAGGCAGTGCGCGTGCACCAGCGCGCCGCCGTCGCCGACGGCCTGGGCGGCGTGGCGGCACGCACGACACGCTACTGGCTCGCCAACGCACGCCTCGCCTACCTGCGCGCGGATCGGCGGGCGGCGCTGTCGGTGGCCGTGTACAACCTGTTCGACCGCCGCGCCGCATTCCAGAACACCGACTTCAGCGGCAATCCGCGCGTACCGCTGTTCTACCCGGAACGCACTGTCCTGTTGCAGGCGAGCCTGCGCTTCTAGGCCGCAACCGGCGGCGAACACCCGCAAAGGAGAAAAGGTCATGAGACCGAAACACGTGGCAATGACGAAGCCGCTCGCGCGCACGCTGTGCGCGGGCGCCCTGCTCGGCGTGCTCGCCGGCTGCCAGATGATCGACCACAAGCCCTACGGCGATGCGACGCAGGCCCCCGCCCTGCCCAGCGCGGCGATCGGCGCGCTGGTGCTCGACGCCGAGGGCGACCTCTTCGTCGTCGACGGCGAGGGCCGCACGGTGCAGGGCTGCGTGCCGCCGGGCACGATGGATCCGGCCGCGCCCGA
Source organism: Rhodocyclaceae bacterium (assembly GCA_035444405.1). Lineage (GTDB taxonomy): Bacteria > Pseudomonadota > Gammaproteobacteria > Burkholderiales > Rhodocyclaceae > DAOMOP01. The sequence continues at coordinate 2,541 of DAOMOP010000216.1, forward strand.
ATGCGCCGCGCTGACCGGCACCACGGTGATGGCGATCAAGTCGGTGGCGCTGATCCGCCACACCGGCTCGACCTGCACGACCGTGGGACCGATCATCCACGCCGGGCGTGCGTACTACTTCCAGCTGCCGGCCGGCTGCGCGCGCTGAGGAGTGGGCGGGCGGCGCGCGCAAGCGCGGCGACGGGCCGGCCGGCGGCCGGCCCCGGGGCGATGCGGGACTTCAGCGGGAACGCCCTCCGCCGCCTTGCCCGTCCTTGTCTTTCTTGTCGTCACGACCGCCTGTCTCGTCCTTGTCGTGGTCCTGATGCCCGGAGGGCTGATCGGGCAGCACGAAGAGGTTGTCGTCACCGACTTCCATCTTCGGCCGGCGACGCAGCGGCTCGGTCCGAGCGGCCCGTAGCGGCTCGAGCGCGCTCAGCCCGGACGCCAGCAAGGTGTCGACGAGACGGTTGAACTCGGGCACGGAAGCCAGGCTGCTCCAGGCAGTCGCGGGCACGGCCCTCGGGCGCGGCCCCTCGGTGGGAGGCTTCGCCTTGCCGCACTGCGACTCGAGGCAGCGGCGCAACTCGCCGGGGTCGATTCCCAGCGCCTTGAAGCGCTCGAGCAGCACCGGCGACTTGAACACCTGCTCGAGCAGGCACAGCAGCGTGCGGCAGTAACCGTCGTCGCGCCCGCCGGCGCCGCTGCCGCCGCCGGTGACCGGGTCGTAGGGCCGATCGCCGCCCGCCCACACGCCGCCGGTGAGGACCTTGCTGCGGGTGAAGCGCGCGTTGGCGCTGGTGCGTCCTTCGGCATGCACGGTGAACTGGTACACGCCCGGGCGCGTGGTCGGCCAGTCGGCCAGGTAGTCGCCGGCCGCGCCGCGCGCGAAGGGCAGCAGCGCGCGGCTGCCGTCGGGCTGCAGCACGTCGGCCCACACCGTGGCCGTGCTCGCCAGCGGCACGTGGTACTCCCACAGGCGCGCGTTGAGGTGCACGGCGTCGCCGGGGGCGAAGCCGTCCTGGCGCAGCGTGGCCGCGAGGCTCAGGTTGGAGTAGGCATGCACCGACAGGCTGTACGGGGTGGGCCGCCGGGCGAACTCGCGCAGCCGGCGCAGCGCCTCCTGCCAGGCCGCGGACTCGCCCACGACCGAGGTGTTGACGCCCTTGAAGATGACGTCCGGCGCCTTCAGCCGCAGCAGCGCCTTCCAGGTGCCGCGGTGCGAGCCGGCGGTGTTGCCCGGCAGCGCCGGCAGCATCAGGCGATAGTACGCGACGTCGGCGCCGACGCGGTAGCGCACGTTGGGCTCGACCGCCGCGGTGGCCGGCGTGATCGGCTGCCCGCCCGGGGTGACGAGGGCGAAGTCGAGCGCGAACGGGATCGGACACAGCGTGACGACGTCGATCGAGACGTCGGAGTCGCCGACCTGGAAGGGGATCTCCTGCGCCGCGCCGTCCCACAGCAGCTGGCCCTCGGGGTCGAGCACGAGCTCGTTCAGCGTCGCATCCTTGAGCACCTGGATGAAGAACTTGGCGAGCTTGAAGCGCTCGTCGTCGCTCGTCATGTCGCCGGTCACCAGCAGATAGCCGCCGGTGTTGGCCGAGATCTGGCTCAGCACCGGGTCGCTGACGTCGCCCGGCAGGCCGAAGCCGATCGCGAAAGTGGTCTGGTTGATCGTCCCGGCGGGCAGGTCGGCGATCAGCGGAGCGAAGTTCTCGTTGCCGTCGGTGAGCACGATCATCGCCTTGTTCGGATGGGTCGCCGCCGGGCCGTTGACCAGGCCGCTGCCCACCAGGATGCCGCCGCCGATGCTGGTGGCGCCGCGCGGATCCAGCCCCGGGCCGGTCAGCGTCGTGCCCAGCCCGGCCGACTTCAGGGTCATCGGCAGCAGCACGTCGGCCTCGTGGTCGAAGCGCGCGACACCGAACTCGTCGCCGTCCTTCATCAGCTCATGCACGACGCCGACCGCGTTCTTCATCAGCTCGCTGCGGGTGAAGCCGCTGTTGGCCATGGACGCCATGCTGCCGGAGCGGTCGAGCACCAGCACGATCGAGCTGTCGCTGGTGATGATGTCGTTGGCGACGAGCTCGATGTGAAAGCTGCCGACGACATAGGGGTCATTCGGAGCGGCGGCGTAATAGCCCTCCTCGTCGACGACGTGGGCCTGGATATCGATCGCGCTGACCTGCACGTCGGCGCCGACGCCGTGGAAGCGCACCTCGATCTCGAGGATCTCGAAATCGTTCGCCTCGTCCGGCATCACCGGGAAATCCGGACCGCCGACGACCGAGAAGTTGCCCGTGGGTGCGCCGGTGATGCTGAAGAATACCGGCCGGCACGATTGCACGCGAAAGCGGATGTGCTTGGCGACCGTGAGACCTTCGGGGGTGTCGTTGAAGGCGAGCGCGGGGCCGGATTCGAGCGTGATCTCGGGCAGGTCGGTGTCGTACCAGGTGATCGCCTTGTGGTCGAGCAGATCGATCGGGCGCTCGAGGGTGCCGGCGCCGAAGTATTCGGCGAGGTCTTCCATCGTGTCGCTCAGGCGCCGCAGGTGGTGCTGCGCCGGCGGGATCGCGTAGCCGTCGCCGGGCAGGTAGTGCGGCACGGCGGGGTGTTTCTGCATCCACACCGCCCACAGCTCGTCCTCCTTGGCGTGGTTGAGGAAGAACACCGGATCGTTGGGCGAGGTCGCCGGCAGCATGGAGCCGCCGACCCAGACATGGACGCGGTTGTGCATGTTGGGCCCGGCCTGCGGCCCGACCCAGCCCTCGACCAGGTTGCGGAAGCTGTTCGCGCCCGCCACCGTGACGTCGAAGGGCGGGCTGTCGTAGGTGGTCTCGGCGAGCGCGCCGGTCGCCGCCGCCGGCGTCGGCAGCGACGGCGTGCCGGCGCCGAAGTCGCGCAGCAGGCGGTCGCTGCTGCCGAGGTTCAGCGTCCAGCCGTTGGCAAAGGCGAAGGGGCCGGTCTGCACTTCACCGCCGGGGCCGGTGCCGTCGCCGCCGAGGAAGTCGTCGAAGAACGGGTAGCCGGGATCGGCCGGGGCCTGATCGTGAGTGAAGTTCCAGTACGGCAGGCAGATCGAGGGGTCGCCCGAAACCGCGCGCAGCGCATTCTCGAACTGGCGCAGGAACTCGCGATGCCAGGGAAAGAACAGCGGCCCGCGGTGGCCGGAATGCGGTCCGGGGTCGCCGGGCGGATGGCCGGCCATCGACTGCTCGTGCACGTAGACGAAGTCGTCGTAGCGGTTCGCCTGCGTGTGCGGTGCCGGCAGCTGGCTGGGCGCCGCCTTCAGCGCGACGACGGCGTCGCGGAAGCGGACGAGCTCGGTGTCGGCCTTGTTGGCCGCGGCGTTGTACGCCTCGATCAGCTTGCGGACGTTCTTTCGGCATTTCATGGCACACCTCCGTGGAATCGCTCGGGGTTCGCGGCCGCATGACATCTGAACAGCCCGCAGCCGTACCCTGCGTGGGTCCTCCCAAAACAAGCCGCCCTGCCGCCGCTTGGCGGTGCGGGCCAGCAATCACAGGTTAGGGAAGCCGGAGGCGCGGGCCGATGACCTGGCGCACTGCGCACAAGTGACGTCGTTCACTTGCCTTCGCGCCGAAAACGCGGTGTGGCCGGGGTAGCCCGCAGTGGGGCGGGGACGGCGCGAGTACTCGCGAGCCCGGGCCGGGTGCGCGACGTGGCCCGGGCTATGCCGCCGCAGGCGAGGCCGGTCGGACCGGGCGCAGGCTGGGGCGACGGATCTGCTCGCCGGGAGCCGACGCGGCCGTCGAATTCACCCCTTGCACGGGCCGCGTGCGTCGGGTAGCCTAGGCCGTTCGTTAGGGGTGCCGGCCCTGCTGTTCAGGACCGGCTGAGAGATACCCTCGGAACCTGATCCGGTTCGCACCGGCGTAGGGAAACGCGAAATGTCCGCAGCAGCACCCGTGATTGTTCCGTTTCTCCGCTGCCGAGGCGGCATGGCTCCCGGCCGGCCGCACGCGAAGCGCAGTAGAGAGAGCGGAGCATGACCAGCACCATCCCCAACGTCGTCACGATCGCCGGCGTCGACCCGTCCGGCGGCGCCGGCGTCCTGGCCGACCTGAAGACCTTTTCGGCGCTCGGCGCCTACGGCTGCGGCGTCGTCGCCGCGCTGACCGCGCAGAACACGCGCGCGGTCGCGGGGGTGCACACGCCGCCGACCGACTTCCTGCGCCTGCAGATCGAC
>DAOMOP010000217.1:0-1948 GCA_035444405.1 Rhodocyclaceae bacterium
CCGAGCGCGATCGCGCCGCCGTTCGGATTCACCTTGGGCGAATCGTCCGGCAGGCCGAGGTCGCGCATGACGGCCAGCCCTTGGGAGGCGAACGCCTCGTTGAGCTCGATCACGTCCACCTGGTCCAGGCGCACGCCGGTCTTCTCCAGCAGGCGACGGGTCGCCGGCGCCGGGCCGATGCCCATGATGCGCGGCGCCACGCCGGCGGTCGTCATCGCGACGATGCGCGCGCGCGGGGTGAGGCCGTGCCGGGCCGCCGCGCCCTCCGAGGCGAGCAGCAGCGCGACCGAGCCGTCGTTGGTGCCCGACGCATTGCCGGCCGTGACGGTGCCGTCCGGGCGCACCACGCCCTTCAGGCGGGCGAGCGCCTCGAGCGAGGTCTCGCGCGGGTGCTCGTCGGCGCTCACGCGCAGCGGATCGCCCTTCTTCTGCGCAATCTCGACCGCCGTCAGCTCGCCGTCGAAGAAGCCGCGCGCCTTCGCCGCCGCGTAGCGCTGCTGGCTGCGCAGCGCGAAGGCGTCCTGGTCGGCACGCGCGACGCCGAAGTCGGCCGCGACGTTCTCGGCCGTCTCGGGCATCGAGTCGATGCCGAACTGCGCCTTCATCAGCGGATTGACGAAGCGCCAGCCGATCGTCGTGTCCTCGATCTTCGCCACGCGCGAGAACGCCGACTCGGCCTTCGCGAGCACGAACGGCGCGCGGCTCATGCTCTCGACCCCGCCGGCGATCATCAACGAGGCCTCGCCGGCCTTGATCGCACGCGCGGCGGTGCCGATCGCGTCCATGCCGGAGCCGCACAAACGGTTGATCGTCGCCCCGGGCACCTCGACCGGCAGGCCGGCCAGCAGCGCCGCCATGCGCGCGACGTTGCGGTTGTCCTCGCCGGCCTGGTTGGCACAGCCGTAATAGACGTCGTCGACGGCCGCCCAGTCGACGCCGCCGTTGCGCGCGACCAGTGCCTTGATCGGCAGCGCCGCCAGATCGTCGGTGCGCACGCTCGACAGCGCCCCGCCGTAGCGGCCGATCGGGGTGCGGATGCCGTCACAGATGAATGCTTCCACGCTTGTGTCTCCTGGTTTCGTTGCTTCCGTCGCGCCGCGCTCAGGCCTTGGCCGTCGCGGCGCTGCGATTCGTCTCGCCGGGCGGCTCGACCAGCCCGCCCATCCCCTTGAGCAGGATGCGCGTGACCAGCGGCCCCATGTCGGCGTACGTGAGCGGGCCTTCGGCGCGCAGCCACGTGTAGGTCCAGTTGATCATCCCGAAAAGAATCATCGTCACCGGCCGTTCGAGCTTGAGGCGCACGAGGGCCGGCTCGATGCGCACCAGCACTTCGGTCACTCCGGCGACCACGCGCCGCTGCCGCTCGATCACGAGCCCGGCCTGCTCCTCCTGCAAAAAGCGCACATCCTGCACCAGCACGCGGTGATGATTCTCCGAATGCTCGTACTCGGCCATGAAACCGCTCACGAGTGCGAGCAGATGCGCCTCGGGCTCGAGCCGCTGCGCCGCCACGCGCTCGACCACCGACAGCAGCTGGTCGATGTAGCTGTCGGCGATGTCGAACAGGATGTGCTCCTTGTCGCGGTAGTAGTGGTACAGCAAGGGCTTGGAGACCCCGCAGGCTTTCGCGATCTCGGCCATCGAGGCGCTGTGGAAGCCTTTTTTCGCGATCAGCGCCGCCGCCGCGGCCATGATCGCGCCGCGCTGCGCCTCGAAGGTCGGTGCCTTGCCCCTGGCCATAGTCCGGTTCCTGTCGCTCCGTGCGTTGCGGTCGCTCAATGTCGATCGGGACGGGCACGCGGCGTCGCGACCGACGCAGCATGCCCGGCGCGCGCTGCGGCCGGCGCGCGTTCGAGCCGTGAGACGGCCGTGCTCATTCCTTCGGACGACGGTCGACGACGCGCTTGGCCTTGCCGACCGTCACGCGCTCGATCGAGAACGGCTCTCC
>DAOMOP010000217.1:1958-6578 GCA_035444405.1 Rhodocyclaceae bacterium
GATAGAAGAGCGGCCCGGCCTCGGCGGTCCTGCCGCCGACGACGACCTTCGCGCTCACGCCGATCATGCTCTTGATGTGATGCTGGAGCTCCTTCGCGATCGCTTCCTTCTGCTCGGGATGGCGCCCGACGTCGGCCTCCGGATTGACCTCGACCTTCACCGTCAGCGAGTCCATGTGGCCCTGCTTGTCGACCTCGAGCAGATACTGCGGCGCGAGCTTGGGCATCTTGCAGATCAGCTCCTCGATCTGCGTCGGGAAGACGTTGACGCCACGGATGATCAGCATGTCGTCGGAGCGGCCGGTGATCTTGGCCATGCGGCGCATGCTGCGCGCGGTCGGCGGCAACAGGCGGGTGAGGTCGCGCGTGCGGTAGCGGATCACCGGCATCGCCTGCTTGGTCAGCGACGTGAATACGAGCTCGCCTTCGGTGCCGTCGGGCAGCACCTCGCCGGTCGCCGGATCGATGATCTCGGGATAGAAGTGGTCTTCCCAGATCACCGGGCCGTCCTTGGCCTCGATGCACTCGTTGGCGACGCCCGGGCCCATCACCTCCGACAATCCATAGATGTCGACCGCATCCATGCCGGAGCGCGCCTCCATCGCCGTGCGCATCGCCGGCGTCCACGGCTCGGCCCCGAAGATGCCGACCTTGAGCGAAGTCGCACGCGGATCTAGCCCCAAGCGCTCCATCTCGTCGAGGATGGTCAGCATGTACGAGGGCGTCACCATGATGATGTCGGGCTTGAAATCGAGAATCGCCTGGATCTGCTTCTCGGTCTGCCCGCCCGACATCGGCACGACGGTACAGCCGAGCTTCTCGGCGCCATAGTGCGCGCCCAGGCCGCCGGTGAACAGCCCGTAGCCGTAGGCCACATGGACCATGTCGCCGGCACGTCCACCGGCGGCACGGATCGAGCGCGCCATCACGGTCGCCCAGGTGTCGATGTCCTTGAGCGTGTAGCCGACCACGGTCGGCTTGCCGGTCGTGCCCGACGACGCATGCACGCGCGCGACCTGCGAACGCGGCACCGCGAACATCCCGAACGGGTAGTTGTCGCGCAGGTCGTGCTTGCTCGTGAAGGGGAACTTGGCGAGATCCTCGAGCGACTTGAGGTCGTCCGGATGCACGCCCTTGGCGTCGAACGCCTTGCGGTAGTGGGCAACGTTGTCGTACGCATGGCGCACGCTCCACTTCATGCGCTCGAGCTGCAGTGCGCGCAGTTCGTCCTGGGAGGCCCGCTCGATCGGCTCCAGGTCGTCCGGCACGGGGGTCTTGACGGCCATCTACTCCTCTCCTCGAAAATGTCTGCTATGAACGGATATCGTCGTCGCGCCATGCGGGGCGGCCACGAAAGGCTGCGCGGGCACGGCTTCAGCCATGGAACGACTCTCCGGTGAAGCCCTTGCGCTGCAACAGCGGCGACACGCGGTAACGCGGGTCGGAATAATGCCGGCCGAGATTCGCGAGCACGTCGGCGACGAACCCGGCGCCGAGCTGGTCGGCCCACGCGAGCGGGCCTTTCGGGTAGTTCGTGCCGTAGCGCATCGCGGTGTCGATGTCGGCCGCCGAGCCGATGCCGGCGAGCACGGCGTCGGCCGCCTCGTTGGCGAGCATCGCGACGGTGCGCAGCGCCACCATGCCGGCCACGTCGTCGATGCGGCCGACCGCGGGCCCCGCCTTTTGCAGCGTGCCGACCACCGCAGTCCAGGCGCCCTGCGCACAGTGATCGGCGCGCGCGACGGTGATGCGCGGCGTGGTCTCGTAATCCAGGCACAGATCGAACAGCACGAGGTTGGGCGCGCCGTCTTCGTACGCACGCCGCGTCGCGCTGCGGCCGTCCGACAATGCCAGGCGCGCCCCGTCGATGACGATCCAGCCGTGCCCGGCGCCGGCCGCGATGCCTTCGCCGTGCTCGCGGCGCACCTCGACGCCGGCCGCCTCGAGCCGGCGCACCAGCGCCGTGGCCACACCCAGATCGCCGACCGCGGCGACGGTGCCCGCCGCACGCTGCGGCGGCTCGCGATGCGGCTCGGGCTTCACCGCAGCGTCACCGTAGGCATAGAAGCCCTGGCCGCTCTTGCGGCCCAGGCGACCGGCCAGCACGAGCTCCTGCTGGATCGGGCTCGGGCTGTAGCGCGGGTCGCCGAAACAGGCCTCGAACACCGACTTCGTCACCGCGAAGTTGACGTCGTGGCCGATCAGGTCCATCAGCTCGAACGGCCCCATCGGAAAGCCGCAGCCGTCGCGCAGCGCCGCATCGAGCGTCGCCGGCGCGCCGCCGCCTTCGGCGAGCACGCGCTGCGCCTCGGCGTAGAACGGCCGGGCGACACGATTGACGATGAAGCCGGGGGTCGATCGGGCATGGACCGCGACCTTGCCCCATGCGGTGGCGGTCGCGTGCAGCCGCTCGGCCACCGCCGGCTCGGTCGCAAGACCGGAGACGATCTCGACCAGCTTCATGCGCGGGGCCGGATTGAAGAAGTGCATGCCGGCGAGCCGGCCGGGGCGCTCGAGCGCCGCGCCCATCGCGGTGATCGACAGCGACGAGGTGTTGGTGGCGAGGATCGCGTCGTCGCCGAGCAGCACCTCGAGCCCCATGAACAGCTTGCGCTTGACCTCGAGGTCCTCGACGATCGCCTCGATCGCGAGGCGGGCATCACGCGCCTCGGCCAGATCGGTGATCGCACGCACGCGCGCGAGCGCGGCAGTGGCCGCGGCGTCGGCGAGCTTGCCCTTGGACACCAGAAAGCGCAGATCCGAGGCGATCGTGTTGCGCCCCTTCAGCACCGCTTCGGCCCGCGTGTCGTATAGATAGACGGTGTGTCCGGCGACCGCGGCGACGTGCGCGATGCCGGCGCCCATCGCACCGGCACCGACGACGAGCACCCGGGTGTCGGGCGGCAGCGCGCTCATCGCTCAGTCTCCCTTGAACTGCGGCGCACGCTTTTCGATGAAGGCGGCCACGCCCTCGCGGTAGTCGTTCGAGCGGCCGCACACGGTCATCATGTCGCGCTCGAGGTTGAGCTGGTGCTCGAAATCGTTGGTCGAGCTCGCCCAGATCGCCTTCTTGGTCTGCGCATAGCCGAACGTCGGCCCTTGCGCGAGCTGCGCGGCGACCGCGCGCACGGTCGGCATCAGCGCGTCGTCGTCGACGCACTTCCAGATCAGCCCCCACTGCTCGGCCTGCTCGGCCGACAGCTTGTCGCCGAGCAGCGCGAGCCCGAGCGCGCGCGCCGGGCCGAGCAGACGCGGCAGGATCCAGGTGCCGCCGGTGTCCGGGATGAGGCCGAGCTTGCAGAAGGCCTGGATGAAGCTCGCCGAGCGCGCCGCGAACACGAGATCACAGGCGAGCGCGAGGTTTGCGCCGGCGCCGGCGGCGACGCCGTTGACGGCGGCGATGACCGGCAGCTCGAGGCTGCGCAGCGCGAGCACCAGCGGCTTGTAGTTCTTCTCGACCGAGGCGCCGAGGTCGCGCGGCGCCTCGCCCGGCGCGACGCTGCGGTCGGACAGATCCTGGCCGGCACAGAAGCCGCGCCCGGCACCGGTCAGCACCAGCACGCGCACGCTGCCGTCGGCGCGACCGGCCTTGACCTCGGCCAGTGCCGTGCGCAATGCTTCGTGCATCGCGTCGTTGAAGCTGTTGAGCCGGTCGGGGCGGTTCAGCGTCACGGTCGCGACGCCGTCGGCGATTTCCAGGCGGATCGGCCCGGCCTGCATGTCAGTTTGACCGCTCATGTCTCCTCCATTTCTTGCGGACGTGCGTGCACGTCCGGACGAAGCCCTGCGGGGGGTTGCTTTAGATTGGTATTGTTTGACCGACCCGTCGTTCAATAGTAATCTTGAGCTGCATCAAGAGACAAGTCTTTTTTGCTTGACATTGTTGCCGCAGCGCAGCAAGCGCGGCGCCAGCCGGGCACCAGAACCGTCGCAGCGCCACCATCACCCAACTCGAGGAGATCTCCCATGCCCACCCCCTTGTTCGACAAGCATCAGGCCACGCTGACGGCCGCGCTCGACGCGATCCACACCCGCGGATACTGGACTCCGTATCCCGAAATGCCCAGCCCGCGCGTGTATGGCGAAACCGCCCATGACGACGGCAAGCGCGCGGTGGAGGCGCTGTTCGGCCAGCAGTTCGTGCTCGACCAGCCCGGCCAGCAGGGCTGGGCGGCGCCCGAACGCTCGCCCTACGGCGTCGAGCTGGGGGTGCGGTATCCGGTTTGTGCACCGCAAGCACTGGTCGATGCGGCACGCGCCGCGCAAGCCGGCTGGCAGCGCCTCGGCGCGGCCGGACGCGTCGGCGTGTGCCTCGAGATGCTCGAGCGGCTGAACAAGAAGAGCTTCGAGATCGCACACGCGGTGATGCTCACCAGCGGCCAGGGCTGGATGATGGCCTTTCAGGCCGGCGGCCCGCACGCTCAGGACCGCGGCCTCGAGGCGGTCGTCTACGCGTGGGACGCGATGCGCCAGATCCCCGCCGAGGCGGTGTGGGAGAAGCCGCAGGGCAAGAACCCGCCGCTGAAGATGAAGAAGCACTTCGAGATCGTCGGGCGCGGCGTCGCGCTGGTGATCGGCTGCGGCACCTTCCCGACCTGGAACACCTATCCGGGCCTGTTCG
>DAOMOP010000218.1:0-6325 GCA_035444405.1 Rhodocyclaceae bacterium
GAGAACCAGCGCCGCCAGAATCGCCTGCTGACCCTCGTCGGCGTGCTGCTGGTGAGTCTGGTCGCGATCGAACTCTACCGCGTGTTCGGCTGATTACGGAGACAGCGGGCGCGTGGTCGTCCCGGTTTCGATTCTCTCTTTTGATATTTATCAAACGCAAATCATTCTCATTCGTATATAGTTTGGGCTTGAACCACGGGACCCTGTTCCCCGAGCAAGCCAGCAATCAGCAAGCCAGCTCGTCCCCCCCCTTCCGGAGAAACGGCATGGCATTGCAAATTTGCGCACTCACCTTGCGCCCCTTGACGCTCGTGGTGGTGCTGCTACCCGCAGCCGTCACGACCACCACCCACGCCCAGAGCACCCTGCCCGAGATCAGCGTCACCGCCAAAGGCTATGCCTCGGACGAACTCGAAACGCCGGCCGCAACCCTGTCGCTGTCGCGCGACGAGTTGCTGCGCCGCGGCGCCAACAATCCCGGCGAGGCGCTCCGCGGCCAGCCGGGGCTGTCCGTGTCGAGCGACAGCGCCCAGGGGCAGAACCCCGTCATCCGGGGCCTCAAGAAGGAAAGCGTCGTCTTGCTCGTCGACGGCATCCGTTTCAATTCGGCCCAGCCCGCCGGCGCGATCGCCTCCTTCATGAGTCTGGGCCTGGCTGAGCGCATCGAGGTGGTCAAGGGGCCGGCCTCCGTGCTGTACGGCAGTGGCGCACTCGGCGGCGCGATCAACGTCCGGCTGCCGCAGGCCCGCTTCGAGCCGGGTGCAGGCTTCGATCTGGCAGCCTCCTGGGACAGCGCCAGCCACGGCGTGCGCGCGACCGGCGTGGGCAACTTCGCGAGCGACGACCACGCGCTGATGCTGGGCGCCTCACTCGCACGCATCGGCGACTATCGCAGCCCCGACGGCAAGGTGGATCGTACCGGCTACGACTCGGACAGCTTCATCGGCCAGTACCGTTTCCGCATCGACGCGTCGAACCAGCTCCGCGTGTCGCTGCAGCAGCACTCTGACGACGACGTCTGGTATCCGGGCTCGACCCGCGGCCACATCAATCCGCAGATCGCGCGGACGACGATCTACTCGCCCACCCAGGAACGCACCCTGGTCGAGGCCGGCTACACGCATACCGGATCGGGCGATGCCCCTTTGAATCCGGACGTGCGCGTCTATCGCCAGGAGATGAAACGGCGCATCTTCGCCCGCGCCTACAACCTCGCAGGCACCGACATCGGCGACATCGCGCAGACCCGGGTCGTTTTCCAGACCGACGGTGTGGACGCCCGTGCCGACTGGCTGGCCCACCCGCAGCACCTGCTGTCCTTCGGCGTCAACGCCTGGAGCATGAAGGCCGCCCCCGAGCGCCTGCTGCGCAGCGCGCCGCCGCAGCTGCCCACTTCGCCGATGGCGCGCAACGACCCGTTCAGCGACGGCCGCATCGATGCGCTGGGCTTCTACGTACAGGACGACATGACGTTCGGCGCGCTGAACATCCTCGCGGGCATCCGCCACGACCTGGTGCGCGGCAAGGCCAGCTCGGTGGCCAACCCCGTCCCCGCACAGCCACGCATCACCGAAGGGCTGGCGCGCAGCGATCGCATGTGGTCGGCCTCGCTCGCGGCGATCTATGAAAGTTCTCCGCTGCTGCGCCCCTATGCGAACCTGTCGCGTGGGGTACGCGCCGGCGAGATGCGCGAGCGCTTCGAAGCCTCGCCTCGCGGCGACGGCTTTTTCTACTCCGGCAATCCGCAGATCAAGCCCGTGACCGCAACGCAGTTCGAACTCGGCCTCAAGGGTGCGAACGCCGCCTTCGAGTATGGCCTGTCCGTGTATCGTACGCGCATCGACGACTACATCACGGGACTCGACATCTCCGGCACACCCGCGGCTGGGCCGGCCTGCGGCCCGATGGCGGCCGCGTGCAAACAGACGATCAATCTGGGCCAGGCACGGCTGACCGGCCTTGAGGCGCACGCCCGCTGGCAGTTCCGTGCCGAGCAGTGGGTGAGGGCGAGCTACTCGCGCATTCGCGGCGAGAATCGCGACCTGCGCGAACCGCTGTTCCAGATGCCGGCGGACGAGCTCGGGCTGGGCTGGGAAGGCCGCATCGCCCCGCGATGGAGAGCCGATGCGACGTTGCGCCTGGTGCGCAAGCAGGACCGCGTCGCCACCGAGTTCTCGCGCGGCACCGAGAACGAGACCTCCGGCTTCGCCACCGCCGATCTCGGCGCGACCTGGCAGCATGGCGCGCATCGCGTGCGCCTGGCGGTGCGCAACGTCGCCGACCGCAAGTACCACGAGCACCTGAGCGAGGGCCTCTCTGGCGACGAGATCAAGGCCCCCGGCCGGAGCTTCTTCGTGGGCTACGACACGAGCTTCTGACGACCGCCATGCTGAAACGTCTCCTCCTCGCCGCCGCGAGCCTCCTGATCCTGGCCGGTCCGGCGCAGGCAGCCCCGCTGCCCCGCCTCGTGCTGGCGGGGCCGCTCGCGGCGGTCTCCTTTCCGCTTATCCACATGGCCACATCCGGTGCACTCGCCGATGTGGCCGACCAGATCGAGTTCAGACCCTGGCGCGACCCGGACCAGTTGCGCGTACTCGCGCTCGAAGGCGGGGCCGACGTGCTGGCGATGCCGACCAACGTCGCGGCGAACCTGTACAACCGCGGCGCAAAGCTCGAGCTGATCAACGTATCGACCTGGGGCATCCTGTGGCTGGTGTCACGCAACCCGGACCTGAAGACGCTCGCCGACCTCAAGGGCGAGGAGATCGCGATGCCGTTCCGCGCCGACATGCCCGACCTGCTGTTCGGGCTGATCAGCGAGGCCCAAGGCCTCGACCCGCGACGCGACTTCAAATTGCGCTACGTCGCCACGCCGATGGACGCGATGCAGTTGCTGATTGCGCGCCGCGTCGATCATGCGCTACTGGCCGAGCCGGCCGTTTCCATGGCCTTGCGCCGCACGCAGTCGTTTCCGGTCAGCATGATTGCGCCCGAACTGCACCGCGCAATCGACCTGCAGGCCGAATGGGGCCGTGTGCTGCAGCGCGCCCCGCGCATCCCCCAGGCCGGCATTGCGGCAATGGGCGCAGTGCGCGGCGACGCCGCTCTCGTGCGGCGTATCCACGAGGCCTACCGCGATTCGCTCGCCTGGTGCCAGGCGAACGCTATCGAATGCGGCCGTATCGTCGCAGCTCGCGTAGACATGCTTAATGCCGAGGCGGTCGCCGACGCGGTCGCGGCGAGTCCGCTCGAGGCGGTGCCGGCCACCGAGGCCCGCACCGAGTTGGAGTATCTGTTCGACGCGCTGATGGAGCGCAATCCGGCCGTGGTCGGCGGCAAGCTGCCCGACGACGGCTTCTACGGAGCTTTCGCGCAGTGACGCTGGTGCGCAACTGGCTCGCCTCGCTTCCGCCCTACCTGTGGAGCGGCTGGGGCGCGATCGCGAGCCTGTTGCTTTTCCTCGCCGCGTGGGAGTGGGCAAGCGTGCATTACGGCGCGCTGATCCTGCCCGACCCGCGCACCGCGTTCGCGACGCTGGCCGGTCTGATGGCCGACGGCAGCGCGTGGCCGGAACTCGCGGCGACCGCACGGCGCGCACTGACCGGCTTCGGCCTGGCGCTCGTGGCCGGAAGTCTGCTCGGGCTGGCCGCGGGGGTGTCGATGACCGCGTCGATGATGTCGCGTCCGATCGTCACCGTGCTGATCGGCACGCCGCCGATCGCATGGCTCGTGCTCGCGCTGCTGTGGTTCGGCGCCGGCGACGGCACGCCGGTGTTTACCGTGTTCGTGGCCTGCCTGCCGGTGATCTTCCTCGGCGCGATGCAGGGCGCACGCACGCTCGACGGGCAGTTGCGCGACATGGCCCGGATCTTCCGTCTGCCGCCGTGGATGCGCTTCACCGACGTCGTGGCTCCGCACGTCGTGTCCTATCTCTTTCCGGCCTGGATCACCGCACTGGGCGTTTCCTGGAAGGTCGTCGTCATGGCCGAACTGCTTGCCTCCAGCGACGGTGTCGGCGCCGCGCTCGCGGTGAGCCGCTCCCATCTGGACACGGCCGCCACGCTGGCCTGGATTTCCGCGGTGGTCGGCCTGTTGCTGGCGGTCGAGTACCTGCTGCTCGAACCGATCAAGCGCGAAGTCGAGCGCTGGCGGGTGGCGGCGTGAGAATCCTGTGGTGAACACGACTCCACGCCTGTCCGTGCATGGGGTCGGCCACGCGTTCGCCCTGCACACGGTGCTCGAGGACGTCGACCTCGACGTGGCCGCGGGCGAGGTCGTCGCACTGGTCGGCGCTTCGGGCTGCGGCAAGACGACGCTGCTGCACCTGTGCGCCGGGCTCGCCACGCTGCGCACCGGGCGGATCGACAACGGCTTCGCTCGGCCGGCCTGCGTGTTCCAGCAATCGCGCCTTCTGCCGTGGAAAAGCGCGCTGGAGAACATCGCACTGGGCCTGAAAGCGGCCGGCGTGCCGCGTGCCGAGCGCAGCCATCGCGCGCGTGCGCTGGGCCTGCAGCTGGGCCTCGTCCATGACGATCTCGACAAGTTTCCGCACCAGCTCTCGGGCGGCATGCAAAGCCGTGTGGCGCTCGCGCGTGCGTTGGTGATCGACCCCGACCTGCTGCTGCTCGACGAACCGTTCTCCGCGCTCGACATCGGCCTCAAGACCGAACTCTACGCGCTGCTGCTGCGCCATCTGGAGGCACGCCACATGGGCGTATTGATGATCACCCACGATCTCATGGAAGCGGTGCGGCTGTCGGACACGGTGCTGGTCATGGCGCCTGCACCGGGGCGCATCGTCCGCCGCATGCAAATCGCCCATCCGGCCGCACGGCGGGACGACACCTTCGTCTACAACACCACCGCACGGCTGCTGCAGGACGTCGCTGTGCGCGATAGTTTCGGTCTGGCCCCGGTCGCGGCAACCTGCGGCGCCGATGCCGGAACAGCGACCGGAGCCGAGATCATCGCACTGACCGACCCGGCACGCGCACCGCGACGGAGCCATCGATGCTGAGTTTCCTGCGCACCGGCCCCCTCGCCCCGCTGTTCGAGTGCGGTTTCCGGCCGTTCTTCCTGCTCACCGCCGCGAGTGCCGTGATCGCACTCGCCGCTTGGACGGCGTTCTTCGCAATCGGTCTGCCGCTGCCCGCCACGCCGGGCGGGCCGGCGGTATGGCATGCGCATGCGATGTTGTACGGCTTCGCGATGGCATCGGTCGCCGGCTTCGTGCTGACCGCGATCCCCGAGTTCACGGCAACCCGCGCGATCCAACGCGAACCGGTATTCGTCCTGCTCGTGGTGTGGCTCGCGGGGCGCCTCGCGTCCGCACTCCCGGGCGTCCCCGGCGCGGCGGTGGTCGCGATGCTGGCCGACACAGTACTTCTCGTCGGCCTCGTCGCTCTCGTCGCGGCCCGCCTGTGGCGAGACCCCGATCGCCGCCATCTGTCCTTTCTCTGGGCGTTGCTGGCGATGACCGGCACGACCGTCGGCTTCCACGTCCAGGCGCTGGCCGGTGCGGACCCGATGCGCTGGCTGCTCCTCATGACGGGATTGTTGATGGCGCTCATCATCGTCGCGATGAGCCGCATCTCGATGCGCATCGTCAATGCCGCGCTGGAGGAAGCCGGTGACACCGCGGTCGAGTACCTCGCCCGGCCACCGCGACGCAACCTCGCCATCTTCTGCATCCTGCTCTACACCGGCATGGAGTTCGTCGCACCCGGGCACCCCGTGTCGGGCTGGGTCGCCCTGGCCGCGGGCGCCGCGCTCCTGAACCTGCTCAACGACTGGCACATCGGGCGTGCATTGTTGCAACGCTGGGCTTTCCTGCTCTACCTCGTCTATTGGTTCATGGCCCTGGGCTACGCGGTCATGGGGATGGCCCTGCTCACGGACACCCCCTGGGTCAGCGCCGGACGCCATCTGGCGATGATCGGCGCGATGGGCCTGGCGATCTTTGCCGTGCTCAACATCGCCGGACGGGTACACGCCGGGTTCGAACCCGACCGTCGCGCCTGGGTTCCGGTTGCGGTCGCGCTGATCGCGGGCGCCGCGCTGCTGCGCGCGGCGATCGGGTTCGGGCCGGTCAACGCCGGCTTCGCGCTGGCCGCCGCCAGTGCGTGCTGGATCGGCGCCTTCGGCCTGCATCTGACCTTCCACTGGCCGGTCCTCACCCACCCTCGCAGTGACGGCCAGCGCGGCTGCGCAGGACTCGCCGACGATTGAAATTCTGTGCTGCGGGACACACCGGAAATCCCCCCCTTTCGCGAAAATTCGTTGCTAAACTTCCGCCCTTGATCGAGTTGGTTGCCCTCCACCACTT
>DAOMOP010000219.1:0-6284 GCA_035444405.1 Rhodocyclaceae bacterium
CATCCGCAAGCAACTGCTCGAGTACGACGACGTCGCCAACGACCAGCGCAAGGTCATCTACGAGCAGCGCAACGAGCTGCTCGGCAGCGAGGACATCTCCGACACCATCCGCGCGATGCGCCAGGGCGTGCTGCACGACACCTTCCGCACCTACGTGCCGGCCGAAAGCGTGGAGGAGCAGTGGGACATCCCCGCGCTCGAGCAGGCGCTGGCGTCCGAGTTCCAGCTCAAGCTGCCGGTCGGCGAATGGCTGAAGGCCGAGCCCAGCCTCGAGGACGAGGTGATGTTGCAGCGCATCGTCGAGGCCGTCGACCAGGCGTATGCCGAGAAGACCGCGCGTGTCGACGCCGCCGCCTGGCACCAGTTCGAGCGCAACGTCATGCTGCAGAGCCTCGACAACCACTGGCGCGAGCACCTCGCGGCGCTCGACCACCTGCGCCAGGGCATCCATCTGCGCGGCTACGCGCAGAAGAATCCGAAGCAGGAATACAAGCGCGAGTCCTTCGAGCTGTTCGAGGCGCTGCTCGACACCGTGCGCAAGGATGTCACCAAGCTGCTGATGACGGTGCAGATCCGCACCGAATCGCAGCTCGAAGAGGCCGAGCGTCCGCCCGAGGTCGAGAACGTCGAATACCACCATTCGAGCTACGAGGAGGCGCTCGGCGGCGAGGACAAGGGCATGGCGAACCGGCCGCAGGTCAATACCGTGCCCAAGGTCGGGCGCAATGACCCGTGCCCGTGCGGCTCGGGCAAGAAGTACAAGCACTGCCACGGCAAGCTCAGCTGAAGCGGCCACGTCGCGCCCGCTACCGAGACGGCCCCGTTGCGGGCCGTTTTCGATCGCACGGCCGGCGCCCGCGAGCCTTGCGCGGGCTGCGCTAGAATGCTCGAGGCGACCGGCATAGACCCAACACGTTCCTGACCGGAGACAGAAATGGCCGTCAATCTTTCCACTCCCGCCGCCGCCGCTCTGAAGCCCGTGGCAGGTGTGTCGCTGGGGGTTGCCGAAGCGGGAATCCGCAAGCTCGGCCGCCGCGACCTGACCCTGATCGAGCTCGACGAGGGCAGCCGTGTCGCCGGTGTCTTCACGCGCAACCGCTTTTGTGCCGCCCCGGTGCAGGTCTGTCAGGAGCACCTGCGCGATCCGGAGATCCGCGCGCTGGTGATCAACACCGGCGTGGCCAACGCGGGTACCGGTGCCGAAGGGCTGGCCCGCGCCAACGCGACCTGCGACGCGGTGGCGCGCCTGCTCGAGATCGCGCCGCGTCAGGTGCTGCCGTTTTCGACCGGCGTGATTCTCGAGCCGCTGCCGGTCGAGCGCCTCGTCGCGGCGCTGCCGACGGCCAGGGCTGCGCTGCGGGCCGACGGCTGGCTCGATGCCGCGCACGCGATCATGACCACCGACACGCTGCCGAAGGCCGCCTCGCGCACCGTCGAGATCGACGGCGTGACGGTGACGCTGACCGGCATCAGCAAGGGCGCCGGCATGATCAGGCCGAACATGGCGACGATGCTCGGTTTCGTCGCGACCGATGCCGCCATCGCGCAGTCGGCGCTCGAAGCGCTGGTCGTCGAGGCGGCCGATCTGTCGTTCAACAGCATCACCGTGGATGGCGACACCTCGACCAACGACTCTTTCATCCTGATCGCGACCGGGCAGGCCGAGCACGCCGAGATCGTCGACGTCGAGAGCGAGGCCTATCGGGCCCTGCGCGAGGCCGTCGTCGCGCTGTCGGTCGAGCTTGCGCAGGCGATCGTGCGCGACGGCGAAGGGGCGACCAAGTTCATGACGATCGCGGTCGAAGGCGGTCGCAGCCGTGACGAGTGCCGCAAGGTCGCCTACGCGGTGGCGCATTCGCCGCTGGTCAAGACCGCATTCTTCGCCTCCGATCCGAACCTCGGGCGCATCCTCGCCGCCGTCGGCAACGCCGGTATCGAGGATCTCGACGCGGCGGCGTTGTCGGTGTGGCTCGGCAACGATGCCGAGTCGGTGCTGGTCGCCGAGCAGGGCGGGCGTGCGCAGAGCTACCGCGAAGAGGACGGCGCACGCGTGATGGCCGGGGCCGAGATCACGGTGCGCATCGACCTCGCGCGCGGCGATGCGGCGGCGACGGTGTGGACCTGCGATTTCTCGTACGACTACGTCAGGATCAACGCCGACTACCGCAGCTGACCGGGAGCCGGGTGGCGGCACGAATGCCGGCGTGACCGGTGGGGCCGCCTGTCGATGGCGGTGCTGCGTGCGGCACGCGGCGCAGCCGATGCCGCTTCAGTGCAGCACGCGCGGCATGGCCAGCGTGAAGGGCGGGATCGGCGCGTCGAAGCGGTGGCCGTCGGCGGCCACCATCTGGTAGCTGCCGTGCATCGTGCCGACCGGCGTCTCGAGCACCGAGCCGCTCGTGTAGCGGAACTGCTCTCCGGGGGCCAGCCGCGGCTGCTCGCCGATCACGCCTTCGCCGCGGACTTCCTGCTTGTGGCCGCTGCCGTCGGTGATGATCCAGTGGCGGCTGATCAGCTGCGCGGCCACCGCGCCCTTGTTGGTGATCGTGATGTGGTAGGCGAACACATAGCGGTTCGCGTCGGGATCCGACTGCGCCGCGATGAATTCGGCGACGGCCTCGACCGCGATGCGATAGTTGTCCGAATCGCTCATACGTGTGGGGATCCTTGACTGCGGATGACTGGAACGGGCGGTGCCAGCGTTGCGGCGTGCATACGCGTGCCGCGCCGCCATGACGGCCTGCCGGGCCGCAGCGGCAGCGCGCCCGCCCGGCATTTGAACGGTAAAATAGCATTTTTGTCCGGGATGCACCTCATGTCCGTTTCACCGCTTACTGCCCTTTCCCCGCTCGACGGCCGCTACCACGGCAAGGTTGAAGCGCTGCGCGAGCATTTCTCCGAGCATGGCCTGATCCGCAATCGTGTACGCGTCGAGGTGGCCTGGCTCAAGGCGCTCGCGGCCGAAGCGGCGCTCGCCGAGATCGCGCCGTTCTCGCGCGCGACCGTCGAGGAGCTCGACGCCCTCGTGGCCGGCTTCGCGACCCACGACAGCGACGCGGTCAAGGCCATCGAGGCGACCACCAATCACGACGTCAAGGCGATCGAATACTGGCTCAAGCAGCGCCTGGCGCACAACGCCGAGGTGACGAAGGTGTCGGAGTTCATCCACTTCGCGTGCACCTCCGAGGACATCAACAACGCCTCGCACGCGCTGATGCTGCGCGAAGGGCGCGATGCGGTGCTGCTGCCGGCGCTCGACCAGGTCGTCGAGCGCTTTCGCGCGCTCGCGCACGCGCTCGCCGAGCTGCCGATGCTCTCGCGCACGCATGGGCAGCCGGCCAGCCCGACCACGCTCGGCAAGGAGATGGCGAACATCGCCGCGCGCCTGATGCGCGCCCGGGCGGCGATCGCCACCGTGCAGCTGAGCGCGAAGTTCAACGGCGCGGTCGGCAACTACAACGCCCACCTCGCGGCGTGGCCCGACTTCGACTGGGAGTCGTTCAACCGGCATTTCATCGAGTCGCTCGGACTCGAGTTCAATGCCTACACGATCCAGATCGAACCGCACGACGCGATGGCCGAACTCTTCGACGCGGTGGCGCGTGCGAACACGATCCTGATCGACGCGTGCCGCGACCTGTGGATGTACATCTCGCTCGGCTATTTCAAGCAGAAGCTCAAGGAGGGCGAGGTCGGCTCGTCGACGATGCCGCACAAGGTCAATCCGATCGACTTCGAGAACGCCGAGGGCAATCTCGGCATCGCCAACGGCGTGCTGCGCCACTTCTCCGAGAAGCTGCCGATCTCGCGCATGCAGCGCGATCTGACCGACTCGACGGTGCTGCGCAACATGGGTGTCGGCTTCGGCCACACGCTGCTCGCGCTCGATTCGTGCCTGCGCGGACTCGGCAAGCTCGAAGCCGATCCGGCCCGCCTTGCCGCCGATCTCGATGACGCATGGGAAGTGCTGGCCGAGCCGGTGCAGACCGTGATGCGGCGCTTCGCGATCGAAAACCCGTACGAGCAGCTCAAGGCGATGACGCGCGGCAAGGCGATCACGCGCGAGGCTTTGCACGCCTTCGTGCGCGCGCTGGCGATCCCCGACGCCGAGCGCGAGCGCCTGCTCGCGATGACGCCGGCAAGCTACGTCGGCAAGGCCGCAGCGCTCGCGCAGCGCATCTGACGGCACGGCCGCCGACATCGACGGCCGCGCCGATCCCAGGCCCCGGGCACGCACGGCTCGCGCGTGAGCGTTGCGACGGGGCCGCACGGACCGGCTTTACTTCACAAGGAGTGGCAATGGCGTTTGCCGACAACCTCAAGCAGCTGCCCAAGGTTTCGCACCTGGTGGCGCTGAACCTGATCGGCGCGGACGACGCGGTCGTCGCGACGATCGAGAACAGGCCGGGCCAGGCCGGCTCACTGGCGGTCTATAACCACCTCGCGCAGCTCTATGGCGCGATCGGTGCGGAAGCGGCGCGAAAAGGGCTCGAGCTCTATGCTGAGCATACCGACGATGCCCGCGAGCATCCCGGCAAGCATCCGAACATCGACCGCCTGATCGGGCTGATCGAACGCGGCGAGACGCTGCGCGTCAAGCAGGTCTTCGCCGTCTGACGGACGCGCGGCGTTCCGCTCACGCGCGGCCGCGGTGGGGCCGCGCGTGAGCGGGCGGCCGTCCGCCGGTCAGACCACCGCTTCCTGCTTTTCCTTCTTCGGCTTGACGAACTGCTCGCGCGACACGCCCAGCCACATCACGATCGGGCTCGACACCAGCATCGACGAATACATGCCGAAGATGATGCTGATCGCCAGTGCCAGCGAGAAGTAGTGCAGCGCCTCGCCACCGAAGATCAGCATCGTGAACACCACCATCAACGTCGTGCTATGGGTGATGACGGTTCGCGAGATCACGCGCGTGATCGCGTGATCGATGACCTGCGGCGTCGTCATGCCGCGCTTCTTCTTGAAGGTCTCGCGGATGCGGTCGAAGATGATCACGGTCTCATTGACCGAGTAGCCCAGCGCGGCCAGCACCGCCGCCAGCACGGGAAGCGAGAAGTCCCACTGGAACAGCGCGAAGAAGCCCAGGATGACGATCATGTCGTGCAGGATCGCGACGATCGCCGCCACCGCGAAGCGCCACTCGAAGCGCAGCGCGAGGTAGATCATGATCCCGATCAGCACGAACAGCAGTGCCAGCGCACCGTCGGCGGCGAGCTCGTCACCGATCTGGGGGCCGACGTACTCGACGCGGCGCAGCTCCGGCTTCGGACCGTCGATGGTCTGCAAGGCCTGCATGATGGTCTCGGACACGCTGTCGGAGTCTAGATCCGCGCGCGTCGGCAGGCGTATCAGCACGTCGCGCGTGCCGCCGAAATGCTGCACCTGCGCTTCGGCGAAGCCTGCGCCGGTGATCGCTTCACGGATCGGATCGACCTGCACGGCCTGCGGGTAATTGACTTCGACCAGCGTGCCGCCGGTGAACTCCACCGAAAGGTTGAGCCCGCGCGCCAGCAGGAAGAAGACTGCGAGCACGACCATGACGATGGAAAAGACGTTGAACTTCAGTGCATGGCGCGTGAAGGGCAGATCGTTATTGACGCGGAAAAATTCCATGATCGAATCCTTTGCCGTCGGGTGGCCGTTAGCCGATGCGGATTCCGGCGAGCTTGCGCTGGCGTCCGTAGAGCAGATTGACGAGCATGCGTGACACCACCACTGCGCTGAACATCGAGGTCAGGAGGCCCAGGCACAGCACTACCGCGAAGCCGCGCACCGGCCCCGAGCCGAACACCAGCAGTGCGATGCCGGCAATGAAAGTGGTCACGTTGGCGTCGAGAATGGTGTCGAAGGCGCGGTCGTAGCCGGCGTTGATCGCGGCCTGCGGCGACACGCCGTTGCGCAGCTCTTCGCGGATGCGTTCGTTGATCAGCACGTTGGCGTCGATCGCCATGCCCAGCGTCAACGCGATCGCAGCGATGCCCGGCAGCGTCAGCGTGGCCTGCAGCAGCGACAGCAGCGCGATCAGCAGCAGCAGGTTGGAGGCCAGCGCGATGACCGAGATCACGCCCACCGCCGAGTAGTAGACCGAGATGAAGATCGCGATCGCGACCATGCCCCACAGCACCGAATTGAAGCCGCGCGAGATGTTCTCGGCGCCGAGGCTGGGGCCGACGGTGCGCTCCTCGATGATCTGCATCGGCGCGGCGAGGCTGCCCGCGCGCAGCAGCAGCGCGACGTCGGCCGCCTCGTCGGTGGTCATGCGCCCGGAAATCTGCACG
>DAOMOP010000220.1:0-6204 GCA_035444405.1 Rhodocyclaceae bacterium
TGACCTTCTTCCAGGACAACGAGGACACCCGGCGCATGGTGCTGTTCCTGCGCGACCTCTATGCGCGCGCCGGCATCGTGATGCGCCCGCGTCCGACCGAGTGGTCGGTGATGCTCGAGAACCTGCGTCGCAAGGATTTCGACGCGATCACACTGGGCTGGACCTCCGGCGTCGAGATCGACATCTTCCAGATGTTCCATTCGAGCCAGACCGTCGAGGGCGGCGACAACTTCATCGGCTACCGCAACCCGGAGCTCGACCGGCTCGTTGACGCCGCACGCGCCGAGGTGGCTGAGGACGAGCGCATGGCGCTGTGGCAGGCCGCCGAGCGGGTGCTGTACGCGGATCAGCCCTACACCTTCCTGTTCCGGCGCAAGACGCTGGCGTTCATCGACGAGCGCATCGCGAACCTCGAGAACACCGCGCTGGGGCTGAACCTGATGGCCGTGCCGGTCGAGGTGTACGTGCCCGCGCCGCAGCAGCGTCGGCGCTAACGGGCCGAGATCGAGAACGGCACTTTTTCCGGACGGCCTGCTCTATAGTGATCGTGTACATATCGCCAGCGAGTTCATGATGTCCCTGCAGATCGCCAATCCGAATGTCGTCGAGAAAGTCGAACGGCTGGCGCGGGCCACCGGTTTGAGCAAGACCGCAGCGGTCGAACAGGCCGTGGAAAGATTGCTGTGCGAAATGGAAGGCCGGCTCGATTCCGGCGGCCGCTTCGACGCCCTGTTGGCGCAGATCGACCGCATTCCGGATCGAGCCGACGCAGTCGAGCCGCTCGAGTGGGACGAGCTCGGCTTGCCGCGATGATTGTCGTCGATACGTCCGCACTCGCGGCGATCGTTTTTGCGGAACCGGAGCGCCGGGTGTTCTCGGAGATCATCCGGAAAGCGGAGCGGGTTCTGATCAGCACGCCGACGGTGCTCGAAATTCGCATGGTGGTGCATGGCCGGCGCGGCGAGCGGGCCGTGGTCCTGGTCGAGGACCTGCTCCGGCTGCCTGTATTCGAATGGGTGGTCCCCGGCCGTGTCGAGACCGATGCCGCATACGGCGCGTTTGTCGCGTACGGCAAGGGCAGCGGCCATCCGGCGGGGCTCAATTTCGGTGATGTGTTCAGTTATGCCATCGCCAAGGTGCGCGGCTTGCCACTGTTGTTCAAGGGCGACGACTTCGGCCACACCGACATCGTTCCGGCCTGGCAGCCGACGGCTAGCTGATCGATGCTGACCTATCTGTTGCGCCGTACCGTGTTGATGGTGCCGACGCTGTTCGGCATCACCGTCGTCGTGTTCGTCGTGATGGCGGCCGCGCCCGGCGGCATCAGCGCGCAGTCGCTGGTCGAGGGCATGAACCTCGAGCCCGAAACACGCCAGGCGCTCGAGGACTACTACAACCGCCTGTACGGCCTCGATCAGCCGGCGCCGGTGCAGTATCTGCGCTGGCTCAACAACATCTCGCCGATCGGCTTCGTGCGCGAGGCCGACGGCACGCTGGGCGCGTTCTCGCTGTGGAAGGGGCCGGACCTCGGAGTGAGCTTCCGCTACGGCCGGCCGGTCACGGACCTGCTCGCCGAGCGGCTGCCGATCACGCTGCTGCTCAATCTGCTGTCGATTCCGCTGATCTACGCGGTGTCGATCGCGATCGGCGTGCAGGCCGCGCGTGCGCGCGGCGGGCGCTTCGACGTCGCGTCGAACGTCGTGCTGCTCGGGCTGTGGTCGGTGCCGACCATGCTCGCCGGCGTGCTGTTCATCGGCTTCTTCGCGTCCGAGCAGTACTGGCGCTGGTTCCCGACCGCCGGCCTGGTGCGGCGCGAGGCCGTCGATCAGACCTTTCTGCCGTGGCTCGCCAGCACCGGCGACGTGGTGCTGCTGCTTGCCTTGACCGGGCTGGCGGTCGTGCTGCTGGTATGGGCGGGTGCGCAGGCGCCACGCCGATTCCGACAGGGCGGTGGCGCGCTGCTCGGCGGCGGGCTCGGCTACCTGATGGCGGCCGATCTGCTCGGTGCGGCGCCGGGCGTGCTGCACGTGGTGCTCGCCCTCACCGGAGCACTGATGACGGGCGCGCTCGCCACGCTCGGCAGCGCCTTCCTGCGCATCGCGCTGGCAGGCGGACTGGGCCTCGGCGTCGGCATCGGCCTGGCCCGGTTCGCCGGCGTCGACATCGTGCAGGGTGGCTATCTCTTCGACCGCGCCTGGCACCTGGTGCTGCCGGTGATCGTGCTGTCCTACGGCGGGCTCGCCTTCCTCGCCAAGCTCACGCGCTCGTCGCTGCTCGAGAACCTCGCCGCCGACTACGCGCGCACCGCGCGCGCGAAGGGCGTCGACGAGGAAACCGTGCTGTGGCGCCACGTCTTCCGCAACTCGCTGCTGCCGCTGATCACCGTGTCGGCGACGCTGCTGCCGAGCCTGCTCGCCGGCTCGGTGATCGTCGAGAGCATCTTCAGCATCGACGGCATGGGCAAGCTCGCCGTCGAGGCGGTGCAGACGCGCGACCGCGAGCTGGTGCTCTCGGTCACGCTGATCTCGGGCCTGCTGACGCTGGCCGGGTATCTGCTCGCTGACATCGCCTACGCGATCGCCGATCCGCGGGTGAGCTATGACTGAGGCGGCGAGGTCCCGGCCGTGGCTGCGGCAGGTCGGCGCTGCGCTGCTGCGGCGCACCGGCGCACGCATCGGCCTCGCGTGGATCGCGTTGCTGGTGCTGGTGGCGACCTTCGCGCCGTTCGTCGCCACCAGCCACCCGCTCTATCTCGTCGTCGATGGGCGGGCGAGCAGCCCGGCGCTCGCCAACCTCGAGCCGCTCGACCTGGTGTGGCTGGGGGGTTTCACGCTCGCGGTCGCCGTACTGGCGCTGCCCGGCCGCGTGTGGCTGCGCGCGCTGAGCTGGTTCGCCGGCACCGGGCTGGTGGCGCTCGTCGCATACAGCTTCGTCAGCCCGCCGGTGCTGACGATCTACGAGCAATACCGCGAGCTCGAGGCCGACGGGCGCATCGAGCGCATCGTGCGCGCGCCGATCCCGTATTCGGCCAAGGACTACCTGCGCGACTACGGCGACACCGGCATCGAGGCGCCGCTCGCGGCGGCCGAGCGCCGGCACTGGCTCGGCACCGAGGAGAACGGCGCCGACGTCGCCGCGCGCATGATCCACGCCTCGCGCATCGCGCTCGGCATCGGCTTCATCGCCACCGGCATCGCGCTGGTGATCGGCACCATCATCGGCGGGCTGATGGGCTACTTCTCGGGCGTCGTCGACATCATCGGCATGCGCCTGGTCGAGATCTTCGAGGCGATCCCGACGCTGTTCCTGCTGCTGACCTTCGTCGCGTTCTTCGGCCGCTCGATCTACATGATGATGATCATCATCGGCATCACCTCGTGGTCGGGCTATGCGCGCTACGTGCGCGCGGAGTTCCTCAAGCTGCGCGAGCAGGACTTCGTGCAGGCGGCGGTCGCGTGCGGGCTGCCGCTGCCGTCCATCCTGTTCCGCCACATGCTCCCCAACGGGCTGGCGCCGCTGCTGGTCGCGGCGAGCTTCGGGGTCGCCTCCGCGATCCTCGCCGAGGCGACGCTGTCCTTTCTCGGCCTCGGGCTCGTCGATGATCCGTCGTGGGGGCAGATGCTCAACCAGGCGGTGCAGTCCTCGACCTTCAACTGGTGGCTGGCGGTGTTTCCGGGCGGGGCGATCTTCCTGACCGTGTTCGCCTACAACCTGATCGGCGAGGCGCTGCGCGACGCGATCGATCCGCACACGCAGCGCAGCGCCGGTGGGGCAGGGCGGTGAAGCTGCTCGAGATCGACGGTCTCGTCACCGAGCTGTCGGACGGCCGCGACTGGCTGCGCGCGGTGGCCGGCGTGAGTCTCGCGGTCAGGCGCGGCGAGACCTATTGCCTGGTTGGCGAATCCGGCAGCGGCAAGTCGGTCACGGCGCTGTCGGTGATGGGGCTGCTGCCCGAGGCGCGTCACCGCCATCCGGCCGGCCATGTCCGCCTGTACGACGGCGGCGAGGATGCCGCGTTGGAGCTTCTCGGCGCCGACGAGGCGCGGCTGCAGCGCGTGCGCGGCGGGCGCATCGGCATGATCTTCCAGGAACCGATGACCTCGCTCAATCCGGTCATGACGATCGGCGAGCAGCTCGACGAGGCATTGCAGCTGCACCACCCCGAGCTGTCGCCGGCCATGCGTGCCGAGCGCATCGTCGCCGCGCTCGCCGAAGTGCGCATGCCCGAGCCGGCCAGCCGTGTGCGCGAGTACCCGCACCGCCTGTCGGGCGGGCAGCGCCAGCGCGTGATGATCGCGATGGCGCTGATCTGCGAGCCGGCGCTGTTGATCGCCGACGAGCCGACCACCGCGCTCGACGTCACCGTGCAGGCCGAGATCCTCAAGCTGATGCGCGAGCTGCAGCAGCGCCGCGGCATGGGGATGCTGTTCATCACGCACGACTTCGGCGTCGTCGCGCAGATCGCCGACAGGGTCGGCGTGATGCGCCGCGGCGAGCTGGTCGAAAGCGGCCCCGCGCGCGAGCTGCTGCACCGCCCGCAGCACGAGTACACGCGCAGCCTGATCGCCGCGCTGCCCGAGCGGCTCGAGCGCCCGACACGCCCGCATATCGACCGCAAGCCGCTCGTCGAGGTGCGCGACCTCGCCGTGCATTTTCCGGTGCGCCGCGGCCTGTTGCGCCGTGTCGTCGATCACTTCCGCGCGGTCGATGGCGTCTCGCTCGACGTACATGCGGGCGAGGTGGTCGCTTTGGTGGGCGAGTCGGGCTGCGGCAAGACCACGCTCGGCCGCGCCCTGCTGCGCCTGCTCGAGCCGACCCGCGGCAGCATCCGCCTCGAAGGCGAGGACATCACGCGCCTGCCGCGCCCGGCGATGCGCGCGCTGCGCCGACGCATGCAGGTGGTGTTCCAGGATCCGGGCTCGAGCCTGAACCCGCGTCTGCCCATCGTCACGACGCTCACCGAGCCGATGCGCGTGCACGGGGTCGGTGCCGACGACGACGAGCGACGCCGGCGCGCCGCAGCGCTGCTCGAGCGCGTCGAGATGCCGGCCGACAGCCTGTGGCGCTATCCGCACGAGTTCTCGGGCGGCCAGCGCCAGCGCCTGGCGATTGCCCGCGCGCTGGTGCTCGAGCCGCGCTTCATCCTGTGCGACGAGATCACCTCGGCGCTGGACGTGTCGGTGCAGGCCGGCATCCTGCGCCTGCTGCGCCGGCTCGTCGACGAGGAGGGCCTCGGCATGCTGTTCATCACCCACAACATGGGCGTGGTCGAGTTCCTCGCCGACCGCATGGCCGTGATGCATGCGGGCAAGATCGTCGAGAGCGGGCGCACCGACGAGGTGCTGCACGCGCCGCAGGACGAATACACGCGCAGCCTGCTGGCGGCGGTGCCGCGGCTCGACGGGGCGCTGGTGGCAGGCTGACACGAAGAGGCGCCGCTCGCTGTGGCGACGACACCGTCGCAGCATGAACGGCCACCCCGAAGGAGACTTTCCATGACCGACATGATCGATACCTCACCCGCCGCCGAGCCGTCGCCGCTTGAGTACCCGTTCGCGGCCCCGCCGCCGCCCGGCGAGACGCTGGAGGTCGCACCCGGCGTGCTGTGGCTGCGCATGCCGCTGCCGTTCGCGCTCGACCACATCAACCTGTGGGCGATCTCGGACGGGCCGGGCTGGGCGGTGGTCGACACCGGCATCCGCAGCGACGACACGATCGCGATCTGGCGACGTCAGTTCGCGAACGCGCCCGATCCGCGTCCGCTGTCGCGCGTGTTCATCACCCACATGCATCCCGACCACATCGGCATGGCCGGCTGGCTCACGCGCAAGTTCGACTGCAAGCTGTGGATGACGCGCCTCGAGTATCTCGCCTGCCGCGTGCTGGTGTCGGACACCGGCCGCGAGGCGCCGGCCGACGCGGTCGCGTTCTATCGCCGCGCCGGCTGGGGCGATGCGGCGATCGAGAGCTACCGTGCGCGCTTCGGCAATTTCGGCAAGCACATCTACTGCCTGCCCGACAGCTACCGGCGCATCCGGGACGGCGACGAGATCCGCATCGGCGAGCACGTGTGGCGCGTGATCGTCGGCAGCGGCCATTCGCCCGAACATGCGTGCCTGTATTGCCCGGATCTGAAGGTGCTGATCTCGGGCGACCAGGTGCTGCCGCGCATCTCGTCGAACGTGTCGGTCTATCCGATCGAGC
>DAOMOP010000221.1:0-6179 GCA_035444405.1 Rhodocyclaceae bacterium
AGCGTCAGCATCATGAAGATGAACGCCTGCAGCACCATGATCAGGATGTGGAAGATCGCCCAGATCGAACCGGCGATCAGATGCCCGATGAAGCCGAATACGGTCGCGGTGCCGCCGAGCAGCGCGATCAGGATGAACAGCAGCTCGCCGGCGAACAGGTTGCCGAACAGACGCAGGCCGTGCGAGACGGTCTTGGCGAGGAATTCGATCATCTGCATGATGAAGTTCACCGGCCACAGGATCGGATGGCTGCCGAACGGCGCGGTGAAGAGCTCGTGCGTCCAGCCGCCGAGACCCTTGATCTTGATGTTGTAGTAGACACACATCAGGAAGACCGAGATCGACATGCCCAGCGGCACGTTGATGTCGGCGGTCGGCACGACGCGCATGTAGGCGTGCGCCGGATCACCCCCGGCCGAGGCGACGATGCCTTCCCAGATGCGCGGCAGCAGATCCACCGGAACCAGGTCCATCACGTTCATCAGGAACACCCAGATGAACACGGTCAGCGCGAGCGGCGCGACGAACTTGCGCGATTCGGCGCTGTGGATGATGCCCTTGGCCTGGTCGGCGACCATCTCGACCATCAGCTCGATGAAGCCCTGGAAACGCCCCGGCACCCCCGAAGTCGCGCGCGAGGCCACCCGCCACAGCATGAACACGGTGAGAATGCCCAGACCGAAGGACCAGAACATCGAATCGATGTTGACCAGGCTCCAGTCGATGATGTTTTCCTGGGCGTGACCGGACTGGTTGAAGTTGGTCAGGTGATGGACGACGTATTCGGACGCGGTGGGCGCTGCTGTAGCCATGGTTATTTTTTCACCAGAAATGCAAATAAATTCGCCTTCAGTGTCAGGATCAGGCCGATGAACAGCGCCCCCCAGTGGAGGTCTTCATACCAGGCCCGAACCAGCACCAACAATCCCACTATCGCCGCAAGCTTGACGAACTCGCCGACGAAAAAGGCAGTCACGGGGGGAGTACCGGACCGCCTCGAAACCAGACTCAGGCGCAGCGCGAACAATGCATTGGGCACGACACAGACCAGCCCAGCCAATGCCGCCGATATCGCCCCATGCAATCCGAAAAAAACGGCCGAGATGGCCGTTGCTGCGATCGTGGCGCCAAACTGCAGGAAAACCAGCGTGAACATGGGTCTGCGGGCGCGCTGCGGGTGATGCGCCGACTGCCTGAAAAAATTTGCGCAATGGTAGGGGTTAACCACGACAAAGTCAAATCCGTATGGCGTTGCAACATGGCTTTTCGACCCAGTCATGCATCTTATATATGACCGAGGAGAAATGACTTTGATGAACGCTGAGACCGGGCCGCGGGGCGACGTGCAGTGCGCACTTCACCGCAGGCGCGTTGCGGGCGATTACACTGGCGCACTGGGTGCGGCAGACGGGGGGCGGCGGGGCCGATGATCGCAACGAGCAAGGCACACGGCCGCGAGATCCTCGGCTGGGCGATGTTCGATTTCGCCAACCAGGCCTATACGCTGCTGATCGTCACCGTCGTCTTCGGCGATCTCTATACCCGCGTGATCGTCGGCGATGCGCCGGACTATCGGCTCGGCAATCTGCTGTGGAGTCTCGCGCTGTGCGCGAGCTATCTGCTGACGGTGCTCGCCGCGCCGGTGTTCGGCGCGTTCATGGATTATGCGCGCGCGAAAAAGCGCATGCTGTTCGCGAGCTACCTGCTGACCGTGGTCGGCACCGCGCTTCTGTACTTCGTCGAACCGGGGCTCGTCTGGCTCGGCTTCGTGCTGATCGTGCTGTCGAACACGGCCTATGCGGTCGGCGAATCATTCATCGCGAGCTTTCTGCCTTTTCTCGGCGCACCCGACGAGCTCGGCCGGGTGTCGGGCTTCGGATGGGCGCTGGGCTACGCCGGCGGGCTCGTGGCGGCGGGCTTCACAATGGTGTATCTCGGCGAGCCGAGCGCGGAGAACTTCGAACGCATCCGGTGGGTGGGGCCGTTCGCGGCGGCGTTCTTCCTCGTTGCGGCGATCCCGACCTTCGTGTGGGTGCGCGAACCGCCGGTCGGGCTGCGCCGGCCGCTGTCGAGCAATCTGCTCGCGATCGGCTTCGCGCGCCTGAAAACCACGCTGCACGCGGTGTCGCACTTTCCCGATCTGGCACGCCTGTTCGTGTCCATCCTGTTCGCGATGGCGGGCGTGTACGTGATCGTCGCGTTCGCGTTCATCTACGGCGCCCAGGTGATCGGCTGGAGCGAAGCGACACGCAACCTGATGTTCGTCGTCGTGCAGCTCACCGCGCTCGTCGGCGCGCTCGTGTTCGGCCACCTGCAGGGTCGGCTGGGCGGACGGCCGACTTACGCGCTGACCCTGCTGCTGTGGATCACCGCGATTCTCGCGATTTATTTCGTCGAGGACGTGACCGTTTCGGTCAATCGCCTGCTCGGCACCGCCTACGCGGTCGAGCAGGTGTTCCTGTTCGCCGGCACGCTGGCGGGCCTGAGCCTGGGTTCGAGCCAGTCGGTCGGCCGCGCACTGGTCGGTGCCTTCGCACCCGAGACGCGCGCCGCCGAGCTCTTCGGTTTCTGGGGCCTGTTCTCGAAGCTCGCGGCGATTTTCGGTCTGTTCGGCGTCGGACTGCTGCAGTATGCGTTCGGGCTCGAAGGCGCGGTGCTGTTCTGCATCGTGCTGTTCGCGCTCGCGCTGGTGCCGCTGGCGACGATCGACGAGGCGCGCGGCCTGGCGGCGGCCGCGACCTACCGCGACTGAGCGCGCTTCAGCGCAGCCGCGCGAGCAGCCCGTCGAGCTGGTCGAGGTTGCCGAAGCGGATGCTGACCTCGCCCGCGCCCTTGCGATTGGCGCGGATCTTGACCGTCGCGCCGAGCACGTCGGCGATCTCCTCCTCGAGGCGCAGCAGGTCGCGATCGGGCTCAGGACGGCCGCGGTTGGCGCGCGGATTGAGCATGCGGTGCACCAGCCGCTCGGTGTCGCGCACCGAGAAGCCGCGTGCGGCGACCTGGTTGGCGACCTGGATCTGGCTCGCCGCATCGAGCGCGAGCACCGCGCGCGCATGCCCCATGTCGATGTCGCCGGCCATCAGGAGCTCCTGCACCGGCGCGGCGAGGTTGAGCAGGCGCAGCAGGTTCGATGCCGCCGGGCGCGAGCGGCCGACCGCGTCGGCGGCCTGCTGGTGGGTCATGCCGAACTCGTCGATGAGGCGCTGGATGCCGCCGGCCTCCTCGAGCGGGTTGAGGTTCTCGCGCTGGATGTTCTCGATCAGCGACATCGCCAGCGCCGCCTCGTCGGGGATCTCGCGCACCAGGCACGGCACCACGTCGAGCGCGGCGATCTGCGCGGCACGCCAGCGCCGCTCGCCGGCGATGATCTCGTAGGCCTCGTCGCCGACCGGGCGCACCAGGATCGGCTGCATCACCCCCTGGGCCTTGATCGACGCGGCCAGCTCCTCGAGCGAGCCGGGGTCCATGCGCGTGCGCGGCTGGTACTTGCCCGGGCACAGGCTGGCCACGGGCAGCGACTGCAGCTCGCCCTTCTCCGCTTCGTCCTCGCGGTTGGCCGACAGCAGCGCGTCGAGGCCACGTCCGAGTCCTTTCAGTTTGGGTCGCGTCATGAATCTGTCTTGAAGTCGTTGGCAGTGCGGCACGCAGCGAGCGGCCGCGCGCATTTCCAAACGTCGGTCAAAGCGCCCTGACCCGCTCGATCATCTCCTCGGCGAACGCCAGGTAGGCCTGCGCGCCCTTGGCGTTGCGGTCGAACACCACGCCCGGCATGCCGTGGCTGGGCGCCTCGGCCAGGCGCACGTTGCGCGGCACGATGGCGCGGAACACCTTGTCGCCGAAGTGGCTCTCGAGCTGGGCCGAGACCTGCTGCTGCAGCGTCATCCGCGGATCATACATGACGCGCAGCAGGCCGATGATCTTGAGGTCGCGGTTGAGGTTGGCGTGGACTTTCTTGATCGTGTTGACCAGATCGGACAGCCCCTCCAGCGCGTAGTACTCGCACTGCATCGGGATGATGACGCCGTGGGCGGCGCACAGGCCGTTCAAGGTCAGCATCGACAGCGACGGCGGGCAGTCGATCAGCACGAAGTCGTAGTCGGCGTCGTAGCGCTTCAGCGCGTCGCGCAGGCGGTTCTCGCGCCGCTCGAGCTCGACGAGCTCGACCTCGGCGCCGGCCAGATCGCGGTTGGCCGGCAGGATGTCGAAGCCGCCGCTCGGCGAGGCGACGCTGACGCCGTCGAGCGGCGCCATGCCGACCAGCAGGTGATAGACCGAGCGCGCCAGCGCGCGCTTGTCGACGCCGCTGCCCATCGTCGCGTTGCCCTGCGGGTCGAGGTCGACGAGCAGCGTGCGCTGGCCCGCCTCGTGCAGCGCGGCGGCGAGATTGACGCAGGTGGTGGTCTTGCCGACCCCGCCTTTCTGATTCGCGACGCAGAAGATTCGGGCCATTCAGTCGAGTTCCAGGATGATCAGGTGGCGCTGCGCGGCAAGCCCCGGCACGGCCAGCGCGGGCGCCGCAACGACGCGCACGCCGGCCGGCAGCCGCTCGAGCTCGTCCCGAGGATACACGCCTTTCATCGCGAGAAAGCGTCCGCCGGGGCGCAGCAGGTGGCGCGTGAGCGCGACGAAGTCGGCGAGCTCGCTGAAGGCGCGCGAGATCACCGCATCGAAGGGCACATCGACGCGCACGTTCTCGACGCGCTCGTTCACAACCTCGAAGTTCGCCAGATCGAGCTCGATGCGCGCCTGCTGCTGGAAGCTCGCCTTCTTGCCGACCGCCTCGATCGAGCTCACCGCGAGCGCGGGCCGCGCGATCGCGAGCGGAATGCCGGGCAGGCCGCCGCCCGAGCCGACGTCGGCGAGCCGCATGAGGCCGTCGAGGTGGGGCAGCACCGCGAGCGCATCGAGCAGGTGGTGGGTGACCGCCTGGTCGGGGTCGCGGATCGCGGTAAGGTTGTAGACGCGGTTCCACTTCAGGAGCAGCGCCGCATAGTCGAGCAGGCGTGTGCGCGCGCCTGCGGGCAGGATCACGCCGAGCGCGGCGAGCCCCTCGTCGAGGATCACCTCCGCACTCATGCGCGCTTCTGCTCCGCGCCGCCGTCGCCGCCTGCACCGCGCGCGAGCTCCTCGCGCTTGAGCCACACCAGCAACAGCGACACCGCCGCCGGCGTCACGCCCTGGATGCGGCTCGCCTGGCCGATGGTCTCGGGCTGGTGCTGGTTGAGCTTCTGCTGCACTTCCTTCGACAGGCCGCGCACCCCCGCGTAGTCGAAGCCGTGCGGCAGGCGCATGGACTCGGCCTGCAGCTGGCGCGCGACCTCGTCCTGCTGGCGGTCGATGTAGCCCTGGTACTTCGCGGCGATCTCGATCTGCTCGACGACCTGCGCGTCGGTCACCGGATCGTCGGGCGCGCCGGACAGCGTCATCAGCGCCGCGTACGACGTCTCGGGGCGGCGCAGCAGGTCGAAGAAGCGGGACTCGCGCTCGAGCGCCTTGCCGACGACGCGCTCGGCCTCGTCGGCCGGGATGCGCGCGGGCAGCGCCCACGCCGCCTTCAGGCGCGCGGTCTCGCGCTCGATCGCGTCGCGCTTGGCGCAGAAGGCCGCCCAGCGCACGTCGTCGACCAGGCCGAGCGCGCGCCCCGCCTCGGTCAGGCGCAGGTCGGCGTTGTCCTCGCGCAGCTGCAGGCGGTATTCGGCGCGCGACGTGAACATGCGATACGGCTCGGCGACGCCGCGCGTGATCAAGTCGTCGACGAGCACGCCCAGGTAGGCCTCGTCGCGGCGCGGGCACCACGGCTCGCGCCCCATCACCTGCAGCGCGGCGTTCGCGCCGGCCAAGAGGCCTTGCGCGGCCGCTTCCTCGTAGCCGGTCGTGCCGTTGATCTGGCCGGCGAAGAAGAGGCCGCGGAAGGTCTTGGTCTCGAGCGAGCGCTTGAGGTTGCGCGGGTCGAAGTAGTCGTACTCGATCGCGTAGCCGGGGCGCAGGATGTGCGCCGCCTCCATGCCGCGGATCGAGCGCACGACGGCGAGCTGCACGTCGAAGGGCAGCGACGTCGAGATGCCGTTCGGATAGAGCTCGTGGGTGTCCAGCCCTTCCGGCTCGAGGAACACGTTGTGGCTCGCCTTGTCGGCGAAGCGGTGGATCTTGTCCTCGATCGACGGGCAGTAGCGCGGCCC
>DAOMOP010000222.1:0-6089 GCA_035444405.1 Rhodocyclaceae bacterium
CCCAGCCGTCCCAGCCGATAGCCCTCGTCGATCGCATCGAAACGGCCGCACAGCACACCCCCGTAGCCGGCGAACGCGGGTGCGGCGGAGTCGGTCAGGCCGTGTCGCACGGTCAGCTCGATCTGTCGCGCCATCACCAGCGGACGCAGCGACGAGCTCGAGAACTTGACGATGCCGAACATGCTCGCGAGTATCGACAGGGCGGCAAGCGTCTGCGGCGCGCGGATCTCCGGGGCGGTGAGAATGCGCTCGGCCGCGACGCCGCGCAGCAGCCACTGGGTGCGAAGCAGTTCCAGCCAGATGTGCAGGCGGCTCGGGTCGCGCGGCAGCGAGACGCCGAGCAGCCCGAGCACCTCCAGCGCGATCGCCAGGCCGTCGCCGAAGCGATTGCGCGAGACCTGCGACTGGATGCGGATCTCATAGACCCGGACCTTCTCGATGAGCGCGTGTGCGTGCTCCTCGACACTGCCGATGAGGCGCTCCATCAGCGTGAAGTCCGCCTTGATGTTGGCCGCCTCGGCAGCGGCGATGTGCAGATCGCGGGCGAGCTCGTAGCAGGTGCGCCAGCAGTCGTCGGGCAGCAGCTCCAGGCCGGTCTGCAGGTAGTCGAGGGCGGTGTCGAACGCGGCCGACTCGCGGGCGCGGCGTCCGGCCTTCAGGTTCAGCGCAGCCAGGTCGAGCCGTTCGGCCGCGGTGCCAATGCGGTTGCGGGCGAGATTGAGATGGTTGGTGATCTCGAAGACGCGCGCATCGACCTCGTCGGGGTCGAGACTGTTCTGCAGCAGCCGGCCGATCAACAGATGCAAGGCCTCGAGCTCGGCCTCGTCGATCAGCGAGTAGGCCGCCTGCTGGACGCGGTCGTGGATGAAGCGGTAGCGCGTGCGTGTCGCGTCGAAGTGCTGGAACAGCCGGTAGCTGTCGTCGATCGGGGCGACCAGGCCCTCGGTCAGGGCCGGCCACAGGTCATCCGCGGTCTGGCGCGAACTGCTCTGGTGCGCGACCGACAGCGTGCGCAGGTTGAAGGTGCTGCCGATGCAGGCCGCCAGCGGGAGAACCTTTTGCGTGCGCGGCGGCAGGCGCTGGATCTTGCCGACCATCAGCGACACGACGTCGTCGGTCATCTCCCGTGCGCGGATGGCCGCTTCGTCCCATTGCCACCGGCGGTCGCGGAAATGAATCAGGCCTTCCTCGTACAGCGACGACAGGAACTGGTTCAGAAAGAACGGATTGCCCTGCGTCTTCTCGTGGCAGATCAGCGCGAGCTGCCTGCATTCGCGCTCGTCGCGATGCAGGGTCTCCGCGACCATGCGGCCGACCTGCGGCGGTGTCAGCGGCTCGAGCCGGTATTCGTGGGTCTCGAGCGGGTAGTCGCGCAGCCGTTGCAGCGTCGGCGGCAGCGCGTGCCCGGCATGCAGCTCATGGTCGCGGTAGCTGCCGACCAGCATCAGGTGGGGCAGGCACGGCATGCGGGCGAGCGACTCGAGCAGCTGCAGCGATGCGAGGTCGGCCCATTGCAGATCGTCCAGAAACAGCACCAGCGGGCTGCCTGGCTGCGCAAACACGCCGAGCAGCTGCGCGAACACACGAAAGCGCCCTTGCTCGTCGAGCGGGGGGCGCTCGGCCGGCCCGGTGAGCTCGCCGACGATCGGAGCGAGCTCGGGAATCAGTTTCAGCAGTGCCGGCATGTTGCTGCCGAGCTCGGCATGGAGGCGATTTCGCCACGCCGCGACACGCTCCTCCGGTTCGGCCAGCAGCTGGCGCACCAGACCCTGCAAGGCCTGCAGAATCGCGAAGTAGGGGCGGTTGCGGCGGAACTGATCGAACTTGCCGCTGCTGAAACGGCCTTCGTGCTCGTTGATGTACTGGCGCAGCTCGTGCACCAGGCTGGACTTGCCGACCCCGGTGTAGCCGCTGATCAGCACCAGCGACTGTCCGCCCGACGCACACCCTTTGTAGTTCGCCGTCAGCCGCTCGAGCATGTCCTCGCGGCCGTAGAGTTTTTGCGGCACCTGGAAGCGTGCCGAAACGTCGTGCGTGCCGACGGCGAACCGGTCGATGCGGCCGTGCCGTCGCCATTGGTCGAGGCAGCGCTCGAGATCGTGAACGAGCCCAACCGCCGACTGATAGCGTTGCGCGGCATCCTTGGCGAGCAGCTTCAGCACGATCTCGGACACCATCGCCGGCAGCGTGCGATTGACCAGGTGCGGTGCCACCGGTTGTCGCGCGATGTGGCAGTGCACGAGCTCGAGCGACTCCTCGCCCGAGAACGGCGGATGGCCGGTCAGCAGCTCGTACAGCGTCGCGCCGAAGCTGTAGTAGTCGGTGCGGTAGTCGATCGCGCGGTTGATGCGCCCGGTCTGCTCCGGGGCGATGTAGGGCAGCGCACGGGTGGCGAGCTGCGGCGTGTTCCAGCTCGCCTGCTCGCGGCTCAGTCGCGTGCTGAGCGAAAAATCGATCAGCTCGGGTTCGCCGCTGTCGACGTTCACCAGTATGTGATCGGGGCTCACCTGCTTGTGCGTGATGCGCGCCTCGTGCAGGCGCCCGAGCACTTCGGCCACGCGGGCCATGATGGCCAGCCAGTCGGGCCAGTCCTGATCGCCGCTGATGATCAGATGCCGCAGCGAGCGCCCGCCGTGGTCGGCGAACACGATGGCCGGGCCGCGTTCGAGCTCCAGCATCTCGAGCGGCTTGATCACCCCGCTGATGTCGAGCGGGCGCAGGATCTCGTACTCGTGCTGCAGGCGGCTCAGCTGCTCGGGCGAGCACAGGCTGCGGTACAGCTGCTTGATGATCACCGCCTCGGCACGGCCCGGCATCTCGGCGCGACTCACCGAGCATGCGCGGCCCTGGTGCAGCCGCTTGAGGATGCGGAGTGTGCCGGCGGGCATGTTCGCTTCAGTCGAGCTCGCCCGCGAAGATGTAGCCGGCGCCGTGCGCGGTCAGGATGAAATGCGGCGTCGCGGGGTTGTCGTTGAGCTTGCGGCGCAGCCGTCCGACGAGCACGTCTATCGATCGGTCGTTCGGTGTCCATTCGCGGTCGTGAATCGCGTCCATCAGCTGGTCGCGCGACAGCACCTGCCCCGCGTGCGTGATCAGTGCCTGCAGCAGTTTGAATTCGCCCTGGGGAAGCCGCTCGTACTGACCCTGCGGGCCGGTGAGCTGGCGCTTGTGCGCATCGAGCCGCCAGCCCTCGAAGCGCCAGCTCGCGTGCTCGGACGCGTGCTGCTCCGCGGTGCGCGAATCGGCCACGCGCCACAGCAGGTTCTTTGCCCGCACCAGCAGCTCGCGCGGATTGAAGGGCTTGGTGACATAGTCGTCGGCGCCGAGCTCGAGCCCGACGATGCGGTCGATCTCGTCGCCCTTGGCCGTGACGAGGATGATGCCGACCTTGGAGGCCGCGCGCAGCTCGCGCGTCAGCGTCAGGCCGTCCTTGCCTGGAAGGTTGATGTCCAGGAGGATCAGGTCGATCTCGTCCCGCTCGACGCGCTGCGTCAGGTCGTCGGCCTTCTCCGATTCGCTGACGTGGTAGCCCTCCTTCTCGAAGTAGCTCGCGAGCAGGGAGCGGGACGCCAAGTCGTCCTCGATGATCATGATGTGCGGGCTGCGGACGGATTCTCTCGACATCTTGCGTGCATCTCGTGATGGATGGGGGGCGGGGCGCGAGGTGGTTCCGCTGCCAGCGCGCATGATTACCCGAAATCGGGTAGGCGATCAACGCGGCGCGGCGCGACACGGCGCCGGCGTCGAGTCCTTGCGCGCACCTTCTTGTGCGCCCGTTTACATCTGAGCACAACTTTGCACAAATCGCCTCAACTTCATTTACATCGCCGCTGTAAGTTGCCCTACATGCTCAAGGGGTGGAAGGCGCACGCAATCGGTGCGTCATCCAGTCCAGGGGCCAGAACAGCACCACACCACACAGGAAGGAGCGATGGCTTTGATCAAGAAAAACTCTATCCGCGCGATGCTCGGGGCGGGTGCGCTGGCCCTGTCAGGCGCGCTGAGCACATCCGTGCTTGCGGCGGAGCTCGACGGCAGGAGCATCATCCGGGCGAATTGCCTCACCTGTCATACCGAGGATGGCGCGAGCGGCAAGTTCTCGCGCATCAGCGAGCAGCGCAAGACGCCGGAAGGGTGGCAGATGACGCTGAACCGGATGGAGCATCTGCGTTCGCTGAAGCTGCCGGCGGCCGAAAAACGCGCGGTGATCAAGTATCTCGCCGACACCCAGGGCCTCGCGCCGTCCGAAGCGGCGCCTTACCGCTATCTGCTCGAGCAGGACACCAATCGGGTCGAGGAGGTCGGCGAGGCCTACGCCGAAATGTGCGCGCGCTGTCATTCGGGTGCGCGCTTCGGGCTGCAGCGGCGCAGCGAGGCCGAATGGAATCTGCTCGTGCACTTCCACATGGGGCAGCA
This sequence comes from Rhodocyclaceae bacterium, assembly GCA_035444405.1. GTDB lineage: Bacteria > Pseudomonadota > Gammaproteobacteria > Burkholderiales > Rhodocyclaceae > DAOMOP01. The sequence goes on from DAOMOP010000222.1 coordinate 4,417, forward strand.
TCCGACCCTGGAGCTGCACGCGATGTCGCGTGACCGCCCGTGGATGCAGCTCGCGCTCAACGAGACGGTGCCGCAGCTCGCAAAGGATTACCCGTTCGATTCGCAGGCGTGGCGAGACTGGCAGCAGGCGGCCAAGCCCCAGCTCGGCGGTTCGTGGCGCTTGCTCGGTTATGTGCCGGGCAAGGGCGAGTTCGATGCGCGCATGATTGCCGCACCGGCCGGAGCCGATCGCTTCGAGCTGCGCATCGACGGACGCTACGCCGACGGCTCGCCGATGAGCGGAAGCGGCACGGCCACCGTCTATACCGGCTACGAATGGCGCGGCAATCTGAACATCGATGGCGTGGCGATGCGCCAGGTGCTGGCGGCCGATCCGAAGGGGGGCGCGATGAGCGGCCGGCTCTTCGTGCGTTCTTCGCGCGAGATCGGCGGCGAGCTGCGCGCCGTCAAGGAAGGCTCGGCCTCGCAGGTGCTCGCGGTGATGCCCGCGCATCTGCGCGCCGGCGAGGCGCAGACGCTCACCATCGTCGGCAGCCGGCTCAATGGCTCGGTGTCGCTGGGCAAGGGCGTGCGCGTGCTCGACGTGCTGTCGCGCAGCGCCGATCGCATCACCGTGCGCGCGCAGGCCAACGGGGCGGCCGGCATGCGTGATGTCAGCGTCGGCCGGGCGACCGGGGCGGGGCTGCTGGCGGTCTACGATCGCGTCGCGCGGGTCGATGTCTCGCCGGCCAACGCGGTGTCCCGTTTCGGTGGGCCGGGCGACGTGCAGATGGAGAAGGTGCGTGTGGCCTATCGCGCCGTCGGCTACGCGGCAGGTCCGGACGGCGAGGCCGGCACCGACGACGATCTGCGGCTGGGCTACATGCCGGCGACCTGGGCGATCGCGCCGTTCGACGAGGCGGCCGCGGAGGAGAAGGATCACGAATTCGCCGGCAGCATCGATGCCGACGGCGTGTTCACGCCGGGTGACGCCGGTCCGAACCCGCAGCGCAGGAAATCGGCCAACAACGGCGGCAATCTCTCCGTTGTCGCGACGGTGGGCGCCGGCGCCGAGGCGGTGACGGGCCACGGGCACCTGCTCGTGGCAGTGCCCGATTTCGTGCGCCGCGTGCTCGACTGACGCCGTCGCGACGACCCGACACAGCTGCGAGGTGATCATGGGAACGATGACATTGGTGAAGCCGAATCTGCATCGCGTCGAGGTCGACGCGCGGCAGATGCTGTTTCACATTCCGAGCAGCAGCCTGTTCGAGCTCGATGCGCTCAGCCGTGCCGTGCTCGCGGTGTTCGACCGGCACGAAGAGGTCAGCGCCGCGATGCTGAAGGCGCAGCTGTCGGCCGATTACCCGGTCGATGACGTGCTCGAGGTGATCGAGGAGCTGCGCGCGCTCGAGATCATCGGCGACAGTGCAGGCACGGCGCGCATCAACCCGCTGCCGCAGGCGGTCACGAAGTTTCCGCTGACGACGGTGGTGCTGAACGTCAATACCGGCTGCAACCTGAGCTGCACCTATTGCTACAAGGAGGACCTCGCGACGCCGATCAACGGCAAGAAGATGGCCTACGAGACGGCGGTCAAGTCGATCGAGATGTTGCTGCGCGAGTCGCCCGACCAGCCGCGCTACAACGTGGTGTTCTTCGGCGGCGAGCCGCTGTCGAACATGGCCTTGATT
>DAOMOP010000223.1:0-6060 GCA_035444405.1 Rhodocyclaceae bacterium
CCTCGATGTGGAAGTGCAGATCGATGAGGCCGGGCAGAATCGTGCCGTCGGGGACGTGGATCACCGGCAATCCGGCCGGCGCGGCCACCGCAGCCGCATCGCCCGCCGCAACGATCCGCCCGTCGCGCACCACGACCGCGGCGGGCACGGCAACCTCCTCGCCGGAAAGCCGGAAGCGGCAGTGCACGATGCGCGTCGTTCCGTCGGCGGCCGTCTGCTCCGAAACGCTCTCGACGCGCAGGCGTGGCGCATCGGGGTCGGCCGTCGGCGACTTCTGCAGTGCGGCTGTGATGCTCGTCCACGCCGGGCCCGGCGCGGCGGGGGCGACGAGCTCGACGGCGGGGCGCAGCGCGGCCGGACGCCGGTCGGGCACGCGCGCGGCGTCGCGCTCGGCGAAGAACACGTGGCGCAGCGCGTGCGATTCGGGCGAGGCCATCAGCGCGACGAAGTGCGCGCGCTCGCGCGCGACGGCCTCGTCGAAGGGCAGCGCGAGCGCGAGCGCGAGGCACTCGAGCGCGGCGAGTGGCGCCGGGCAGCCGGGAGAGCGCTGCTCGAGCTCGGCGCGGCGCGCCGCGAACCACGCCTGCACGTCGCCGGCCGGCGGGACGGGCTCGCGCTTTCGCACGTCAGGGTGGCCCGCTCGGCCGGCCACTTCGGCGAGCAGCGCGGCCGCCTCGTCGATCAGCGCGCCGGCCGCGACACGGTCGACGAGCCCGGCTTGCAGCGCCGCGGAGGCGTCGACCGGCCTCCCGTCGGTGACCATCGCCGTCGCGCGTTCGATGCCGGTCAGGCGCGGCAGCATCTGCGTGCCCCAGGCGCCCGGGATCAGGCCGAGATTGACCTCGGGCAGCGCCATCTGCGCGCGCGCGTCGGCCACGCGGTAGTGGCACGCCATCGCGAGCTCGAGCCCGCCGCCGAAGGCCGCACCGTTCAGTGCCGCGACGACCGGCTTCGTGCAGCGGAAAAGCCGCGCGAGCACGTCGCGCAGATCCGGCTTCGCGGTCGAGCGCGGCGTGCCGAACTCGCGCACGTCGGCGCCGCCGCAGAAGAGCCGGCCGGCGCCGGTGACGATGATGCCGGTCACGGCCGCGTCGCCTTCGACGAGGCCGCTGCGCAGCGCATGGCCGAGGCCGTTGACCGGCGGGTTGTCCAGCATCAGCACGGCGATGCGTCCGCGTCCGCCGTGAGCGAGGGTATCGGTCTTGATCATGTGAATTCCACTATGCAGACATTGATTCTGCAAATATCTTAGCGCGCATGCCGCGCTGCCGGCAATCCCCGCAGCGTGCAGAATGCCACTTTTCCAGGTGAGGAGAACGTCCCGCGAGGATTGCAAAGTTCCGGCGCGTCCGTTATTCTGACGTCTGCCTGTCAATCTATGTGTCTGCACAGCAGACGAAACGAGGCTCTCATGGATCTGAACTTCACTGCCGACGAAATCGCCTTCCGCGACGAAGTCAACGCTTTCCTGACCGAGCACCTGCCCGCTGCGGTGCGCCACAAGGTGCTCAACGGCCAGCATCTCGAGCGCGACGATTACCTGTGCTGGCAAAAGGCGCTGCACGCGCGCGGCTGGGGCGGCCCGTCGTGGCCCAAGGCGCACGGCGGCACCGGCTGGAACGCGGTGCAGCAATACCTGTTCGACGAGGCTTGCGCGCTCGCCGGCGCGCCGCGGCTGGTGCCGTTCGGCCTCAAGATGGTCGCGCCGGTGATCATGGCCTTTGGCAACTCCGCGCAGCAGGAGCGCTTCCTGCCCAAGATCCTGTCCGGCGACGAGTGGTGGTGCCAGGGCTCCTCGGAGCCGGGCTCGGGTTCGGATCTCGCGTCGGTCAAGACGCGCGCGCTGCGCGACGGCGAGCACTACGTCGTCAACGGCCAGAAAACCTGGACCACGCAGGGCCAGTACGCCGACTGGATCTTCTGCCTGGTGCGCACCGACCCGGACGCGAAGCCGCAGCGCGGCATCTCGTTCCTGCTCATCGACATGAAGAGCCACGGCATCACGGTGCGCCCGATCATCACGATGGACGGCACGCACGAGGTCAACGAAGTGTTCTTCGAGGACGTGCGCGTGCCGGTGGAGAACCTCGTCGGCGAGGAGAACAAGGGCTGGACCTACGCGAAGTTCCTGCTCGGCCACGAGCGCACCAACATCGCCGGCATCGGCATCGCCAAGCGCGAGCTCGCGCGGCTCAAGCGTATCGCGTGCGCCGAGCGCCGCAACGGCCGGCCGCTGCTCGACGATCCGCTGTTCGCCGCGCGCGTGTCGCAGCTCGAGATCGAGCTGATGGCGCTCGAGATCACCAATTTGCGCGTGCTCTCCGGCGAGGCCGAAGGCCGCGCGCCGGGCCCGGAGGCGTCGATCCTGAAGATCCGCGGCAGCGAGATCCAGCAGGGCATCGTCGAGCTGATGACCGAGGCGGTCGGCCTGTATGCGCTGCCGGACGTGCGCGCCGCGATCGCCGCGGCCGGCTATCAGGGCGATCTGGCCGGCCCCGCGTACGCGACGACGCCGACCGTGCAGTACCTGAACCTGCGCAAGCTGTCGATCTACGGCGGTTCGAACGAGATCCAGCGCAACATCATCGCCCAGATGATTCTGGGCCTGTAAGGAGTCATCCGGATGGACTTTGCATTCACCGAAGAGCAGACCATGCTGCTCGACACGACGCGCCGCTTCATCGAGCGCGAGTACGATTTCGAGACGCGGCGGCGCATCGCGGCAGCCGAGCCCGGCATCAGCGAGTCGGCGTGGAAGACGCTGGCCGAGCTCGGGCTGCTGGCGCTGCTGATCCCGGAAGACGACGGCGGCCTCGGTGCCGGCCCGGTCGAGACGCTGCTGGTGATGACCGCGCTCGGCGAGGGGCTGGTGGTCGAGCCGTATCTGCCCAGCGCGGTGCTCGCGACCAGCGCGATCGCGCGTCTCGGCAATGCCGCGCAGCGGGCCGAGTGGCTCGCGCCGATGGGTGCCGGTGAGCTGATCGCCGCGCTCGCGCACGATGAGCCGGCCACCCGCGACGACCCGCTCGCGGTCGACGCGCGCGCGTCGCGCGTGGGCAGCGGCTACCTGCTGTCCGGGCGCAAGGCGGTCGTCTATGGCGCGCCGCATGCGGGGCTGTTGCTCGTCAGCGCGCAGCTCGACGGCGAGGGGCTGGCGCTCTTCGCGGTGCGCCGCGACACGCCGGGCCTGCGGCTGTCGAGCTATCCGACCTTCGATGGCCACCGCGCCGCCGACGTGCATCTGGACAACGTGCATGTGCCGGCCACCGCGCGCCTTGGTGCGGACGGTGCCGATGTCGCGGCCGAGCTCGCCGCCGTGCTCGATCTCGGCCTCGCCGCGCTGTGCGCCGAGGCCACCGGCGTGATCGACCGCGCGCTCGCGACGACGATCGAGTATGCGCGCACGCGCAAGCAGTTCGGCCAGCCGATCGGCAAGTTCCAGGCCCTGCAGCACCGCATGGCCGACATGCAGATCCACCGCGAGCAGGCGCTGTCGATGGCCTATCTCGCCGCGGTGCGTGCCGCCGACACCGACGCGCGCGCGCGTGCCACCGCGCTGTCGGCCGCCAAGGTCGTGATCGGCGAGGCGTGCCGCTTCGTCGGCCAGCAGGCGGTGCAGATTCACGGCGGCATGGGGGTGACCGACGAGCTCGACGTCAGCCACCAGTTCAAGCGCCTGTTCGCGATCGAGAAGCTGTTCGGCTCGACCTTGACGCACCTCGCGCGCTTCGGCAGGCTGCGCAACGCCGCTTGATCGAAGCCGGCGGCGCTGCCCGGCCGTACGCATGCACGGCGGGCGCCGCGACCGTCGCGGATTCGGAACACGAGGACTCGACATCATGAAAGTGCTTTTCGTAGCAGGCGACCCCAAGGCCGAGCGCTGGACGGCGCTGATCCGCGAACAGCTGCCCGACGCGGAAGTGGTGGTGTGGTCGGCCGACACGCCGGCATGCGACGCCGACTACGCGATCGTGTGGCAGCCGCCGGCGGTGCTGTTCGAGCGCGAGCGGCGCCTGAAGGCGGTGTTCAACCTCGGCGCCGGCGTCGACGGCCTGCTGCAGGTGCCCAACCTGCCGCGCGGCATCCCGGTGGTGCGCCTCGAGGACGCCGGCATGGCCGCGCAGATGGCCGAATACGTCGCCTATCACGTCGTCGAGGAGACGCGCGATCTCGCCCGCTACCGCGAACAGCAGGCGCGGCGCGCGTGGAAGATCCTGCGCCCGATCGAGCGTGGCGAGTGGCCCATCGGCGTGCTCGGGCTCGGTGTGATCGGCCGGCGTGTCGCGGCGACGCTCGCCGCGCTCGACTACCCGGTGGCCGGCTGGGCGCGCAGCGCGGACACGCTGGCCGGCGTCGAGGTGTTTGCCGGGCGCGAGCGGCTCGGCGACTTCCTCGCGCGCACGCGCATCCTCGTCAACACGCTGCCGCTCACCGACGCGACGCGCGACCTGATCGACCACGCGCTGCTTGCGCAGCTGAAGCCCGACGCGGTGCTGATCAACGTCGGCCGCGGCGAGCACGTCGTCGATGAGGATCTGCTCGCCGCGATCGACGACGGCCATGTGCGCCGCGCGGTGCTCGACGTGTTCCGCGAGGAGCCGCTGCCGCCCGCGCACCCGTACTGGAGCCGGCCGCAGGTCACGATCACGCCGCACATCGCCGCACGCACGCTGCGCGAGGCGACGATCGCGCAGATCGCCGCGAAGATCCGCGCGCTCGAGGCGGGCGAGGCGATCAGCGGCATCGTCGATCTCGAGCGGGGGTATTGATGGGCGCACGTGCGCAGGGGGCGCATGGCGGGCGAGTGCGGTGCACAGACCTGCGAGCGCCCCGTGGTGGCGCGGCGAAGTGCCGACCGGCAGCGCCGGCGCGGGCCGATCGCGTACGCAGCGTGGCGGAGTCGGCGCCGTGTGGACATCGTGACTCCACGGGCGCCATGTCGGCGTGGAGCCGGCGTAGCGCCTGCCGCTGCACGCGACTCCGGACCGCCGGGGGGCGGAGAAGCTGATGCCCGACGAGCCGCAGGCCCGCGCCGACGGGGCCGTTGCGCATCCGTCGCGATCGCTGACCAGCGCGTCCGCCTGGGCGCATGCGCGGCCGGCGCTGCTGCCCGCCGTGATGGTGCTCACGCTCGCCTACCAGCTCGCCGGCTGGGTGCCGCTCGCGCTCGTGGGCCACGTGCTGCTCGCGCTCTACATCGTCACCGAATGGCCGCGCCTCACGCGCATCCCGCGCCTGATCCTGAGCGTCGCCGGCGGCGTGCTGGCGGTGCTGCCGTGGTTCTCGCCCGACCCGGCGGCGAGCCTGTTCCTCGCCTTCAACCGCGCCGCGTGGTTCGCGACCTTTCTCGCCGCGCTGTCCTTTCTGCGCGAGGCGGCGGCGACCTCGCCGCTGGTGCGCCGCTGTGGCGAAGTCATCATCAACCAGCCGCCGGCCAAGCGCTACCTGACGCTCGCCAGCGGCTCGTACCTGATCGGCATGCTGCTCAACATGGCGGTGCTGAACCTGCTCGGCGTGATGGTGCGCCGGGCCAACACGCTGGCGGCCGCCGGCGGCCACGCGGTGATCCGCGACGTGCGCACGCGGCGCATGTTCACGGCGATGATCCGCGGCTTTGCGACTGCGCCGCTCGGCTCGCCGCTGACCCTCACGCTGGCGCTGATCCTGTCCATCCTGCCGGAGCTGCGCTGGTGGGCGGTGCTGCCGTGGGGCATCGTCACGATGACGATGCTGATCGCGTTCGGCTGGCTGTGGGATCGCGCCACCGCGCCGCGCCAGCTCGCCTCGATGGTCGGCCCGCTCGCGCGCCCGCCGCACGGCGCGCGCACGATCCTGCGTTTTCTCGCGCTGGTGCTGGCGGTATTCGCGGCGGCGGTCGCGGTCGAGCTCGCTCTCGATGTGCCGCTGCCGCTGGCGATCCTGCTTACCGCGCCGCCGGCGGCCTTTCTGTGGATGCTCGTGCAGCGCCGCCGCCACGGCCCGCGCCGCGCCGCCGCGCTGACGACGGCGCGTCTGGTGCGCGGCGCGCCGGACCAGTTCGGCGGCATGCGCGCCGAGGTC
>DAOMOP010000224.1:0-1845 GCA_035444405.1 Rhodocyclaceae bacterium
AGATCTCGCTGCACGGGCCGCACGGGCCGGTGTCGCCCATCATCCAGAAGTTGTCGGAGGCGTAGCGCGCGCCCTTGTTGTCGCCGATGCGCACGACGCGCTCGGCCGGCACGCCGACTTCCTTCGTCCAGATGTCGTAGGCCTCGTCGTCCTCGGCATAGACGGTCACCCACAGTTTGTCGGCCGGCAGGCGGAACACCTCGGTCAAGAGCTCCCACGCGTAGCCGATCGCGTCGCGCTTGAAGTAGTCGCCGAACGAGAAGTTGCCGAGCATCTCGAAGAAGGTGTGGTGGCGCGCGGTGTAGCCGACGTTCTCGAGGTCGTTGTGCTTGCCGCCGGCGCGCACGCACTTCTGCGAGGTCGCCGCGCGCGTGTAGGGCCGCTTGTCGAAGCCGAGAAAGACGTCCTTGAACTGGTTCATGCCGGCGTTGGTGAACAGCAGCGTCGGATCGTCGTGCGGCACCAGCGACGACGAGGCGACGACCTGATGACCCTTCGAGGCGAAGAACTCGAGGAATTTCGTGCGGATTTCGGCGCTTTTCATGGGTATTCGGAGTCGGACGGGTCGAGAGGCCGGAATGCCCGGCGAGCGTTGCAGTTTAGCATGAGCGCCCGCGCCCGCCGGCCGCGGCAGCGCGGGCGCGTTCGCCTATAATCGGCGCTCCACCCTGCGGAGAAGCCTGAGAAATGGGACACCGTCTTTCCAAGATCTACACCCGCACCGGCGACGCCGGCACCACCGGCCTGGGCGACGGCAGCCGCGTCTCCAAGGACAGCCTGCGCATTCACGCCCTCGGCGAGGTCGACGAGCTCAATGCGGTGGTCGGCCTGCTGCTCACCGAGGCGTTACCCGACGACATGCGCGCACTGCTCACCGACGTGCAGCACGATTTGTTCGACCTCGGTGGCGAGGTGTGCATTCCGGGCATGAGCATGATCAGCGCGAAGCAGGTCGACAAGCTCGAGCACGAGCTCGACCGCCTCAACGAGCCGCTCGAGCCGCTCAAGGATTTCATCCTGCCCGGCGGCACGCGTCCGGCCGCCGTCGCACACCTTGCGCGCACCGTGTGCCGGCGCGCCGAACGCGCGCTGGTGTCGCTGGCGGCCGCCGAAGCGGTCAATGACGGCCCGCGGCAGTATCTGAACCGCCTCTCCGACCTGTTGTTCGTGCTCGGGCGCGCACTGAACCGCGCCGGCGGGCGCGGCGACGTGCTGTGGCAGAAGGGCAAGAATGCTTGAACGGTGATGGGCGATCGGAAGCGCCGTGACGCCATCGAGCGGCACGGTCAGCCCTGCTGCCATCGCCCGCACGGATCGCCTGCCGCTCCACGCGCGCCCACCCCATCCCATCACCCCTCCCGTCACCCATCCCCTCGGGAATCCCCCTTGGGAATATCCACAATTGTCCCGCCGGCCTCGGCGACCTAATCTGAACACAGTAGCTGCACGGCTGGCGCCCGGCGCGCGGGCCGCCCCTACAAGCAGCGCATTCAGGTGCCCCAGGCAGGAGGAGCAATGGCCGATTCCGACACGTCGCTCGACGCACTCAGCGAAGACGAGCGCAAGAAGATCCAGGAACTGATGGAGAAGGACGCCAAGACCGAGCGGCGTGTCGCCGGTCCGTGGCTGTGGCTGACCTCGCTGCTGTCGGCGGCGATGGTGTTGATCTATTTCTACGGGGCCGGCTATCAGGCCCTCGGCACGCAGTATCACCTCGGCGTGTACGTGCTGATCACGTTCGTGCTGGTGTTCCTGCTCTATCCGGCCGGCAGCCGCACGGCGGTCGCCGCGATGTCGCTGGCGCGTTTCTTTCCGGCCGGCGCGCCCGATCCGGCCGGCGCGCCC
>DAOMOP010000224.1:1855-5382 GCA_035444405.1 Rhodocyclaceae bacterium
ATGTCGCTGATCTCCGGCGCACTGCTGTCGGTTGCGGCGAGCTCGTTCCTCGTGTTCGACTCGCCCACGGCGTTCTACGACCAGATCACGATGTTCCGCGAGACGTGGGAGTACGACGGCCTGGCCGAGGCGTTCGCGAACGACTTCGGCAATCTGCGCATCGCGCTGCTGCTCGTCATCCCGTTCGCGGCGGCCCTGCTGCCGCTCGACCAGTGGCTCGCGCGCCGCGTCCGCCATTCGCCGACCGCCAGCGACGTGATCATGGCGGTGGTGATGGCCGGCGCCGTGCTGTACTGGATCAGCCAGTTCGAGGCGCTGAACTACCGCGCCGGCGCCGAAAACCAGCTCGACAAGCTGGTCAGCGTGATCGGCCTGGTGCTGTCGCTGGAGGTCTGCCGCCGCGTGCTCGGCTGGTCGATCACGCTGATCGGCATCGGCATGCTCGCCTTCGGCCTGTTCGGCCCCTATCTGCCGGAGCTGTTCGCGCACCGCGGCTTCACCTTCGAGCGCCTCGCCACGGCCCTGTTCATCACCACCAACGGCGTGTTCGGCGTGATGGCGAGCGTGCTCGCGACCTACGTGATCCTGTTCATCTTCTTCGGTGCCTTCCTGCAGAAGTCGGGAGCGGGGCGCTTCTTCATCGACCTGCCGCTGGCGCTGGCCGGGCGTTCGACCGGCGGGCCCGCCAAGGTCGCGGTGATCTCGTCGGCACTGTTCGGCTCGGTGTCGGGCAGCGCGATCGCGAACACCGTGTCGTCGGGCGCCTTCACGATCCCGATGATGAAGCGTGCCGGCTTCAAGCCGCATGTCGCCGGCGCGATCGAGCCGGCCGCCTCGATCGGCGGGGCGTTCCTGCCGCCGATCATGGGGGCGGGCGGCTTTCTGATGGCCGAGCTGACCGGCATTCCCTACTCCGAGATCATGATCCTGTCGCTCGGCCCGGCGCTGCTGTACTTCCTCGCGGTGTTCTGCATGGTGCATTTCGAGGCCAAGAAGCACGGGCTTGTCGGCATCCAGGGCGAGGAGCTGCCGCACTGGAAGCACGTGCTCAAGCACGGCTGGTTCTTTGCGCTGCCGCTGGTCATCATCACGGCCCTGATGCTGATGGGCCGCTCACCGGGCAATGCGGCGTTCTGGGCGACGCTGTCGTGCATCGCGGTGAGCTGGGTGCACAAGGACACCCGTATGGGGCCGCGCGAGATCTGGGACGCGATCCAGGTCGGTGCGCGCAACACGCTGATCATCGGCGCGACGGTCGGCGTGATCGGCGTGATCGTCGGCGTCATCTCGCTGACCGGCATGGGCCTGAAATTCTCGGATCTGGTGATCTCGATGGCAGGCGGCAACCTGATGCTGGCGCTGGTCCTGGTGGCGATCGCCTCGCTGGTGCTCGGCATGGGGGTGCCGGTGACCGCGTCCTACCTGATCGTCGCGGTGCTCGCGGTCCCGGCGCTGGGCGAGCTCGGCGTCGCCGTGATCGGCGCCCACATGATCGTGTACTGGCTGTCGCAGGACTCGAACATCACGCCGCCGGTGTGCGTCGCTGCCTACGCGGGCGCCGCGATCGCCGGATCCGACCCGTGGAAGACCGGCTGGACCTCGTTCAAGTTCGCGAAGATGCTCTACGTGATGCCGATCCTGTTCGCGTACGTGCCGGCCATCCTGCTCGACGGCAGCGCATTCGAGATCTTCACGGCGTTCTTCTCGGCCACCTTGGGCACGATCGCGTTCGGCGCGTTCGCGATGGGCTTCCTGCGTCGCAGCACGCGCATCCACGAATGGCTCGTGCTCGGCGCCGCGACCTTCCTGCTCTACTGGCCGGGCTTCGTCACCGACGCCCTCGGCGTGGCACTGGTCGCGCTGACCTGGTGGCTGCAGCGCGACGCCGCCACCGTCAAGCAAACCGTTGCGGCCGCGTGAGGCCGGACACCCAGAGAGGACGAACTCAAATGGCCGAAATCAAGACGATCCTGTTCGCAACCGACTTTTCCGAGGGTTCCGAGCGTGCCTGCGACATGGCGCGCACCCTGGCCGGCCTGGCCGATGCCAAGCTCGTCGTGCTGCACGTGATCACCGAGCTCGCCGACAAGCGCAGCCGCTACCTGCCGTCCGAAGTCATCGATACGGTGATTCGCGAGGTCGAGCGCCACGCGGTCGAGGACATGCGCACGTTCTGCAGCAAGCACTTCGCAGGGCTGGACACGGCCACCGAAATCGTCGTCGGCAAGGGCGCCGACGCGATTCTCGCGCAGGCCGACAAGCTCGACGCGGACCTCATCGTGATGGGCACGCACGGGCGCACCGGCATCGAGAAGCTGGTCGTCGGCTCGACCGCCGAGAAAGTCGTTCGCGGCGCCAGGATTCCGGTCCTCACCGTACGTGAGTGACCGTCCGGATGTGCAGCACGTTGCTCACATCGACGTTTCACCAACCAAAGAGGAGACCTCTTAAATGACTCTCAGCAAGATGTTCAGACTGCCTGCCACGCTGGGCAGCTTCGCCGTCGCCGCCCTCGCCGCCGCGACCCTCACCGCCTCGCCGGTCGCCGAAGCGCAGACGCAGCGTCTCGCCTTCTCGGGCGGCCCGGACGGCGGCACCTTCCAGTTCTTCTCGAACGGCATCTCGACGCTGATGTCGCGCAACCTCGAGGGCATCGAAGTCTCGAACATGGCCTCGGCCGGCTCGGTCGAGAACCTGCGCCGCGTCAATTCGCGCGACGCCGACTTCGGCATCGTCTATTCGGGCGATCTGTACCTCGGCATCAACGGCAAGCTCACCAACGACACCAACCGCTACCGCAACGTGCATGCCGTCTCGTACCTGTACGGCGCACCGGCCCACCTGATCGTGCTCGACGGCTCGGGCATCACCAGCGTGGACCAGCTGGTCGGCAAGAGCGTCGCGGTCGGGCCGGCCGGCTCCGGTGCGGCCGCGTCGGCGCAGCGTTACTTCGAGGGCCTGGGCATGTGGGACAAGATCAGCCCGCAGTACATCGGCTACGCGCAGGGGGCTTCGGCGCTCGGCGACCGCCAGATCGATGCGCTGTGGGTGTTCGCCGGCTTCCCGAACGCATCGGTGATCCAGGCCGCCTCGAGCAACAAGGTGCGTCTGCTGCAGACCTACGAGGCCGCGCAGAAAGGCACCCTGCCGCAGGATCATCCGTACTACGCCAAGGTCACGATCCCGGCCGGCACCTATCCGGGCGTCGACTACGACGTCGTCACCGTGCAGGACGCCGCGCTGTGGGTGGCCGGTCGCCATCTCGACGAAGACACCGTCTACAAGGCGCTCAATGAGGTCTATTCGGAGGCCGGGCTGAAGTTCATGCACTCCGTCGCGAAGGCCGCCGAGGCGATGACCGTCGAGGATGCGCTGCTCGGCGTCGTCACCCCGGTCCACGCAGGCGCCCAGAAGTTCTGGACCGAAAAGGGCCTGACGCTGACCGACGAGCAGAAGAAGTAAGCGCAAGACATTGCGCACGCGGGCGGCCGACCGCCGCCCTGCCCCGGCGACACGGTCGCCGGCGG
>DAOMOP010000224.1:5426-6057 GCA_035444405.1 Rhodocyclaceae bacterium
GAGCCTCACTCCATCTGCGCCGAGCGCTGCACGCGCCGGTTGCGCACCCCTTCGGCGAGCACGTCCAGCACCCGCACGCTGTCCTCCCAGCCGATGCAGGCATCGGTAATGCTCTTGCCGTACTCGAGCTCCCGGCCCGGCACCAGGTCCTGGCGCCCCTCGACGAGGTGCGACTCGACCATCACACCGATGATGCGCTCCTCGCCGGCCGCCAGCTGCGCGGCGACATCGCGCGCAACGTCGATCTGCAGGCGGTGCTGCTTGCGACTGTTGGCGTGCGAGCAGTCGATCATGACCTTGGCCGGCACGCCGCCGGCGGCCAGGTCGCGGCACGCGGCGTCGACGCTTTCCGCGTCGTAGTTGGTGCTCTTGCCGCCGCGCAGGATCACGTGGCAGTCCTCGTTGCCGCGCGTCGACACGATCGCCGAGTGGCCGGCCTTGGTGACCGACAGGAAGTGATGCGGCGCCTGCGCGGCCTTGATCGCGTCGACGGCGATCCTGACGTTGCCGTCGGTGCCGTTCTTGAAACCGACCGGGCACGACAGCCCCGAGGCGAGCTCGCGATGGACCTGGCTTTCGGTCGTGCGCGCGCCGATCGCGCCCCACGAGATCAGGTCGGCGATGTACTGCG
>DAOMOP010000225.1:0-1904 GCA_035444405.1 Rhodocyclaceae bacterium
GAGAACATCGTCAAGTTCGTGCGCTTCCAGCTGTCGACCAACATCGGCGCGATCCTGACGGTGCTCGGCGCGCCGTTCCTGGGCCTGGCCACGCCGTTCACGGCGGTGCAGATCCTGTGGGTCAACATCATCATGGACGGCCCGCCCGCCATGACGCTCGGCGTGGAGCCCGCCCGCCCGGGCATCATGCAGCAGGCGCCGCGGCCCGACGACGCCGCGATTCTATCGGTTGAGCGCATTTCGCGGATCGCCCTGTACGGACTGACCATGGCGGTCGGCACGCTGGGGGTGTACACGTGGGCCATGGGTTCCGGCGACACCGCCCGGGCGATGACGCTGGCGTTCACCACCTTCGTGCTGTTCCAGTTCTTCAACATCTTCAACGCGCGCAACGAGCACCGCTCGGCCTTCAATCGACAGTTCTTCAGCAACGGCAAGCTGTGGCTGGCGCTCTTCGGGGTGGTCATGCTGCAGGTCGTCGTCGTGCATTGGACGCCGGCGCAGGCCGTGTTCGATACGGTGGACCTCGCGCCGTACGAGTGGGCCGTCGCCGCGGCGGTCGCCTCCACCGCGCTTCTTCTCGAAGAGGCCCGCAAGCTCGCCTGCAGGCTCGTCGCACAGTGGCGCGCGCGACCGTCGTGACGGCCGTGAGGCTCCGATGCGGACAAGGGGGGGCGTGCGTCGCCGTGCCCGCCCTTGTGCGCCTTTCGCGAGCACGGTTGCCGAGTGCGGTGGATGGAGCGGGAGGCGGCCGGCGTCGGGGTTGGTTGAACTCGTCCGCGCAGGCCGGCTCAATGCTGATGGACGTTTGCGGTGAAGCCGTCCCCCCTTCAGGTGGCGAGGCGCTGGCGCCCGGTCCGGAGAGCCCGCGGTGTGCAAGCCCGGCGGCCGCGGATCGGGTTTGACCCGGGGCGTCGTTCGATGCTAATAGCTCAGGATCGGGTGACAGGGGGTGACGCGAGGATGTTTGCATGAAAATGGTATCGGGCGCCCCGCGGCGCTGGGGCATGGCGTGGTGGGCGCTCGTGTTCGTGACGCTGGTCGCCCATGCCGAGCGGCCGCGCGTGGTGCTGGGCGAAGTCGAGCGCGGTCCGCTGATCGAGGAGATCGCGCTGAACGGCACGGTCACGGCGCAACAGCATGTCGACGTGTCGGTGTCGATAGGCGGCCTGGTGCGCGAGCGTGCGGTCGACATCGGCGCGCGGGTCGCCCGGGGCGATCTCTTGTTGCGCCTGGACGACGAGCTCGCCCGCCTCGAGCATGATCGCGCCGCAGCCGAAACGCACGAGGCCGAAAAGCGCCTGGCCGAGGCCCAGCGCCTGCTCGAGCAGGCGCGCAGCGTCGGCGGCGGACGGATCATTCCGGCCACCGAGCAGGCGCGCCGCGCGAGCGAGGTCGGCATCGCCGAGGCCGCGCTGGGGCGGGCGCGCGCCGCCGAGCGCCTGCAGGCGGCGCGCTTGCGCCGTCATGCGCTGCATGCGCCGTTCGACGGCATCGTCAGCGCGCGCGCGGCCGATGCGGGGCAGTGGGTCGAGCCCGGCGATGCGGTCTTCACGCTGGTCGACACCGCCGATCTGATGCTGGATTTCCAGGTGCCGCAGCAGGCCTTCGATCTGCTCGGAGCGGACACGGCACTCATGGTCGCGGTGCCCGGCACCGGCGAGCAGGCGGCGAGCATTGCGACGTGGCTGCCGGTCACCGACCCGCGGGCGCGCACCTTTCTGCTGCGGGCGCGGGCGCCGGAAGGGAGCCGGTTGATGCCCGGCATGGCGGTGTCGGCGACGCTGCGGCTGGTCCGCGACGGTCGCGCGCTGTCGGTCACGCGCGACGCGATCAACCGCTATCCCGACGGCCGCGTCACGGTGTGGGTGGCCGAACCCGCGGGAGACAGGGGCCTGCACCGC
>DAOMOP010000225.1:1934-6016 GCA_035444405.1 Rhodocyclaceae bacterium
CCGGCGGCCGCGTCTTCGTGTCCGAGGGACTGAGCGGCGGCGAGCGCATCGTCACGCGCGGCAACGAGACGCTGCGCAACGGCGCCGAAGTCGTCATGACGGGCGGCTGAGCCGATGTTCGCGAAAATCATCCGGCACGGCATCCTCGTCGCCGTCGTCTCGCTGATCGTGCTGATCCTCGGCGTCGTCGCGGCCGAGCGCATTCCGGTGCAGATGATTCCCGACCTCGAGGTGCGCACGATCTCGGTCGTGACCCGCTGGGCGGGTGCGACCCCGCAGGACATCGAGAAGGACATCGTGATCGAGCAGGAGCGTTACCTGCGCAACCTGCCCAACCTGCAGCGCATGACGGCCACCGCGGGCAGCGGCTTCGCCGAGATCGAGCTGGAGTTCCCGTTCGGCGTCGACGTCACGCAGGCGCTGCTCGCGGTGAACAACGCGCTGAGCCAGGTGCCCGGATATCCGCGCAACGTCGACCAGCCGCGCATCGTCGCGAGTTCCTTCTCGGCCAACGCCTTCATGCATTTCAGCATCGGTCCGCGCGAAGGCGACGCGCGCCGGGTCGAAGTCCGCCTGATGCAGGACTTCGTCGAAGACCGCGTGCGCCCGCGCATGGAGAGCATCGCGGGAGTGTCCGAGGTGCGCGTCTTCGGCGGCCTGGAGCGGCAGCTGCAGGTGCTCGTCGATGCCGAGGCACTGGCCCAGCGCGGCCTGGGCCTGACCGATGTGCGCGATGCGATCCGGGCGCGCAACCAGGACATCTCGGGCGGCGAAGTCACCGCCGGCAAGCGGCGCTATTTGCTGCGCACGGTCGGCCGCTTCCAGGAGCCGGCGGAGCTCGCCGCGCTCGTGCTGCGCCGCGACGGCGACAGCGTCCTGCGCCTGGGCGAGGTGGCCGAGGTGCGCCAGGGCAACGCCCGGCCGCGCTACGTCAGCCGCTTCAACGGCGATCCGCGGCTGGCGCTGTCGGTGCGCCGCCAGCCCGGCTCGAACGTCATCGAGATCAAGCGCGCGATGCTCGCCGAGGTCGACGCGATCAACGCCGACATCCTCCACCCCGCCGGCATGCACATGGCGCTCAACTCGGACGACGTGCGCTACGTCGAGGCGTCGATCGCCAACGTGTGGACCAACCTCGCCATCGGCGCCGTGTTCGCGACGCTGGTGATGTTCGCGTTCCTGCGCTCGGTGCGCGCGACGCTGGTCGGCGTCATCGGCATCCCGCTGTGTGCGGTGGTGGCCTTCATCGCGCTGATGGTCACCGGCCGCACGATCAACGTGATCTCGCTCGCCGGCGTGGCCTTCGCGATCGGCATGAGCATCGACAACAGCATCGTCGTGCTCGAGAACATCGAGCGCTACCGCCGCCTCGGACTGGACCGCATCGAAGCGGCGCTGCAGGGCGTGCGCGAGGTGTGGCCGGCGGTGCTGGCCTCGACGATGACCACCGTGCTGGTGTTCCTGCCGATCCTGTTCATCGTCGAGGAGGCCGGCCAGCTCTACTCCGACGTCGCGATCGCGATCTCGGGTGCGATCCTCGCCTCGATGCTGGTCGCGATCACGCTGATCCCGACGCTGTGCGCGAGGGTGGATTTCGGCCGCCGCGAAGGCGACGCCGGCCGCTTTCCGCGCCTCAATCGCGTGCTGCGCGCGCTGCCCGCCTCACCGTTGCGGCGCGGCGCGGTGATGGTCGGCACCGTCGGCGCCGCGGTGCTGATCATCGCGCTGCTGACGCCGCCCGCGGAGTACCTGCCCGAAGGCGAGGAGCCCAAGACCTTCGCAGCGATGAACCCGCCGCCCGGCTACAACCTGGAGACCATGGGCGAGATCGCGCGCGAGGTCGAAGCCTACTTCATGCCCCACGTCGATGCCGATGCGGGCGCTTTCGAGCGCGGCGAGACGCCCGTGCCGCCGATCCGCTACATCAACCTGAGCTACGACCCGACGCGCCTGCGCATCATCTCCGAGACGGTGGATCCGGCCCATATCGAAGCGCTGATGGACGCCATCACCGCGTACTACGAGCGCTTTCCCGGCATGCGCGCCTTCGCTGCCAAGGGCTCGATCATCTCGAGCAACGACGCCGGCACGCGCAGCATCAGCCTCGACGTCTCCGGGCCCGACCTGGTCGGCATTTTCGAGGCCGCGCGCGCCATCGACCGGCGCGCGCGCGAGCTGTTCGACAACCCGCGCATCCGCAGCCAGCCGTCCAGCCTGAGCCTGGCGCAGCCGCTGGTGCAGATCCGGCCCGACTGGGACCGCGCGGCCGAGCTCGGGCTGTCGGCCGATGCGATCGGCTTCAGCGTCGCCGCGCTGACCGAGGGTGCCTACGTCGACGACTTCTTCCTCGGCGACGACAAGATCGACATCTACCTGTACGGCGCCAATGCCGCCGAGCCGCAGCTCGAGCAGGTGCCCGGGCTGCTGCTGCGCACGCCGGGCGGGGCGACGCTGCCGCTGTCGGCCGTGGCGCGCATCGAGGAGCTTGCCGACACCATCCTGGTGCGCCGCGTCGACGGGCGGCGCACCGTCACGCTGGACATCATTCCGCCCGAGGAGGTGGCGCTCGAGACCGGCGTCGCGCGCGTGAAAAGCGAGCTCATCGGGGCGATGCGCGCGTCCGGCGAGCTGGGCCGCGACATCGCCGTCGACATCTCCGGCGCGAGCGACCAGCTCGAACGCACGCGCGCGGCACTCAGCGGCAATTTCACCATCGCGCTCGCCATCGTCTATCTGCTGCTGGTGGCCATCTTCGCCCACTGGGGCTATCCGTTCATCATCATGACGGCGATCCCGCTGGGGGTCGCCGGCGGCATCGTCGGGCTCGCGCTGATGAACGCGGTCGGCGCCCTGCTGCCGCTCGCCGGCCTGCCGCCACTCACCCAGCCCTTCGACATGATCACGATGCTGGGCTTTCTGATCCTGATGGGCACCGTCGTGAACAACCCGATCCTGATCGTCGACCAGGCGCGCCGCAACCTCGAGCACGGGCACATGTCGCTGGTCGAAGCGGTCGGCGGCGCCATCGAGGCGCGGCTGCGCCCGATCGCGATGACGACGCTGACCACGCTGTGCGGCATCGCGCCGCTGGTGCTGATCCCCGGCGAGGGCACGGAGCTGTATCGCGGCGTCGGCGCGATCGTGCTGTTCGGCCTGCTCGGCGCGGCCATCGTCACGCTGACCTTCCTGCCTGCGCTGCTGGTGTTCGTGTTCGGACTCGCCCGCCGCCTGGGGCTGGGGGACAGCCAGCCGGCGGCGAGCAGCACATGAGATTGCCGCCCGTCGACAGCTACGGTGCCCGGCAGCATGCTTGCCGCGCCGGCGGACGACCTGGGAGCGCGAGGCGCTCGAACGTCGGTCGCCGCCGATAATGTCCGCGGCCTATCTCGGGCTTTTCCTGTCGGCCTTCGGGGCGGCCACGCTGTTGCCGCTGCAGTCCGAGGCGGTGCTGGTCGGGCTGCTGATCCACGGCGCGCATCCGGTCTGGGCGCTGTTCGCGGTCGCGACGGTCGGCAACGTGCTCGGCTCGGTGGTGAACTGGCTGCTCGGCCGCTACCTCGAGCATTTCCGCACTCGACGCTGGTTTCCGGTGCGCGGGCGGCAGCTGGACAAGGCGCAGGCGCACTACCACCGGTTCGGCCGGTGGTCGCTGCTGCTGAGCTGGATGCCTTTCATCGGCGATCCGCTGACGGTCGTCGCCGGCGTGATGCGCGAGCCGCTGTGGAGTTTCGTGCTCATCGTGACGGTCGCCAAGGCGGGTCGATACCTGGTGCTGGTCGGCGTGACGCTGGGGGTGATCGGCTGATCGCCGCGTCAATCCCAGCGCGAGGCGTCCTCCTCGCGAGTGAAGGCGAGCGTGTGTCCGTCGGCGAGGAGCTCGCGGATGCGCCACGGCACGCCCTCGGCATCGAGCTCGACGAGGCCGATGCCGCTGCCGTTGAGCAGCCGGCGGCCGGCCGCCACGCCTTCGGGCCTGCGCGGGATGACGCGCATGTGGCGCCGGCGCGTGAACCAGTTCAGCAGCGAGCGCGGCGAGTACAGCCAGCGGTTCAGACGATCGAGCACCGCGAGCAGTCGCGGCG
>DAOMOP010000226.1:0-5988 GCA_035444405.1 Rhodocyclaceae bacterium
TGATGAAGCGGCTTTGCGGGTCGTCGACGGCCTCGTGCGGCCAGGTCGAGATGCAGTAGTAGTTGAGCGCCGGGCGGCAGCTCGCACAGCCGTTGGGCGTGCGCCACTCCATGAAGTCCATCGCCTGCTGCGCGGACAAGAGCTTGTGCTCGCGGATCGCGCGGCGCACCTCGCCGTGCGACAGGTCGGTGCAGCCGCACACCGGTTTGTTGTGCGAGTCGGCCGGCGCGTAGGCGCCGCCCACCGTCGAGGCGAGGATTTGCTCGACCAGCCCGGTGCACGAGCCGCAGGAGCTCGACGCCTTGGTGTGCTTGCGCACCTCGTCGAGCGTGAACAGGCCGTGCTCCTTGATCGCCTTGACGATGGTGCCCTTGCACACGCCGTTGCAGCCGCACACCTCGGCATCAAGAGGCATCGCCGCGGCCATGTTGTTGCCCTTGTGGCCGGCATCGCCGAGGTGCGCATTGCCGAACACGAGGTGGTCGCGCAAGTCGTGCACGTTCTGGCCGTCCCTGAGCAGCTGGAAATACCACGCGCCGTCCTTGGTGTCGCCGTACAGCACCGCGCCGACGAGCTTGTCGTCGCGCAGCACGAGGCGCTTGTACAGCCCCAGGCCCGGGTCGTGCAGCACGATGTCCTCGGTGCCGTCGGTGCCGGAGAAGTCGCCCGCCGAGAACACGTCGATGCCGGTGACCTTGAGCTTGGTGCTGGTGACCGAACCCACATAGCGCCCGATGCCGTACATCGCCAGATGGTTCGCGCACACCTTGGCCTGCTCGAACAGCGGCGCGACCAGCCCGTAGGCGGTGCCGCGGTGGTTCGCGCACTCGCCGACCGCATACACGCGCGGATCAAAGGTCTGCAGCGCGTCATTGACGACGATGCCGCGCTCGCAGTGGATGCCCGCCTTCTCGGCGAGCTCGGTGTTCGGGCGGATGCCGGCGGCCATGCACACGAGATCGGCCGGAATCGTCTCGCCGTCCTTGAAGCGCAGCGCGCACACGCGCCCGGACTCGCCCTGCACGAGCTCGGCGGTCGCCTTGTTGAGCGCGAACTTGAGCCCCTTCTTCTCGAGCGCGGCCTGCAGCATCTTGCCGGCGGTGCGGTCGAGCTGGCGCTCCATGATCCAGTCGGCGATATGCACGACGGTGACGTCCATGCCGCGCAGCGCGAGGCCGTTGGCCGCTTCGAGACCGAGCAGCCCGGCGCCGATGACGACCGCGTGGCGGTACTTCGCCGCCGCGTCGATCATCTCGTCGGTGTCCTTGATGTCGCGATACGAGATCACGCCGGGCAGCGTGTTGCCCGGCACCGGCAGGATGAACGGCTTCGAGCCGGTGGCGAGCAGCAGCCGGTCGTAGGGCGCGACAATGCGCTCGCCGTCCGGGCCGGTCGCGACGACCTCGCGCTTGTGGCGGTCGATGTCGGTGACGGTGCTGCCCAAGTGCAGCGTGATGCCGTTGTCCGCGTACCAGGCGTGGTCGTTGAGGATGATGTCGTTGATGGTCATCTCGCCGGCGAGCACCGGCGAGAGCAGGATGCGGTTGTAGTTGGGGTGCGGTTCGGCGCCGAAGACCGTGATGTCGTACAGGTCGGGAGCGATCTTCCGCAGCTCCTCGAGGGTGCGGACCCCCGCCATGCCGTTGCCGACCATGACCAGTTTGAGTTTGCGCATCATTTCCTCCGGCGCCAGGGTTCAGGTGATTCGTCTTGCTGCGGTGCAGTGTGACCGGTTGGCACTGCGGCTGCCGCGTCTCCAGTAGCCACAGCAAGTGATGTGCCAGAGGTTGTGCATGAGTGTTTTCAATGGATTAAAGCTGTATCTGCGCGCCGCGAGCGGGGCAGAGCGCACCGCGCGGGTGCATCACGCCTCGAACTTGGGCGTTATTGAATAGATGTTCGTGATGCGATGCGGCATGGGGTGAGGGCGTGTCGCTGCGGCGATGCTGCTATGCTTGGACGTGAGTCGGCCGCCAGCCGCCAACCGCTTCGGAGAGACACATGGGCCTGCCACTGCGCGACACGTACCGCCACACCTACGGTGAATACCTCACCTGGCCGGAGGACGTCAGGTATGAACTGATCGAGGGCGAAGCCTATCTGATGGCGCCCGCCCCGACGGTCGGGCATCAGCGCCTGGTGCTGGAGATCGCCCGCCAGATCGCCGACGCCCTCGAAGGCCGTCGCTGCGAGGTTTTTCTGGCGCCTTTCGACGTACGACTGCCGCGTGGTGATGAGGCCGACGCGGCGATCGACACCGTCGTGCAGCCCGACCTCAGCGTCGGTGCCGATCCGGCCAAGATCGACGAGCGCGGTTGCCGTGGCGCCCCCGACTGGGTGATCGAGGTCCTCTCACCGGCCACCGCAGCGCACGACCAGACGGTCAAGCTCGCCGCCTACGAGCGGGCGGGCGTCCGGGAGTGCTGGTTCGTCCACCCCACCGACTGCACCGTGGCCGTGTATCGGCTTGAAGATCGCGCCTACGGCCGTCCCATCATCTCCGAACTGGCCGGTACGCTCGCCTGCCAGGCCGTCGATGCCGTGAGCATCGATTGGGCACGGGCGCAACGGCAGCCGGCGGGGCGGACAGCGGGCTCGGTCCCTGCTGCCGACTGAAGCGGCCAGGCCGCGCTGCGGCGGGCATTCAGCCGGCCGGCCGAAGCACGCACAGCTCAACCCGCGGTCAATTGCGCCAGACGCCGCAGCTCCGGCAGGCACGAGCCACAATTGGTGCCGCAACGGGTGCGCGCCTGCAGCGTGGCGAGTGATTCACCGCTTTCGAACGCCGCGCGAATATCGCGCTCGGCGACGTCGAAGCAGTTGCACACGACCTTGCCGCGCGAGATCTGCCCGGCCGGCGGCTGCGTGAGCGGCGCGAGCAGCCAGCCGCGCAGCGGCGCCGGGCAGGCGCCGGCGACGGTCAGCTCGGTGAGCCATTCGGCCGCACGCGTCTCGCCGGCGAGGCGCACCGCGACCAGCGTGTCGCCGTCGACGCGCGCGCGCTTGGCCACGTCGCGACGGCTGTCCTGGTAGGAGAGCACGCGCTCGGGGTCGTCGAGACCGAGCGCCTGATCGAGCGCATCGATGAGTTCGGGCGACAGCACCGCGGCGCGCGCCTTCAGCACCACCACCGGCGCGTCGCGGCCGGCCAGCGTCAGGCTGGCGAAGTCGAGCTGCGGCATGAGCGTGCGCAGGCGCGCGAGCAAGGCGTGCGGCTCGGGGTGCAGGCCGTCGTCGGCCTTCGTCGTGCGGCGCAGCGCGAAGAGCGCCTTGCCGGCCGTGTACGCCTCGACCTGCACGGCCGCATGCTTCAGCTCGGGCTGCTTCGAGTGCGGATCGAAGTCGCCCGGCATCAGCACGTTCACGCCGGTGCCGCCCATCGCATTGGCGCCCCAGTGCATCGGCAGGAAGCACTGCCCGGGCCGCACGCTGTCGGTGGCGAGCGCCTTGACGACGATCGCGCCGCGCTTGCTCTTGACCTTGACGAGCGCGCCGTCGGCCAGCCCGCGCCGCGCCAGATCGTCGGGGTGCATGTGCAGCATCGGCTCCGGCTCGTGGCTGTAGAGCTGCGCGACGAGCCCCGTGCGGCTCATGCCGTGCCACTGGTCGCGCAGCCGCCCGGTGGTCAGATGCAGCGGGTGGCGCGCGCTCGTCGACTCGGCGGTGATGCGGTGCTCGGTGACGACGAAGCGCGCACGGCCCGACGGCGTCGCGAACACGCCGTCCTCGTAGAGGCGCGCCGTGCCTTGGCTCGCACCTTCGGGAAACGGCCATTGCTGCGGGCCGCGCGCTTCGAGCGTCGCGTACGACAGCCCGGTGATGTCCAGATCGCGCCCGCGCGTCGATTCGCGGTGCTCGTTCCAGATCTCCTCCGGGCGGGCGTAGGGGAACATGCGTGCCGCGAGTTCCGCCTTGCCCAGGCGTGTGCCGAGGCGGTGCGCGAAGTCGGCCGCGATCGCCCAGTCGGGGCGGGCCTCGCCGGGCGGCGGCACGGCTGCGCGCACGCGGCTGATGGTGCGCTCGGAGTTGGTCACGGTGCCGTCCTTCTCGCCCCAGGTCGTCGCCGGCAGCAGCAGGTCGGCGTAGGTGCAGGTCTCGGTGCGCGCGAAGGCTTCCTGCACGACGACGAACTCGGCCTTGCGCAACGCCGCATGCACGAGCGCCTGTTCGGGCATCGACTGCGCCGGGTTGGTGCAGGCGATCCACACCGCCTTGACCTCGCCCGACTCGAGTGCGCGGAAGAGCTCCACCGCGCTCTTGCCGGGTTTTTCGGGCACGCGCTCCACGCCCCACAACGCCGCGACCTCGGCGCGGTGGGCAGGGTTGGCGAGGTCGCGGTGCGCGGAGAGCAGGTTCGCCAGTCCGCCGACCTCGCGCCCGCCCATTGCGTTGGGCTGGCCGGTCAGCGAGAAGGGCCCGGCGCCGGGGCGGCCGATGTGGCCGGTGGCCAGGTGCAGGTTGATCAGCGCGGCGTTGTTGTGGCTGCCGAACGAGAACTGGTTGAGGCCCTGGCAGTACAGCGACAGCGTCGCGTCGGCCGTTGCGAACCACTCGGCGGCGCGCTCGATCGCGCGGCGGTCCAGAGCGCAGATCGTCGCCGCCATCGCCGGCGTGTATTCGCGCACCGCGCGCTTGACCGCGTCGAAGCCCTCGGTGTGCGCGTCGATCCAGTCGCGGTCGATCCAGCCTTCCCACAGCATCACGTGCAGCATCGCGTTGTAGAGCGCGATGTCGGTGCCCGGCAGCAGCGCCAGATGCAGGTCGGCGGCCGCGGCGGTGTCGGTGCGGCGCGGATCGACGACGACGAGCTTTAGCGCCGGGTTGGCCGCGCGCGCGTCCTCGATGCGGCGGAACGCGATCGGGTGCGCGAACGCAGTGTTGCTGCCGGCGATGAACAGGCAGTCGGCGATCGCGAAATCGGCGTAGCTGCACGGCGGCGCGTCGGCGCCCAGCGTCATCTTGTAGCCGACCACCGCGCTCGACATGCACAGGCGCGAGTTGGTGTCGAGGTTGTTGGTGCCGATCAGGCCCTTCGCGAGCTTGTTGAAGACGTAGTAGTCCTCGGTGAGAAGCTGTCCGGCGCCGTAGAACGCGACCGCGTCGGGTCCATGCGCGCGGATGATCGCGGCGAAGCGTTCGGCGGCGTGCTCGAGCGCGGCGTCCCAGTCCACCGCGGTGCGCGGCTGCCCGCGCGTGGTGCGCAGCTCCGGGTGTTGCGCACGTGCCGCGAGCGTCTCGGGGGCGGCGGAGAGATGCAGCGTCGCGCCCTTCGTGCACAGACGACCGAAGTTGGCCGGATGGTCGGGGTCGCCGCGCACGCCGGTGATGCGCCCGCCCTCGTGTTCGATGATGACGCCGCAACCGACGCCGCAGTAACAGCAGGTGGATTTCGTCTCGGCCATGGGGACTCCTTGCAGACGCTGCGACGGGCGGACGGCGAAGCCCGACCGCCGGGATCGGGTGTGCACCGCAGCAACTTGCGTGCCACGGCGGCCCGAGGGCGTCCCGCCGGGCGGTGATTCAGGCAAAATGTCGGAGCCGCCCGCGCCACGAGCGCAGCGGCAGCAGGCCAGCAACGGAGAACCCCTTGTTCCGCTTCTTCGAGACACGCGTCGACCCCTATCCGGCCGATGCCCCGGCCGCGCCGCCGCGCGGTTTCTTCGCCTTCCTGTGGGCGGGCACCAAAGGAACGCGCCCCTACATCCTCGCGATGACGCTCCTGACCGCGGCGATCGGCGCCTTCGAGGCGCTGTTGTTCGCGATGCTCGGGCGCGTCGTCGACTGGCTCGCGCGCGTCGAGCCGGCGCGCCTGTGGACCGACGAGGGCGGCACGCTGCTGCTGCTCGCCGCGATCATCCTCGGCAGCACCGCCCTGGTGGCGCTGCAGACCCTGCTCAAGCACCAGACGCTGGCGGGCAACTTCCCGATGCGGCTGCGCTGGAACTTCCACCGCCTGATGCTCGGCCAGAGCATGAGCTTCTACCAGGA
>DAOMOP010000227.1:0-5904 GCA_035444405.1 Rhodocyclaceae bacterium
ATGCGCTCCGAGCGGTCGCCGCTGCCGACCAGGCTCTTGCGCGTGGCCGCTTCGCGCATCTGCTGCTCGCGCAGCTGCATGTCGTGGATGCGGGCGGCGAGCACCGACAGGGCCTGCGCGCGGTTGCGATGCTGGGAGCGGTCGTCCTGGCATTCGACGACGATGCCGGTCGGCAGGTGGGTGATGCGTACCGCCGAATCGGTCTTGTTGATGTGCTGGCCGCCGGCGCCGCTCGCGCGGAACGTGTCGATCTTGAGATCGGCCGGATTGATCGCGACCGCGACGAGTTCGTCGGCCTCGGGCATCACCGCCACCGTGCATGCCGAGGTGTGGATGCGCCCCTGCGTCTCGGTGACCGGGATGCGCTGCACGCGGTGGCCGCCGGACTCGAACTTCAGCTTCGCAAAGGCGCCGGCACCGACGACCCGGGCAATGACCTCCTTGTAGCCGCCGAGCTCGGATTCGCTCGCCGACACGATCTCGACTTTCCAGCGCTGACGCTCGGCGTAGCGCGAATACATGCGCAGCAGGTCGCCGGCGAACAGCGCCGCCTCCTCGCCCCCCGTGCCGGCACGGATCTCGAGGAACAGGTTGCGGTCGTCGTCGGGGTCGCGCGGCAGCATGGCGCGCTGCAGCTCGTCCTCGAGCGCGCCCAGGCGCTGCGCGGACTGGGCGAGCTCGCTTTCGGCCAGCTCGCGCATGTCGGGATCGGCGAGCAGCTCGCGCGCGCCATCGCGCTCGTGCTCGGTGCGCCGAAAGGCCTCGTACAGCGACACCACCGGTTCGATCTCGGCGCGCTCGCGCCCGAGCGCGCGCAAGGCGTCGGCATCGCGCCCGGCCTCCTCGGACGCCAGCTCACGGTCGAGCTCTGCCAGCCGTGCGCAGAGCTGTTCAAGTTTGTCGCGAATGCTTTGTTTCATCGGCAAACGGGATCACGGCAGCGGCGCGGACGCCATACCGATCCACAATAATCGACGCTACTCGTGCGCGTCGAGATTGAAGAGCTTCTTGACCAGCCGGCTGGCGTCGGCCTGATGCTCGCCTTCGGACTGGTTCAGATAGCGCGTGGGGCCGTGCAGCAGCTTTTTGGTGAGCCCCTGGCTGAGCGCGTCGAGCACTTCGCGCGGGTCCTCGCCACGCGCGAGCAGGCGTGCCGCACGCTCGAGCTCGGCCACGCGCAGGCTCTCGGCATGCTGGCGCAGGGCGCGGATGGTCGGCACCGCATCGCGCGCCTGGATCCACTGCAGGAAACCGTCGACGCGGCTGTTGATGATCTCCTCGGCCTCGACCACCGCCTGCTGGCGCGACTCGAGTCCGGCATCGACGACCTGGGCGAGGTCATCGACGGTGTACAGGAACACGTCGTCGAGCTTGGCGATTTCCGGCTCGATGTCGCGCGGCACGGCCAGATCGACCATCACCATCGGGCGATGGCGGCGGGCGCGCACGGCGCGCTCGACCATGCCGAGTCCGACGATCGGCAGCGGCGCGGCGGTGCATGAGACGACGATGTCAAAGCGCGGCAGCACCTCGCCGATGACGTCCAGCCGCATCACCTCGGCGTCGAAGCGGCTCGCCAGCACTTGCGCGCGCGCCTCGGTGCGATTGGCCACGGCCATCATCTTCGGCCTGGCGCCGGCGAAATGCGCCGCGCACAGCTCGATCATCTCGCCCGCGCCGATGAAGAGGATGCGCTGATCGGCGATGCGCTCGAAGATGCGCTCCGAAAGATGCACGGCGGCGGCAGC
Source organism: Rhodocyclaceae bacterium (assembly GCA_035444405.1). Taxonomy (GTDB): domain Bacteria; phylum Pseudomonadota; class Gammaproteobacteria; order Burkholderiales; family Rhodocyclaceae; genus DAOMOP01. Next base: position 1,749 of record DAOMOP010000227.1, read on the forward strand.
CATCGACACGATGTTGGCACCGATCGCGGTGGTCGAACGCACCTCCTTCGCGACCGCGAAGGTGTTCTGGAACAGCTTGTGCAGCAAGGTGCCGAGCGTGCCGGCCTCGTCGGCGCGGCGCGCCGCCTCCTTGACCTGGCCGAGGATCTGCGGCTCGCCGAGAACCATCGAATCGAGCCCGCTCGCGACGCGGAACACGTGCCGCACCGCATCACGCTGCGGATACGAGTACAGGTACGGCGAGACTTCGCTGAGCGGCAAATGGTGGAAGTTCGCGAGCCAGTCGGCCGCGTGCTGGGGTTGCTCGCTGGCGAAATAGAGCTCGGTGCGGTTGCACGTCGACAGGATGGCCGCCTCGCGCACGGTGCGCGCACGCGTCAGGTCGTGCAGCGCGTCGTCGAGCCGCTCAGGCTGAAACGCCAGCCGCTCGCGGATCGCGAGCGGTGCCGTATGATGGTTCAGGCCGAGGGCGAAGAGTTGCATCGACGAAAGACTGTAAGCGCAATGCGGAAATTATAGCACCCGAAAAAACGCGCAAAGATTGAGCAAAATCAGGCGCTTTGGGCTGGCCGCGCGGCGTGGACGGCAAAACGGGCCGGCAATTGCCGACCCGTTTTGCCAGATGCTGGTGGCCAGGGGCAGAATCGAACTGCCGACACGCGGATTTTCAGTCCGCTGCTCTACCAACTGAGCTACCTGGCCGAAGAAGCGGCATTATAGCGAATCGAATGCGGCAGTCAAATCCTGCTGCACGGCGCACGCAAAGAAAACCGTGTCCCGCCGCCCGTCGCGGGCGCAGCATGCGTCGCGGCGAGATCGGTCAGTCGAGCGGGGCCGATTCGCTCGGCCGGTGGGACGGCACCGGCAGCGTCGCCGCATGGCCGCGCGGAAACACCACCTGGGCGATCGTCCCCTTTCCGGCCGGATTCGGATTCAGGCTCACCGTCGCACTGTGCAGCTCGGCGATCTCGCCGACGATGGGCAGGCCGAGGCCCGAGCCGTCCTCGCCGCTGCCGAGCACGCGATAAAAGCGCTCGAACACCAACTCGCGGTCGCTCTCCGGAATGCCGACGCCGCTGTCCTCGACCTCGAAGATGATCGCGCCGGCCGCACGCGTGCGCGCCGTCACGCTGCCGCCGCGCGGCGTGTACTTGATCGCGTTGTCGATCAGGTTCTTGACCATCTCGCGCAGCAGCACCGGGTTGCCATCGACGCGCAGCATGTGGCCGCTGTACTCGACGCCGAAGTCGATGCCTTTCGCCAGCGCCTGCGGGAACAGCTCCTGCGCGACTTCGCGGACGATGGTCTCGAGATCGACCTGCTCGACCGCATACACCTTCTCGAAGCTCGCCTCGGCCCGCGCGAGCGACAGCAGCTGATTGATCAGGTGGCTGGCGCGGTCGGTGCTCTCGGCGATGTGCCGCAGCGACAGGCGAAGCTGCTCGGGGTCGCTTTCCTGCAGCGCGAGCTCGGTCTGCATCTTCAGCCCGGTGAGCGGCGTGCGCATCTGATGGGCGGCATCGGCGATGAAGCGCTGCTGCGCCTGCAGGTTCAGCTCGAGACGCGCCATCATGTCGTTGAACGACACGATCAGCGGCCGCACCTCCTCGGGCACGCTCGCCGGCGCGATCGGCGACAGGTCGGTCGGGCGGCGTCGCCGGATGTGGCTTTGCAGGCGGTTGAGCGGCGCGATGCCGCGTGTCAGGCCGACCCACACCAGCACCACCGCGAGCGGGATGATCGCGAACTGCGGCAGCAGCACGCCAGTGACGACGCGCGACGCGAGGTTGCTGCGCTTGTTGCGCGTCTCGGCGACCTGCACGAGCACCAGCGGTCCGGTCTCACCGTCATCGGTGCGCAGAAACTGGTAGGCGACCCGCACCTCCTCGCCATGCACGAAGTCGTCGCGGTAGTGGATCTCCTCGGGAATCAGGTAGGCGGGCGGGCGCACCGGGGCGATCTCCTGGTCACCGGTGACGAGTTCCCCGCTCTCCTTGGCCACCTGGTAGTAGACCACGTCGTCCTGGTCGGAGCGGAACAGCGCGCGCGGCGGCGCCGGAAAATCGACCGACACACGGCCGTCCTGCACGGCGACCAGCCGCGCGAGCGCCCGTACGCTGTCGGCCAGCGCGAGATCGTACGGCTGGTTGGCGATGTTGTCGGCAACGTTGTGGGTGACGATGATCGAGATCGGCCACAGGAACAGCAGCGGCGCGAGCATCCAGTCGAGGATCTCGCCGAACAGCGAATTCGGCTGACTGGGCGCCCCCTTGGATGCAGCGCCCTTGTCAGGCCTTCGGCGCCTGCGCAACATCCGGGCTTTCCAGGCAGTAGCCAAGACCGCGCACGGTCACGATGCGCACACCACTGTCCTCGAGTTTCTTGCGCAGGCGATGCACATAGACCTCGATCGCGTTGCTCGAAACCTCCTCGCCCCACCCACACAGGTGATCGACGAGCTGGTCCTTGCTGACCAGGCGGCCGACTCGCAGAATGAACACCTCGAGCAACCCGATCTCGCGCGCCGACAGCTCGACCATCTCGCCGTTGATCTTGACGATGCGATCGGCCTGATCGTAGCTGAGGCGACCGACCTCGATGCAGCGCGGCTGGCCGGTGCCACGCCGGGTCAGCGCCCGCACTCGCGCCTCGAGTTCGGGCAGCGCGAACGGCTTCGTGAGGTAATCGTCGGCACCGGCGTCGAGGCCGCGCACACGGTCGTCGACGCCGTCCTGGGCGGTCAGGATCAGCACCGGCATCGTCGACTTGCGTGCGCGCAGGCGCTTGAGCACGTCGATGCCCGGCAGCTTCGGCAAGCCGAGGTCCAGGATCAGCAGATCGTACGGCTGCGAGGCCAGCGCGGCGTCGGCATCGGCGCCCGAGGCGACATGATCGACGGCGTAGCCGCCGCGACGCAGCGCGCGCCCGAGACCGTCGGCGATGACGGGATCGTCTTCGGCGAGAAGAATGCGCATTCGAGTCGACGTCCGGATGTAAGTTGTGTGTAAGCGGCTCGCACTACATTTGGACCCGCTGTTCTCCTTTTGCTCGGTCGCTCGGGAACGCCGGCTGCGCAGGCGACGATCATCGTCCGCGACGCAGCCCGGGTTCCGGGGAGCATTCGCTCCGCGCGGATGCTCCCGGCCGCTTTTTTCGTCTCGATTATCCCACGCTTTGGCGCGATGGCGTGTGCCCGCTGCCTGCAGCGCAGTGGCGATGCGTCGCGCGCGTTCGCACCGCGGTAAACGCGGACGGCCCCGCTTTCGCGGGGCCGTCCATGCGGATCGCGTCGCGACCCGCAGCCGTGTCACGCAGACGACGGCCGGGACCTTACATACCCATGTCCATGCCGCCCATGCCGCCCATGCCGCCCATGCCCGGCATGCCGCCGACGGGCTTCTCCTCGGCCAGTTCGGCGACCATCGCGTCGGTCGTGAGCATCAGGCCGGCCACCGAGGCGGCGTTCTGCAGCGCGGTGCGCTCGACCTTGGTCGGGTCCAGCACGCCCATCTCGACCAGATCACCGTATTCGCCGGTGGCGGCGTTGTAGCCGAAGTTGCCGCTGCCTTCGACGACGCGGTTGACCACCACCGAGGGCTCGTCACCGGCGTTGGCGACGATCTCGCGCAGCGGCTGCTCGAGTGCGCGCAGCACGATCTTGATGCCGGCGTCCTGGTCGTGGTTGTCGCCCTTGAGCTCGCCCAGCGCGGCGCGCGCACGCAGCAGCGCGACACCGCCGCCCGGCACGATGCCTTCCTCGACGGCGGCGCGGGTGGCGTGCAGCGCGTCTTCGACGCGGGCCTTCTTCTCCTTCATCTCGACTTCGGTGGCGGCCCCGACCTTGATCACCGCCACACCGCCGGCCAGCTTGGCGACGCGCTCCTGCAGCTTCTCGCGATCGTAGTCGGAGGTGGCCTCCTCGATCTGCGCACGGATCTGCTTGACGCGCCCCTCGATGCGGCTCGGCTCGCCGGCGCCGTCGATGATGATGGTGTTTTCCTTGCCGATCTCGATGCGCGCGGCCTGGCCCAGCTCCTCGAGCGTGGCCTTCTCGAGCGTCAGGCCGACTTCCTCGGCGATGACCTGGCCGCCGGTCAGCACGGCGATGTCCTCGAGCATGGCCTTGCGGCGGTCGCCGAAGCCCGGCGCCTTGACG
>DAOMOP010000228.1:0-5876 GCA_035444405.1 Rhodocyclaceae bacterium
AGGATCTTGCCGACGAGTGCGTGGTCGGCCGGCAGGTCGGCGGTGTAGCGGGCGGCGCCAGTGACCTTCTCGACGCCGTCGACGAAGGGCAGGCGGGCGCCCGCGCCATGCTTCGTACGGGCTGGTGCGGCGATGTGCTTGAGGTTGCGTTCGGGTGCGTTCATGCGGCCTCCTCCCCGGCCTGCGCCGCGGCCTCGACCGAATCGAGGATCTTGACGTAGCCGGTGCAGCGGCACAGGTTGCCGGCAAGTGCGGCGCGGATCGTGTCGCGGTCGGGTTCCGGATCGGTGCGCAGCAGCGCCTCGGCCGCCATGATCATGCCCGGCGTGCAGAAGCCGCACTGGGTGCCGAGGTTCTCGTGGAAGGCGCGCTGCAGGCGCGACAGGCGTCCGTTGCGCACCATGCCTTCGATGGTCTCGACGCTGCGGCCGGCAACCGAATGCGCCAGCGTGCAACAGGCCAGCCGTGGCCGTCCGTCGACCAACACGGTGCACGCGCCGCACTCGCCGCCGTCGCAGCCCTGTTTGGTGCCGGTGAGGCCGAGCGCCTCGCGCAGATGGTCGAGCAGCAGCGCGTTCACCGCCACCGCATCCTCGCACAGTCGGCCGTTCACCGTGATCCGAAGTAGCGTCTTCATGTGCCTCGCTCCTGTACAGGCGGCGGGTCGATTCGAGCCACGCCCGCCCGACGCTTGTAATTGGTTGAAATCAAACAATCTGAGATGTGCGAATGCTAGCAGGGCCCCCGCGGCGCACCAATATGTAAGCCCATGCATAGGGCCGAGGCTTGACTGGGTTATGTACTAAGGTATATTTTGCAGTCGATGCCACCTCCACTACATAACGCGAGTTTCGTCACCCCGGTTGCGCTGCAGTTCGCTGGCGGCGAGATCTCGCCGCGCCGGCTGGCGCTGCTCGACGCGATCGGGCGGCTCGGGTCGATCAACGCCGCGGCGAAGGAGGTCGGAATCACCTACAAGGGGGCCTGGGATGCGGTCGACGCGATGAACAACCTCGCCGGCTCCCGGCTGGTCGCCGCGCGCCACGGTGGCAGCGGCGGCGGCGGGGCCGAGCTGACCGAAGTGGGCCGCGTGATCGTCGCCGCATGGGAGCGACTCGTCGCGCTTCAGGAAGCGTTCCTGCACCACTGCGGCAGCACACCGGAAGATCCGGGGCTGCTCGGCCTGATCAGGAGACTCAACATGCGCACGAGCGCCCGCAACGCGCTGCACGGCACGGTCACGGCGGTCAAGGAAGGCGCGGTGAACGCCGAGGTGTCGCTGGCGCTGGCCGGCGGCGACACGTTGCATGCGATCGTTACGATGGAAAGCCTGCGCGACATGGACCTCAAGCCGGGCATGGACGCCTGGGCGCTCGTCAAGGCGTCCTGGGTCATCCTGGCCGCGCCCGACGAGGGCCTGAGGACGTCGGCGCGCAACCGCCTGTGCGGGCGCATCACGCGCATCGAGCGCGGCGCAGTGAATACCGAGGTCGTCATGGAACTGGCCGGCGGCGCGACGGTGGCGGCCATCATCACCGAGGTCAGTGCGGACAAGCTGGGCTTCGTGGTCGGTGACGAAGCGTGTGCGCTGATCAAGGCGTCGCACGTGATTCTCGGGGTCGATTGACATCACCATTTTCTACAGGATCGAATCATGAAATATCTTCGCGAACTGCTGGTAGCCTTGGGCTTTGTCTTGCTGTCGTTCCCGGTGCATGCCGGGAAGTTCACGATCGCGGCGGCATCGGATCTGCGCTATGCGCTGGACGACGTCATCGTCGAATATCGCAAGGCCCATCCGGATCACGAACCCGAAGTCATCTACGGATCGTCGGGCAAAATGACGACGCAGATCCTGAACGGCGCGCCCTACGACATCTTCTTTTCGGCCGACATCTCGTTTCCGGAGCGGTTGAAGGAAGCCGGCTTCACGGCCACCGATCCGGCGGTATACGCGATCGGGCGCATCGTGATCTGGAGCAACACGATCGATGCCTCCCGCTTGACGCTACAGGACCTCAGCGATGCGTCGATCCGCCGCATCGCGATCGCGCAACCCGCGCATGCGCCGTACGGGATGCGGGCGCAGGAGGCGATGGAGGCAACGGGTATCTGGGACAAGGTGCAGACCAAGCTGGTGTTTGGCGAGAACATCGCGCATACCGCGCAGATGGTCGAGACTGGAGCGGCTGAAGTCGGAATCATCGCGCTGTCGCTGGCGAAGTTTCCGAACCTTGCGAAGCACGGCCACCATTTGATCGATGACGCACTGCATCATCCCCTGACCCAAGGCTACATTGTCACCAAACGCGGGGGCAGCAAGCCCGAGGCGATGGACTTTGCACGCTTCATGGAGAGCGATGCGGCGCACGCGATCATGGAGCGCTACGGTTTCGTGATGCCGAAGTGAGACCGTGGCGATGAGGCCTCAGCATTTTGGGGGCGCAAGGCCACGGTCTGCATGTGTATGCTCCACGCGTTGATCTGGTGAATAGGGAACGCGTCAAATGCTAGGACTCGGACCGGCGGACTGGCAGGCGATCGAGCTCACCTTCCGGCTTTGCCTGTACACGACGATCATCCTGCTCGTGATCGCCACTCCGCTCGCATGGTGGCTGTCGAGCGGGCGCTCGGTGGCGCGCGTCGTGGTGCAGGCCGTGGTCGCGCTGCCGCTGGTGCTGCCCCCGACGGTGCTCGGCTTCTACCTGCTGATCGTGCTCGGCCCGCGCGGCTTCGTCGGCCAGACCCTGGAGAACATCGGACTGACGCATCTCGCCTTCAGCTTCGAAGGGATCCTCGTGGCCTCGGTGCTGTACTCGATGCCCTTCGCGGTGCAGCCGCTGAACGAGGCGTTCGCAAACCTCGGGCGCCGCCATGTCGAAGTGGCCAGTGCGCTCGGCGCCGGCCTGCTCGACCGCTTCGTCACCGTGATCCTGCCGCTCACACGCGGTGGCTTTGTCGTCGCCGCGACCTTGACCTTCGCGCACACGCTCGGCGAGTTCGGGGTGATCCTGATGCTCGGTGGCAGCATCCCGGGCGAGACCAAGGTGTTGTCGGTGCTGATCTATGACCACGCCGAGGCGATGAACTACGAGGCGGCGCACCGGCTGTCGCTGATGTTGCTCGTGTTCTCGTTTCTGACCCTGTTCGTGGTGTACAGCATCAACCGCCGCTTCGAGATCGCGAAGCTATGACGCTGCGGGTCCGTGCCCGTTGGCAGCGCGAGGCATTCGAACTGGCGGTCGACATCGCCTTGCCGCTCGAGGGCGTGACCGCGCTGTTCGGCCGTTCCGGCTGCGGCAAGACCAGCCTGCTGCGCGTTATCGCCGGACTCGAGCGCGTGCGTGACGCGGAGGTCGCCCTCGGCGATAGGATCTGGCAGCAGGGTCGGCACTTCGTGCCCTTGCACCGACGGCGCATCGGCCTTGTGTTCCAGGAGCACAGCCTGCTGCCTCACCTGTCCGTGCGCGACAACCTGCTCTACGGCTACCTCCGTACGCCGCTCGCCGAGCGCCGCCTGCATCTCGACGAGGTCGCAGGGATGCTAGGGATCGGCGAACTGCTCGATCGCCCGATCGACCGGCTCTCCGGCGGGCAAAGCCAGCGCGTATCGCTAGGTCGGGCGCTGCTGACCAGTCCGCGGCTGTTGCTGCTCGACGAACCGCTCTCGGCACTCGACACCCAGACCAAACGCGAGATCATGCCCTTCCTGTCGCGTCTGGCCAGCGAGACGGGCGTGCCGGTGATCATGATCACCCACGCGCCGGACGAGGTCGAACGCCTGGCCGACCGCGTGGTGTTCCTGCGCGAAGGGCGGGTGGAGCGGATCGAAACCCTGCATGAGGCGCTGGCGCGCGCCGACTCGCCGCTGTTCGAAGAGGAGGGGCCGGTTTCCGTGCTCGAAGGCGAGCTGGGTGCGCCTGCAGACAACGGCCTGCTGCCCTTCGTCACCCCGGGCGCACGGCTGTGGCTGGTGGGTGGGGGCGGTCGCAGGCCCGGCCCGGCGCGGCTGCGCATCCTCGCCCGCGATGTCGCGCTGGCGCTGGACGCGCCGGGGCGCGTGAGCATCCTGAACCAGCTCGCGGTGACCGTCGAACGTGTCGAGCCGACATCGGGCGGGCGGGTGACGGTCGCCTGTCGGCTCGGCGATGGTCGGATCCTGCTCGCGCAGGTCACCGGCTGGTCGGCACGCACGCTGGCGCTCGCGCCCGGCATGGCCGCCTTCGCGCTGATCAAGTCGGTCGCGCTGATGGAATAGGCTTGCGCAGCAGTGCGACGTTCGCGCGCGGAAACTCGCACTGCCAGCCGTGGATCCGCGCGAGGCACTGGAAGGTCTCCTCGCGGTAGAAGACCACGTGGGTCGGGTCGCGTCGGTAGTGCCAGGCAGCGAAGCGGGCATCGTCGGTCTGGAAGCAGGTCATCACCGCGAGCCAGCCGCCGGGACGCAGCAGGCGATCGAGTTGGCGGAACGCATCGGCCGGCCGGTGGAAATGCTCGACCACTTCGGTGCAGGTGACGAAATCGTAGCGTCGCGTCAGCACCCGAGGGTCGTTGAAGAAAAGCGGGTCGAACAGCGCGACCTCGTGTCCCGCCTCGCGCAGCATGGCCGCGAGCGCGGGCCCGGGGCCGCATCCGTAATCGAGCCCGCATTGCGCGGGCGGCAATCGTTCGAGCAGCGGGTCGGCGAGCTGTCGGAGAAAGCGGCGATAGCCTTCGTCCTCGGCATCGTTACGATGCAGCAGGTACTCCGCCCTCTCGATCCCGGGAGCAGGCAACTGCGCCGGATCCAGGAAGGTTGCCAGGCAATGCGCGCAGCGCCAGTAGTCGCGCCGGCTGACCTCCGCGAAGAAGCGCGCACCGGGTGTTTCGCACACGGGGCAGTTCGGAGCGGTCACGACACCGTTCTCCAGAATCACAACTTCATGCCGAGCGGATGGTTCGCACATCCTTGGGTCGGCGGTAGGACCACCACGGCAGTACCGCCTTCATCGACAGCACTTCGCCACACTGCGCCGCGCCATAGCCTGGCAGCGCATCCAGGGCGTCGTGCCATTCCGCGCGGCGCAGCAGTTCGAGCAGCGCGTGCATGGGGGGTTGATCGAGCGAGGTCTTGAGGCACGCGAGGTGGTAGCGCTCATCGACCAATGGTACGAAGTCCAGGCCGAAGGCATTGGCCGTGGCGGCGATACCGAGGCCGACGTCGGCCTGGCCCGAGACGATCGCGCTGGCGACCGCGGCGTGCGACGGCTCGCTGCCACCATGGCCCCGGATCTCGTCGGGCCGCAGACCGGCATCGCCGAGCAGTTCGTCGAACAGCACACGGGTGCCGGTACCGAGGGCGCGGTTCGAAAACCTTGCACCCGTTGTCCGGATGTCATGGAAGGTCCGCAGGCCGAGTGGATTGCCCGGTGCGACGATGAGGCCCTGGCTGCGCTTAGCGAAACCGATGATCTTGTGCACGCCGGGGCGGAGCAGCGGCTTGTAGGTGCGCTGCGTGAGCGTACCGCGGCCGGCCATGACGCGGGTATGGAATCCGGCGAGCATGCATCGCCCCTCATTGAGTGCGCGGATCGCGTCGACGCTGCCGGTGAAGCGGATGTCGAGGTACAGCCGTTCAGTGCGTGCCTTTTCGGCCAGGAGGGCGAGCGCGTCGTCATGGCTCGCATACAGGGTCAGCACGTGAGCCGAATCGTCGAAGGCGACCGCATGGGCGCGCTCGAGATCTGCCCGAAGCGCCTCGATCTGCGGCAGCAGACGTGCCTGTGCCTGTCGTTCGGCCCACATCAGCTTGGCGCCGAACTCGGTCAGCCGTGCCGACTGACCCTTCTCCCACACGATCAGGCCGCGGCCCAGCTCGCTTTCCCAGCGTTTCAGTT
>DAOMOP010000229.1:0-5867 GCA_035444405.1 Rhodocyclaceae bacterium
GGCGGGCGACCGCGAGCGCGTCGTCGAAGCGGTCTTCGAGGATCATCTTCGCGAACGCGCGCGAGCCGGTCACGTTGGTGCGCTCGCCGATGTTCACGAACAGGCTGTCGGGGCCGACGTTGAACGGCTCGAGGCCGGCGAGACGCATCTTGTGGTCGGCCGCCGGCACCTTGCGCGGCGCGACACCAGTCACCGCCTGCACGATCGCGGCGATGTGCGCCGGGGTCGTGCCACAGCAGCCGCCGACGATGTTGACGAGACCGGACTGCGCCCATTCGCGGATGGACGCGGCGAGCTCCTCGGGGGTCTCGTCGTAGCCGGTCGGCGCGAGCGGGTTCGGCAGGCCGGCGTTCGGGTGCGCGGACACGTGCGTGTCGCACACCGTCGACAACTCCTCGACGTAGGCGCGCAATTCCTTCGCGCCGAGCGCGCAATTGAGGCCGAACGCGAGCGGGCGCGCGTGCGCGAGCGAGTTCCAGAACGCCTCGGCGGTCTGGCCCGACAGCGTGCGCCCGGACGCGTCGGTGATCGTGCCCGAGATCATCACCGGCAGGCGCGCGCCGAGCTCGTCGAAAAGCCGCTCGATCGCGAACACCGCGGCCTTCGCGTTGAGCGTGTCGAACACCGTCTCGACCAGCAGCAGGTCCGCGCCGCCCTCGACCAGCGCGCGCGCCGCATCGTGGTAGTCGGCCACCAGCGCGTCGAACGCGATGTTGCGGTAGCCCGGATCATGCACGTCGGGCGAGATCGACAGCGTGCGCGAGGTCGGGCCGATCACGCCGGCGACGAAGCGCGGGCGCGCCGGGTTCTTCGCGGTGTATTCGTCGCACAGCGCACGCGCGAGGCGTGCGCCTGCGACGTTGATCTCGGACGCGAGCGCCTCGAGCCCGTACTCGGCTTGCGACACGCGCGTGCCGTTGAAGGTGTTGGTCTCGATGAGGTCGGCGCCGGCGTCGAGATAGGCGCGGTGGATCTCGGCGACGACGTCCGGGCGAGTGAGCACGAGGAGGTCGTTGTTGCCGCGCAAGTCCTTCGGGTGGCCGGCGAAGCGCTCGCCGCGGTAGTCGCGCTCGGTGAGCTGGTACTGCTGGATCATCGTGCCCATCGCGCCGTCGAGCACGAGGATGCGCTCGGCGAGCAGGGCGTGGAGTTCGGCGGATCGGTCGGGCTGCATGGGGCTACCTCGGCTGGCTCGGAACGTCGGGTCGAGGCGGCGCTGCAAACACGAACGGCGCCACAAACCCGGTTTCAGGTTTGCGAGCGCCGTTGTTCGGTTGCCGAGCCTGGCCCGTTCGGATGACGGGTCGCAACGCTCCTCGGCAGGCCGACGATTTTAACGCCGGCATCGCGGCCATGCAAAGCCGGAGAAAAATTGCGGACAGACCACGATTTCCCGGAAATCTCCAAAAGCGAAGACGAATCACCGGGGCGGGGAAAATCGTGGTCTGTCCGCAATTTCACCACCGCACCCGCGCCTCACCACCAATACCGATACGGCCAGCCCCACGGATGCGACCACGCCCAGCGGTGCGAACGGAAGCCCGGCGGCCCCCACGGGCCCCACACCGGATCCCAATAGTGCGGCCAGCCGTACGGATGGCCCCAGCGCCCCATGCCGAAGCCGAAGCCGAACGCGCCGTCGCGCGGATACACGTGGGTGTAGCTCGTGCGCACGACCTTGCCATCGACGAAGTGCACGTTGAAGTACGTATACAGGATGCCCGGCCATTCATTGGCGACGTTCCAGTCCCACACTTCCTCGCCCGACAGCGCGAAGCGCTGCACCGAGCGGTGCTGGCCGAGCAGGCGCTCGACCTCCTCGACGCTCATGTCCGTCTTGACGCGGTGGCGCATCGACGGCGACAGCGCATCGACCTGCTCGGTGATGCGCCCTTCGGCGTCCACCGTGTACATCCACGTACTGACGCCCTGCGGCTGGGTCGAGTACTCGAGCGTGCGCGTGCCGTCGGCGTTGTCCCACACCCGCGTCGGCTCGCCGCGCGTGGCGAGCAGCTCGTCCTCGTCGGTGAACACCCGCTGCGGCGTCAAGGCGGCGCAGCCCGTCAGCAACATCAGCAGTGCCAGCAATACCATCCAGCGTGAGCCCATGTTCGACTCCCGGTCATGTGCAGCGCGCGCCCGATCTCGGCACGGTCCCCGCACGTGCGCGCGCACCGCGCGGAGCGTGATCGCCGCCCGGCGTCGGACCCCGTAGCGCCGCCCGCAGCGGAGCGGCATACGTCACGGCGACAGGCGCTCGCGCCGCCAGGTGCCGTCGGCCTGCAGCGTGTAGGCGATGCGATCGTGCAGGCGCGAAGCACGTCCCTGCCAGAACTCCCAGTAGTCGGGCTTGAGCCGGTAGCCGCCCCAGTGCGCCGGACGCGGCGGATTGAGTCCGAACTTGAGCCCGAACTCGGCCGCGCGCGCGACGATGACACCGCGGTTCGGAATCACCTCGCTCTGGTTCGACGCCCATGCACCGATGCGGTGCGCGAGCGGCCGGCTCTCGAAATAGGCGTCGGATTCGGCGTCGGTCACCTTCTCGACGGTGCCTTCGATCCGCACCACGCGCTCGAGCGCGACCCAGTGAAACTGCAGCGCCGCATGCGGGTTGGCGGCCAGCTCGCGCGCCTTGCGGCTCGCGTAGTTGGTGTACCAGACGATGCCGCGCTCGTCGAAATGCTTGACCAGCACCGGCCGCGTCGACGGCCGGCCGTTCGCGCCGATCGTCGCCAGCGTCATCGCGTTCGGCTCGAGCACACCCTTTTCGAGCGCCTCGCCGAACCACTGCCGGAACTGGTGCAGCGGCTCGCTCTCGACTTCGTGGTCTTCCAGACTGCCTTGCTCGTAGCTCTTGCGAAGATCTGCGATCGACATGGGATTCGGGGTCCTCGTTTCGCGAATGTTTCGACTCGGGCCGTCATTGTACGTTCCTCGTCCACATCAAGGAGGGGGCAGGACGGCCGCCACTATAATCACCGCCGACAGGAGGCCCCACCGCATGAAACACCTCACCCCGAAGGAAGCCCACGCGTTCCTGCAGCAGCATCCCGATGCGCTGCTGATCGACGTGCGCAGCGAGATCGAGTATCTGTTCGTCGGCCATCCGGTCGGCGCGATTCATGTCTCCTGGAACGACGGACCCGACTGGGAAGTGAATCCGCATTTCGTCGGCGAAGTGCGCAAGCTCGCCGGCAACGGCGGCGAGCGGCCGATCGTGCTGATCTGCCGCAGCGGCAACCGCTCGGTGGCGGCCGGCGAGGCCCTGCTCGCGACCGGCTTCACCCGCGTCTACAACGTGCAGTACGGCTTCGAGGGCGAGCTCGACGAGCAGCACCACCGCAACGCGGTGAACGGCTGGCGCTTCGACGGGCTGCCGTGGCAGCAGTGCTGAACCCGCACACCCTGCTGCGCTAGCGCCGCGCGGGCAACGCGCCGGACCGGCGGGCACGCCGGCGCAGCGCTCACGCCTGCGCCCGTGTCTGCGTGATCCGCCAGGTCACGAAGGCCGCGACGCCAAGGCTCAGGAACACGCCCATCGTCACGGCCAGCGACCACGGCGTCGCCCATGCCAGCGGCGCGATGACCCCGGCGGTGAGCGAATTGATCCCGACCTGCAGAAAACTCTGGCAGCTCGACACCAGCCCACGCCGCTGCGGAAACAGCGAGAGGGCGAGCAGCGTCACGCTGGGCATCGCCATGCTCATGCCGAAGGTGTAGAGCGCGATCGGCAGCACCGAACCGGGCACGTCCGGCGCGAACAGGGCCGCCTGCACGAGGTTCGCGAGCGCGGCGGCGATCATCACCGCGAAGCCGGTCGCGATCGTGCGCTGCGGGCTCCACCGGCCGGCGACGCGGCCCGACACCATCGCGCCGGCCACCAGCCCGGTCACCGACGGCACGAACAGCCACGCGAACTCGCCCGGCCCGAGGCCGAGGTGCTGCATCACGAACACCGGTGCCGACAGCACGTACAGGAAGAAGCCGTTGAAGTTCAGCGCCACCGTGCCGGCCAGCAGCAGGAACGCGCCACTCGACAGCACGCGCGCGTAGGCACGCGCGAGACTCACCGGATGCAGCGACTGGCGCGCCTCGGGCGGCAGCGTCTCGGGCAGCCAGCGCGCGCTCAGCCACGCCAGCAGCGCCGCGAACACCGCCAGGAAGACGAAGATCGCGCGCCAGCCGGCGACGATCACGAGCGCGCCGCCGATCAGCGGCGCGACCGCCGGCGCGAGCGCGAAGATCATCATCACGCGCGACATCAGCCGCTGCGCCTGCGGCCCGTCGAAGAGGTCGCGGATGATCGCGCGCCCGACGACCATGCCGGCACCGCCGGACAGCCCCTGCAGCGCCCGCCCGGTCCACAGCCACTCGATCGACGTCGCCAGCGCGCACACCATCGATGCGGCCGCGAACATCAGCAGCGTCGCGATGATCACGCGGCGCCGCCCGAAGCGGTCGGAGAGCGCGCCGTGCCACAGCACCATCAGCGCGAACGTGCTCATGTAGGCCGTCAGCGTCTGCTGCACTTCGAGCTGCGTCGCCGCCAGATCCTGGGCGATGGCGGGAAAGGCCGGCAGGTAGGTGTCGATCGCAAACGGACCGATCGCGGCCAGTGCCGCCAGCAGCGCGGCCAGCCAGGGGGAGGAAGCGGGCATTGTTGTTCTCTGTCGGGCGCGCGCCGCATCGAGGCGGACGGCAGAGGCCGCGCGCGCGTCGAGCGCGGCGCGGCCAGGTGCGACGGCAGCATACCGCGGCCACGCAGGTTCCGCCAAACACGCAAAGCCGTGCCACCGCACGGTGGCCTACCTGCGCACGCGCCGCGGCGCCATGCCATCGTCCCCATGTGCCGCCCGCCAGCACGAACACGCGAGGCAGCCCCCTCTTGCGCCAACGCCGCGGCACCGGGCGACGGTGGCCGCGCCAGGCGCCGTCAGACCGTCACGCGCGGCGCGCGCTGCCCTGCACCGGCGCCGCCGTGGCGCGCGCATCGAGCGCGCGGCGGTACTGGATCGCCTCGGCGACATGGGCAGCACCGACCCGCTCGGCACCGGCCAGATCGGCGATCGTGCGCGCGACGCGCAGGATGCGGTGATAGGCGCGCGCGGACAGATCGAGCCGCTCGATCGCCTGCGCGAGCAGCTTCTGGCCATGCTCGTCCGGCACGCACAATGCGTCCACGCGGCCCGGCTCGATGCGGCTGTTCGGACCGTTCTGGCGCCGCTGCTGGCAGGCCCACGCCTGCGCGACGCGTTCGCGCACGATTGCGCTCGGCTCGCCGGCCGGCTGCGCCTGCATGTCGGCGGCGGCGAGCAGCGGCACCTCGATGATGATGTCGATGCGGTCGAGCAGCGGCCCCGACAGCTTGGCGCGGTAGCGGCGCACCTGCTCGGGCGAGCACGCGCAGCGCCCGGACGGATCGCCGAGATGGCCGCACGGGCACGGATTCATCGCCGCGACGAGCTGGAAGCGCGCCGGGAACTCGGCCCGCTGGCGCGCCCGCGACACCGTGATCGCGCCGCTTTCGAGCGGCTCGCGCAGCGCCTCGAGCACGCGGCGGTCGAATTCGGGCAGCTCGTCGAGGAACAGCACGCCGCAGTGGGCGAGGCTGATCTCGCCCGGCCGCGGCGTCGCACCGCCACCCACCAGCGCCGCCGCCGAGGCCGAGTGGTGCGGCGCGCGGAACGGACGCTGCGCCCAGCGCCGCGCATCGAACGCGCCATCGAGCGAATGCACGGCGGCGCTCTCGATCGCCTCGTCCTCGCCCATCGGCGGCAGCAGCCCCGGCAGGCGCTGCGCCAGCATCGACTTGCCGGTGCCGGGCGGGCCGAACATCAGCAGCGCATGCTGGCCGGCGGCGGCGATCT
>DAOMOP010000230.1:0-5859 GCA_035444405.1 Rhodocyclaceae bacterium
GCGCGACCTCCTGGCCGGCGCCGATCTCGACGATCGAGCCGTACTTGTACTTGTCCAGGTTGATGGCGAGGGCTTTCTGATCGGTGGTGAGGGAGGTGTCGCGCTTGCTCATGGGGCGGGTTCCGTGCGGGGTGGGCCCGGCCTGCGCCGCGCTGCGGCGGTTGCCGGCGAGGTCGTCATCATAACGCGGATGACTGCGCGCCTCGCGCCGGGCATGGCGCGCGGACCCGATGCTCAGCCCGGCGGAGCGGCCTCGACGCGGTTGCGGCCGCGGTTCTTGGCTACGTAGAGGGCCGCGTCGGCGTGCTGCATCAGCTCCTCGGCGCCTTCGCCGGCGCCCAGCGTCGCGACGCCGAGACTGATCGTCACGCGCACGCTGCCGCCGTCGGACACGGGCGTGTGCGTCTCGGCCAGGCGCCGGCGCAAGCCCTCGGCGACGGTCAGTGCGCCGTCCAGCGCCGTCTCGGGCAGCAGCAGTGCGAACTCCTCGCCGCCGTAACGGGCGACGAGGTCGGTCTCGCGCGAGGCGCTGCGGAACACGCGGGCGCTCTCGCGCAGCACCGCATCGCCGGCCGAATGGCCCCAGGTGTCGTTGATGCGCTTGAAGTGGTCGATGTCGATCAGGATCACCGACAGCGGCGTGTCGTAACGGCGGCTGCGCTGGATTTCCTGACCGAGCTCGTCGAACAGGTGGCGCCGGTTGGCCAGTGCGGTCAGCTCGTCGGTGATCGCCAGCTGCTCGAGCGCCTCGTTCTGCCGGGTCAGGCGCTCGAGCAGCTGGGCGAGCTCGAACTGCATCGCGGCGAGCTCGTCGGCGTGACCCCGGTTCTCGCGCATGTGCACGGCGACTGCCCCGTCGGCCATCGCCTTGCGCAGCAGGTCGATGCGCCGCAGCAGGTGGCGGTCGAGCAGGCGGTACTGCGCCCACAGCAGGGCGCCGCCGACGATCCCGGCCAGCGCGATCAGCAGCGTCTGCAGCCACAGTTTGTGCCGGTACTCGCGGCGCTGGTCGAGCAGCTGCTGGCCGGCTTCGGCCGCCAGCCCGGCCGCGTACGTGGCGAGCCGGGCGGCGTCCTGATCGAGCAGCCGCGCCAGGTCGCGTTCGCGCCGGCGCAGCGTCTCCAGTGCGCGCTGCAGCTCGGCCGTCCAGTCTGCCGTTTCGGACAATACGATGCGCTCGCGCGCGGCCTGTTCCGTGCCGGCGACGCTTTCGCGCAGCTCGCGCACGGCGCGGGCGAGGGCGGCGGCGCGCGCGTCGGCACCGGTGAAAGCGGTGATCGTGGCGAGATCGGCCTCGAGCAGGCGGATCTGGCTGTCGACACGGCCGCGCAGCGTCTCGAGCTCGCCCAGCGTCAACGCCAGCGGCAGGCGGGCGGCCTGTGCGTTGAGCACCTGGGCGTCGGCATTGAGCTGTTGCGCGCTCTGCCAGTGGGGAAGGAACTGCTCCTGCAGGTGCAGCGTGTCGCGCTGCAGCAGCAGGTGGGTTGCGAGCAGCACTGTCGTCATCGATGCGACGACGGCGGTGAGCAGCCAGAAGAACGCGCGCAGGCGCCGCCGCATCGTGCCGCGAAACGGAGCCGGGGCGTCATGCATCGGGAGGGCTCACCGTAGGCGGCAGCGCGCTCGTACCGCGCCCGCCGGACAGCACAATGGCAAGGCTGGCGATGGCGCACGGTCGGGCGATGGGCGTGCGGTCGGGCATGTGCCATACGTCTTTGGACATAGGTCATGCTAACCGATCGATGAGAGGTGAATAGTGAGAATTTCCACTTCTGCTGGATTCGAGCGTGCGGTCGACCCGGCGGTGCGCCGGCACGCGGCCCGGACTGGCAGGCGCTCGCCGGCCGCAAAGCCGCATTCGGCGCGCCGCCCGGTTTCATCGCGCTGACGCGGCGGCTCGCCGGCGATGACAAACGTTTCGGATCTTGGGGTCCGGCTGCCGCCCCCGTATACTGTGCGGCCGACTTCGTCCAGGGTAGTTCTTCACGTGTCCGACCGTCTCGCCGTCCTGCCGCAATATCTCCTGCCCAAGCAGGCCCTGACCGCCGTGATGGGGCGGCTCGCCGAGGCCCGCGCCGGCCGCCTGACGACCGCGGTGATCCGCTGGTTCGTGCGCCGGTACGGCGTCGACATGAGCGAGGCGGCCGATCCGGATCCGGCCGGCTACGCGACGTTCAACGAATTCTTCACGCGGGCGCTCGCCGATGGCGTGCGCCCGCTCGCCGCCGCCGACTTCGTGTGCCCGGTCGACGGCACGATCAGCCAGTTCGGCGCGATCGAGCGCGACCAGATCTTCCAGGCCAAGGGACACCGCTACTCGACGCTCGCGCTGCTGGGCGGCGACCGGGCGCTGGCGGCGCCGTTCGCCGACGGCAGCTTCGCGACCATCTACCTGAGCCCGAAGGATTACCACCGCATCCACATGCCGTGCGACGGGCGCCTGGTGCGCATGATCTACGTGCCCGGCACGCTGTTCTCGGTCAATCCGGCCACCGTGCGCGGCGTGCCGGACCTGTTCGCGCGCAACGAGCGCGTCGTGTGCGTGTTCGAATCGGCGCACGGACTCTTCGTGCTGGTACTGGTCGGCGCGACCATCGTCGGCAGCATGGCCACCGTCTGGCACGGCGTCGTCAATCCGCCGCGCAGCCGCGACATCTGCAAGTGGCAGTACGATGACCGCAGCATTGCGCTCGCGCGCGGCGAGGAGATGGGGCGCTTCCAGCTGGGCTCGACCGTCGTGCTGCTCTTCCCGCAGGGCGTGCTGCGCTTCAATCACGAATGGGCGCCCGAGCGCACGGTGCGCCTGGGCGAGGCGATGGGCATGCGCCTGCCGGCGCAGCGCTGAGCGGGCCGGACGCGGCGTACTGCAGGGGCTCCCGACTTACTGGAAGGCGACTTCCGCGAAGCTTCTCAGCTTGCGGCTGTGCAGCCGGTCGACGCCTTGCTCGCGCAGCAGCTCGAGCGCGCGCATGCCGATGCGCAGATGCTGGTCAACGCGTGCGCGGTAGAAGTGATCGGCCATGCCGGGCAGCTTGATGTCGCCGTGCAGCGGCTTGTCGCTGACGCACAGCAGCGTGCCGTAGGGCACGCGGAAGCGGAAGCCGTTGGCGGCGATCGTTGCCGACTCCATGTCGAGCGCGATCGCGCGGCTCTGGCTGAAGCGCCGCTCGGGCGTGCTCGTGACGCTGTGCGAGGACAACAGCTCCCAGTTGCGATTGTCGGTGCTCGCGACGGTGCCGGTGCGCATCAGCCGCTTCAGCTCGTAGCCGGAGAGCTGCGTGACCTCGGCGACCGCCGCCTCGAGCGCGAGCTGCACTTCGGCGAGCGCCGGGATCGGCACCCACAGCGGCAGATCCTCGTCGAGCACGTGATCCTCGCGCACGTAGCCGTGGGCGAGCACGTAGTCGCCGAGCTGCTGCGAGTTGCGCAGCCCCGCGCAGTGGCCGAGCATGATCCACGCGTGGGGACGCAGCACCGCGATGTGGTCGGTGATGGTCTTCGCGTTGGCCGGTCCGACCCCGATGTTGACCATCGTGATGCCGCTGCTGTCCTCGCGCACGAAGTGGTAGGCCGGCATTTGCGGCAGGCGCGCAGGGGCGACGCCGCTCGCATCGTCCGGCTCGGCCGCCAGGCCGGCGCGCCGCGTGAGGACGTTGCCGGGCTCGACGAAGGCGACGTAGTCGTGGTCGTCGCGGCTCATCAGCTCGCGGCCGAGCTGCACGAACTCGTCGACGTAGAACTGGTAGTTCGTGAACAGCACGAAGTTCTGGAAATGCTCGGGGCGCGTGCCGGTGTAGTGGCGCAGGCGGTGCAGCGAATAGTCGATGCGCGGCGCGGTGAACAGCGCCAGCGGCAGGCGCACGAGGCCGTGCGCGTCGGGCTGCGGCTGGTAGGTGCCGTTGGCGATGCCGTCGTCCATCGCGCCCAGATCGGGCAGGTCGAACAGGTCGCGCAGCCGCAGGCGGCGCTCCGGGCTCAGATGGCCCTCGATGTAGTCCTGCTCGGTGACCGCGAAGTGCACCGGGATCGGCTCGCTGCTGGTGCCGACCTCGAGCGCGACGCGATGGTTGTCGAGGAGCAGCCCGAACTGCTCGAGCAGATAGTGGGTGAACAGGTCGGGCCGTGTCAGCGTCGTCTCGAAGGTGCCGGGGCCGGCGACGAAACCGTAGGACAGGCGCGAGTCGGGTCGCGCGACGGTGTCGATATGCACGCGCACGTAGGGATAGCACGCACGGACGCGCCCGCCCGGGTCGGTGCCGGCAACGAAGCGCTGCAGCGCGTCGCGCAGCCACGCGACGTTGCGCTCGTAGATCGCGCCGGCGCAGCCGAGGGCCGCGGCGGCATCGCCGAAGCGCGACGGCGGTGACGACGGGGGCTCGGAGATCGGTGTAGGGCGCATCGTGCTCGCGGCGGATCGGGACGGGGCGCCGTGCGCTGCGGATACTGCCGCAGCGGGCGACATCGCCATGTTACACGGCGCACGGACTGCTGCGTGCGGCGTTCCCGCGCGGCGCCGACGGTGTGCGAGAATGCCCGCGCGGCGGCGCCCGCCGGGCCGCCCGCCGGGCCGCCCGCAGCCAGCCGATCGACCCCATGGGCCCTCATGAACGCGATCTTTCTCGGAATCGTTCTCATCGCCTTTGCCGCCGCCGCCTGGCGCGAGTTCGCCCACGTGCCGGCCGACGGCGTGGCTTCGCCGATGGAGGCCTTGTCCTCGGGCATGATCACCTCGGCGGGCGGGGCGGTCGAGCTCGCGCTCGGGCTCGTCGGCGTGATGACGCTGTTCCTCGGGCTGATGAAGGTGGCCGAGGCCGGCGGGCTCCTGACCATCATCGCGAAGCTGATCCGTCCGCTGATGACGCGTCTCTTCCCCGAGGTCCCGCCCGAGCATCCGGCCATGGGGGCGATGATCCTGAACATGTCGGCCAACGCGCTGGGGCTCGGCAATGCCGCGACGCCGTTCGGCATCCGCGCGATGCAGGAGCTCGACAAGCTCAACACGCGCCCGGGCACGGCGACCAACTCGATGGCGCTGTTCCTCGCCATCAACACCTCGAGCATCACGCTGCTGCCCACCGGCGTGATCGCGATCCGCGCCGCCGCCGGCTCGGCCGACCCGGCCGCGATCCTGCCGACGACGCTGTTCGCGACCGTGTGCGCGACGATCGCGGCGATCGTCGCCGCGTTCGCGTACCGGCGCTTCTCGCCGCTGCCGCCACCCGACGCGGCCGCCGCCGCGATCGACCGCCCGTGGGTGCGCGACGACCCGGCGCGCGAGGCGCTGGCCCAGGACAGCGGCGCCTACCCGCTGTGGGTGTCGATGCTCGCGCTCGGCATCATCGTCGCGCTGATTCCGCTGACCATCGTGTGGGGCCGAACGATCTCGCCGTGGATCATTCCGGTGCTGATGGTCGGCTTTCTGCTGTTCGGCGCGCTGCGCGGCGTGCGCATCTACGAGGTGTTCGTCGACGGCGCGAAGGAGGGCTTCCAGGTCGCGCTGCGCATCATTCCGTACCTGGTCGCGATCCTCGTCGCGGTCGGCATGTTCCGTGCGAGCGGGGCGATGGAGGTGATGGTCGCGGTGCTCGGCAGCGTCACGTCGAAGGTCGGCCTGCCCGCCGAGGCGCTGCCGATGGCGCTGCTGCGCCCGCTGTCCGGCTCGGGTGCCTACGGCGTGATGGCGGCGATCATCAACGACCCGGCGATCGGCCCCGACAGCTACGTCGGCATGCTGGTGACGACGCTGCAGGGCTCGACCGAGACGACCTTCTACGTGCTCGCGGTGTATTTCGGCGCCGTGCAGATCCGCCGCATGCGCCACACGCTCGCCGCCGCGCTGACCGCCGACGTCGTCGCGGT
>DAOMOP010000231.1:0-5840 GCA_035444405.1 Rhodocyclaceae bacterium
GATGCCGACGCTCGCCGGGTCGAGTGCCGTCGTTGGCTGCTGTTCCGGGTCGCGTACCGGCGGCGTCGCGCGGCGCCAGCCCCGTCAGCGCGGTCATGCTCGCCTGCGCGTCGGCAACGACGTCGAACCACGCGCGCGCCAGCTCGGTGATGCGGGCCGCATGGTCCGGGTGTAGCGCTGGCACTGCCGGCGCATCGGCGATGGCGGACTCCGGCATCGCCGCGTCCTGTCGTCGGGCCATCTCGGCAATCGCAATGTTCGAGGCGTCGGTCGTGATCTGCAGCATGCGCTCGCGCAACGACACGAGCAGTGTGTTCATCCGCACGATCGTGCGCATCGTCAGCGCGGGATGCGCGATCGGTACAACCTTGGACTGGCCGGACCGTGAAGTGCTCGCGGCATCGTCGAGCGAGGGCACGATCAGGCTGCCGGTCGAGCGTTCCGCGGCGCAGGCGGGCGCGTCGTCATTGCCCGCGGCCTGTTGCCAGGCCAGAGCGGCGGCAAGCTGACGATCCCACGGTATGCCCCATGTTTCCGGTGCGTCGAGCGGCGGAACGAATTCGCAATCGAGTGGGCCATCGTTCAAGGCGGTCATCCGCAAGGCGTCAGTCATGTCGTCTCCTCGTCGCTTGTTGGCTTGCATGTCCGCATCCGACATCGTCTTCGTGCCTGGGTTCATGTGTTCTGTGATGCTCGGCGCAGGCGCGCAGCTCTATCGTGCGTTTGCGATTTTTACTCCGCGAATGTTAAGACTCGTCGTGCGGGAATGGCTGTACCCAGGATGCGGTAAGTTGACAATCGCGGCGACTGCCATAGTCTGAGTTCAGGGAGAAGCGCCGTGTCCGGCGTGCCATCGACGGAGGCTCATTGACGCCATCATGTGTTCGATACGCCCGCTCGTCCTGCTGTGGCTGATGAGCCAGCCCCATGCCGCGCATACGGCCGAGCTCGATCCGAGCGACTTCTCGAATCTCTTTCTGGTCTTTCTGTTCTTGTTCTCGCTGCTGTTCCTGCTGTCCTCGATGCCGCGGGCGCTGCGCGAGGATGCCGTGTCACCCGAGATCCTGCGTGCCTTCGCGCTCGGCAAGGGCCTGCGCGAGGAGGAGGTGGGGATGCCGGAGCACGTCGATGTCGGTCGCGAGGCGCTGCGACGGTGGCCTTCGAACAATCCGGCGGTCAAACGCCCGCCGCCCGGAAGCCGCGCATTCCGTGGCGTTTATGATAGTTGGCCGTTCTTCATCGACGAGGTGTGGGTCAGCTCCTGGCTGGGTGGGATGCGGCGGCGCGAGCTCTTGCTGCGCTTTGCCATTGCGCTGCCGGATTTGCCGCCCACCCTCGAGGTGGCGCCCGCCCGCCTGCTGGATCGATTGGCCGGGCGGGCCGGGCTGGTGGAGCCGCGCATGGGGGCGCCGCGGCGCGGAAATCTCGTCGCGAAATACTCGACCCGTCCGGTCGCGCGCGCCAAGGAGCGGATGTTCCTGACCGGCGAGCGGCGCCGCGTGCTCGAGGAGTATCAGGCGCGCACGGGCGGCGTTCACATCGGCGACGGCAAGCTCTTCCTGATCCGCCCGCGCTTCATGGTGACCGGGCCGGATCTGGCCGCCCTGTACGATGACATCGGTGAGCTGGCGCGCATGCTGGCGGCTCGCGGATAGCCGCGGCGCCGGCGGTCTGTCTGCATTCGGAGGGATGGAACGTGCGTTCGATCCTCGGTTTCGTGACGACCGGCGTGGCGATCTACCTCGCGATCGTCGTGCTGATGTACGTGAGCCAGTCGCGCCAGGTGTATTTTCCGGTGAGCGCACTGGCGACGACGCCGGCCGCGCACGGCATGGCCTACGAGGACGTTCATTTCGTCAGCGACGACGGGCTGCGCCTGCACGGATGGTTCGTGCCGGCGGACGAGGCGCGCGGGGTCGTGCTGTTCTTTCATGGCAATGCGGGAAACGTTTCGCACCGCATCGATTCGATCCGCATCTTCCGCGACCTCGGCCTGTCGGTGTTCATCATCGACTACCGCGGCTACGGACACAGCGAGGGGCGGCCGAGCGAGGCGGGCACCTACCGTGATGCGCAGGCGGCATGGCGCCACCTGCGCGACGAGCGCGGCATTGCGGCGGGCGAGATCGTCGTGTTCGGCCGCTCGCTCGGTGCGGCGGTGGCGGCGTGGCTGGCTGCGCGCGAGGCGCCGGCGGCGGTGATTCTCGAGTCCGTCTTCACCAGCGCGCCGGATCTCGGTGCCGAGCTGATGCCGTGGCTGCCGATACGCCTGCTGCTGCGCTTCCAGTACGACACGCGTGCCGCGGTGCGCGAGATTCGTGCGCCACTGCTGGTCATTCATAGCCGCGACGACGAGATCGTGCCGTTTCGTCACGGGCGGGCGGTGTTCGAGGCGGCCAACGAGCCGAAGATGTTTGTCGCGATCGAAGGCGGACACAACGACGGCTTTCTGCGCAGCCTGCCACCCTACGAGCGGGCGCTGCGCGGCTTTCTCGACGCCTGGCTGTGACGCCGGCGGCGGCACGCGAACATGTGGGCAAGCAGTGCGATCGCAACGCCCATCAGCAGGTGCTTCAGCGTGTGGCCGCTGACCAGGTGGCCGGTCATGTCGTAGACCGCATGATCGAGGCGGTCGCCCGCCATCGCGAGCACGAACAGCAGATAGGCCCAGCCATAGAGACGGTTGTGCGTGTAGGGCGTCGCGGCCGCGATCAGCACCGGCAGCAGCACGAACATGAAAACGTAAAGCAGGAAGTAGGGGCGCAGATCGCCCTGGCCGGACAGCTCGCCGATCTGCCAGTACAGCACGCTCGCCGGCCCTGCCAGTACCCACAACGACAGCAGCAGGCGCGCAGCGTGCGTGAGCACGACCCGCTCCGTGATCAGCAACGCCAGCAGCGCCGTGAACGCGAGGCCTAGCGGCAGGCGATCCCAGAATAGCCGGGCGTTGTCGGGGGCGAGGTGGTACCACGCCGAGCCCACGGCGGTGAGCACGAGCGCGCCGAAGTACAGCGATGCGTATCGCCGCTGGTCCGGGGTGGCGAACCGTTCCGGCGGCGCGGTGGTGCGCAAGCTCACCGCGAGCCCCCAGGCCGCTGCCAGCAGGATGGCGAGATTGCTGACGACATCGGCGAAGTTGGCGAGGCCGAGCCAGTGGCGATCGTCGGCGAAATGGTGATAGGTGGGATCCTGCGCGAGCGGGGGAAGCCACAGCGATGCGATCAGTGCGGCAAGCACGTAGCACGGCAGAAGCAGCGCAGGGAGGGCGTCGAGGACCGGGGCGATCGGCGATGCTGGCGGCGCGATCCGTTCGGGTGAGGACAGGGGCATGGGCGGTGGGACAAAAGGCAGTGCGCCGCTAGGGGCGCAGAATGACGCTGCGATGGGCGCCGGGGGCTCGCCGTACGGCGAAGACGCCTGCGGAGAGGCGACGACGCGATCGCCGTTGGTCGCTGAAAACGTGCAAATGCCATGAACCGCGACGATTCTACCGTCTACCGCGGCGCGCGCGTCGGTGCGGTGCGAAAGGCCGCTGCGGGCCGGCGGGCGTCGTATCGCCGCGATCGGACCGTGCGCGCCTTCCGGTGCGGCGAGCTCTTCGGTTATCATCGCGCTTTCCCGCACCTGCCTTTTCCATGACCAAATACGTCTTCGTTACCGGTGGTGTCGTGTCCTCGCTGGGCAAGGGCATCGCCGCGGCTTCCCTGGGGGCCATCCTCGAATCGCGCGGCATTCGCGTCACGCATCTCAAGCTCGATCCGTACATCAACGTCGATCCGGGCACGATGAGCCCGTTCCAGCACGGCGAGGTCTTCGTCACCGAAGACGGCGCCGAGACCGACCTCGATCTGGGCCACTACGAGCGCTTCACCAGCGCGCGCATGAGCCGGCGCAACAACTTCACGACCGGCCAGATCTACGAGTCGGTGATCAAGAAGGAGCGCCGCGGCGAATACCTCGGCAAGACCGTGCAGGTGATCCCGCACATCACCGACGAGATCAAGCTCTTCATCAAACGCGGCGCCGAAGGGGCGGATGTCGCGATCGTCGAGGTCGGCGGCACGGTCGGCGACATCGAGTCGCTGCCCTTCCTCGAGGCGATCCGCCAGATGGGCATCGAAGAGGGGCGCAACCGCACCTGTTTCATCCACCTGACGCTGCTGCCCTACATCCCGACCGCCGGCGAGCTGAAGACCAAGCCGACCCAGCACTCGGTCAAGGAATTGCGCGAGATCGGCATCCAGCCCGACATCCTGCTGTGCCGCGCCGACCGCTCGATCCCGGCCGACGAGCGGCGCAAGATCGCGCTGTTCTGCAATGTGATGCCCGAGGCGGTGATCGAGTGCCTGGACGCCGACTCGATCTACAAGATCCCGGGCATGCTGCACGACCAGATGCTCGACGAGATCGTCTGCCACAAGCTCGGCATCCTCGCGCGCGCGGCCGATCTCGGGGTGTGGGAAAAGCTCATCCATGCGCTCGAGAACCCCAGGCAATCCGTGGATATCGCCTTCGTCGGCAAGTACGTCGATCTGACCGAGTCGTACAAATCGCTGATCGAGGCGCTCAACCACGCCGGCATGCACACCGAGAGCAAGGTCAACATCCACTACATCGACTCGGAAGACATCGAGCAGGACGGCAACGGCGTGCTCGACGAGATGGACGCGATCCTCGTGCCGGGCGGCTTCGGCAAGCGCGGCACCGAGGGCAAGATCGCGGCGATTCGCTACGCGCGCGAGCACAAGGTGCCGTACCTGGGCATCTGCCTCGGCATGCAGCTCGCCGTGGTCGAGTTCGCGCGCGACGTCGCCGGCCTGGCCGGCGCGCACTCGACCGAGTTCGACACCGCGACGCCGTACCCGGTGATCGGCCTGATCACCGAGTGGCAGGACCGCAGCGGCAGGTTCGAACGTCGCACGGCCGAGTCGGATCTGGGCGGCACGATGCGCCTGGGCGGGCAGCTGTGCCGGCTCGCCGAAGGCTCGCTAGCGCGCGAGGTATACGGCGCGGGCGAGATCGTCGAGCGCCACCGCCACCGCTACGAGGTCAACAACACGCTGCTGCCGCGCCTCGAGGAGAAGGGGCTGCGCGTTTCCGGGCGCGCCGACGGCACCGAGCTGTGCGAGATGATCGAGCTGCCCGACCACCCGTGGTTCGTCGGCTGCCAGTTCCACCCGGAATTCACGTCGAACCCGCGCAAGGGCCATCCGCTTTTCACCGCCTACCTGAAGGCCGCGCTCGCACACCGGCAGCGCAGCGAAACGGCGAAGGACGTGCAATGAAACTGTGTGGCTTCGAAGTCGGCCTCGACCGACCGTTCTTCCTGATCTCGGGCCCGTGCGTGATCGAGTCGCGCGCGATGGCGCTCGACACCGCCGCCGAGCTGAAGGAGATCTGCACCGCCCTCGGCATCCCGTTCATCTACAAGTCGTCCTACGACAAGGCCAACCGCAGCTCGGGCAAGTCGTATCGCGGCCTCGGCATGGCGAAAGGTCTCGAGATCCTCGCCGAGGTGCGCGAGACGCTCGGCGTGCCGGTGCTCACCGACGTGCACAGCGTCGACGAGGTGCCGGCGGTCGCCGCAGCCGTCGACGTGCTGCAGACGCCGGCCTTCCTGTGCCGGCAGACCGACTTCATCCACGCGGTGGCGGCGAGCGGCAAGCCGGTCAACATCAAGAAGGGCCAGTTCCTCGCGCCCGGCGACATGAAGCAGGTCGTCGCGAAGGCGCGCGAGGCGGCCGGCGGCGCGGATACCATCATGGTCTGCGAGCGCGGCGCCTCGTTCGGCTACAACAACCTCGTCTCCGACATGCGCAGCCTCGCGATCATGCGCGAGA
>DAOMOP010000232.1:0-5833 GCA_035444405.1 Rhodocyclaceae bacterium
AAGGCCGGGAAGCACGTCGTGTGCGAGAAGCCGATGGCGATCACGCTCACGTCGGCGGACGAGCTGGTCCAGGCGTGCGATGACGCGGGCGGCGACATTGCCACCGCCGCTCGCGACGAGGTCGCGCGCGAGCGGGTGGCCGGCGACGGCCTGGCGCGCGAGCGCGCCGCACTCGACCACCGCGCCGTCCAGGCGCGGCGCCTTGCACCACGTGTAAGCGTTCTCGCGCTCGCCGTCGACGCGCGTGTCGCCGTCCCACGGGTGGCGGGGGCGCGCGTCGGCCATCCACGCGTGGCTCGCCTCCTCGGCGACGTCGCGGTGGTCGAGCGGCGCCACCGCCGCGTCGCCGCGCCGCCACACGCCGCCCGCAAAGAGGGCCTCGCCGTCGAGCGCATAAGCGCCGTAGCTGATGAAGTGGTCGGTCGCACGTCCGAGCGTTGCCAGCGCGAGGTCGTCGGCGATCTCGAGAAAGAGGCGGAAATCGCTCGCCGCAGGTGCGCGCGCGGCCTGCCAGGCAGCGAGCGCCGCGGCCGAATCGAGCGCGGCAATGGCCTCGAGCGCATCGCCGAAGAGGCGGCGCTCGAGCCAGCCGCGAAACTCGCGCAGCATCGCGTAGAGGCGGATCTTCTCGGTCGCGGTGACCGCGCGCGCGACGCCGCCCGGCTGCAGCGTCATGCTGTGCGGCCACTTGCCGGCGAGGATGCCGAGCAGTTCGAGAAACGCCGCGCGCGCCGGCAGCGCCTCGGCCGTCGCCTTGCCCTCGACGGCCTTGAAGCACGCCTGCGCGGCGTCGAACCACGGACGGCCGCGATACGCGTCGCGCGCGAAGTCCGCCATGAAGAACAGGTAGAAATGGGTGACGTGGTCGGCCAGGTTCTCGGTCGCGAGGATCAGGTTCGCGGCCAGCGCGCCGTTGCGCGGCATATCGAGCCCCATCGCGTCGCGCAGCGCCGCGGCGGCCGCGGCCGACTGCGACACCGAACAGATGCCGCAGATGCGCGGCACCAGCGCGAGCGCATCGAACGGATCGCGTCCGGCCAGGATGTGCTCGAAACCGCGAAACAGCGGCGAGCTCACGCGGGCGGCCGCCACATGCCCGTCGGCGACGTCGAGGCTGACCTCGAGGTCGCCCTCGACGCGGTTGAACGGGCCGACGACCAGTCGCGTGCTCACTTCAGTCCGGTGCGCCGGATCGCCGGCGCGACGACGGTGTGGTCTGCGGTGGCGTTGTCGCGCACGCGCTTCGGCGTGGCCGACTTCGACAGCGCGGCGAGCGCGACGAACCACGCCTTGGGCATGTCGGCCGGCAGCCCGATCGGGATGCCGGCGACCTTGGGCGTGCGCGCGAACGGATGGCCGGGCGCCTCGAAGCCCGGCTCGGTGCAGCTGATGCAGGCGAAGCCGCCGTTGGTGCACGAGCCGGCGCCGTTCCACAGCCGCACATTGCAGTCGGCATGCGCCTGGGTGCCCTTGCAGCCGAGGTGCTCCATCAGGCAGCCGAGGTCGGTGGGCTTGTGCGCACTCGCCTTGAACTCGTAGTACTCGTTGCGGCTGCAGCCGTGGTGCACGAGCTGGTCGGCATAGAAGCGCGGCCGGCCCAGCGCGTCGAACGCGTCGGCCGACGGCGGGTCGAGCGCCAGCGCGAGCAGCGTCTCGACGATCCAGCCCGGATGGACCGGGCAGCCGGCGACATTGACCACCGGCAGCCCGGCGCCGGCGCGATAGTCGCCGCCGAGCAGCCCGCCACGCGCCTCGCCGTCGAACTGCAGGCCACAGGCGTCGGTCGGGTTCGCGCCGGCGCCGACGATGCCGCCGTAGGACGCGCAGGTGCCGACCGCAACGGTGAAGCGCGCGCGCGCGGCGAGCTCGCGCACCCACGCGATCATCGGCCGGCCGGTGCCGGCGAGCATGTGGAAGCGCCCGCTGCCCTGCGGCCCGCGCAGCATCGCGCCCTCGACGCACAGGATGTCCACCGGCGTGTCGCCGCGTGCGCACGCTTCGAGGATATCGAGCGCCTCGGCCCCGCTCTCCTCGGACAGCGCCGGGTGCCACAGCAGCTCGATGCCGGCATCCCGCAGCATCGCCGGCAGGTTGCGCGCGTCGTGGCACAGCAGCGACATCGTGCAGCCGCCGCAACCGCCCGATTGCAGCCACAGCAGGTTCATGCAGTCCCCCTCGTGGCCGGTTCGAGGCCGTAGCGCGCGAGCTTGCTGCGCAGCCCGACGCGCGACAGCCCGAGCTCGCGCGCCGCGTGGGTCTTGTTCCAGCGGTGGCGGATCAGGCATTCGCGCACGATGACCGCCTCGAGCGCATCGAGCCGGCTCTTCAGGTCACCGTCGAGGCCGGCGACGAGCGCGAGCTCGGGCTCCTGGTGCTCGGCCGCGGCGTGGCGCACGCGCGGCGACAGGTGGGCGGCCGACAGCCGCGCGCCGTCGGCGAGCGCGACCATGCGCAGCACCTCGTTGCGCAGCTCGCGCACGTTGCCGGGCCAGCGGTAGGCGGCGAGACAGGCGAGCACCTCGTCGTCGAGCGGCGCGATGTCGCGTGCCAGCGAATCGCGCAGCGTCGCGACGAAATGCTGCGCGATCAACGCGATGTCCATGACGCGCTCGCGCAGCGGCAGCACCGCGATCGTGATCGCGGCGAGCCGGTAGTAGAGATCCTCGCGGAAGCGCCCCGCGCGCACCTCGGCCTCGAGGTCGCGGTTGGTCGCGGTGATCACGCGTGCATCGACCGCAACCGGCCGCGCCGCGCCGACCGGACGCACCTCGCCTTCCTGCAGCACGCGCAGCAGCTTGACCTGGAAGGCCGCCGAGGTCTCGCCGATCTCGTCGAGGAAGATCGAGCCGCCGTCGGCCTGGCGGAACAGCCCCTCGCGGTCCTCGTGCGCGCCGGTGAAGGCGCCGCGGCGCGCGCCGAAGAGCTCGGATTCGAGCAGCGAGTCGGGCACCGCGCCGCAGTTCTCGACGACGAAGGCGCGCGCCGCACGGGCGCTGCCGTAGTGCAGCGCGCGCGCGAGCAGCTCCTTGCCAGTGCCCGATTCGCCGGTCAGCAGCACCGCGATGTCGAAACCGGCGACCTTTTCGATCAGCGCGCAGATCGCCTGCATCGGCGAGCCGGGCGCGCGCAGCAGCGCATCGGTGCTGAAGCGGCTGCGCGCGGCGTCCTTCTTGCCCGCCACGCGCTGGCGCAGCACCGGCGTGGCGACCTTCAGATCCAGCGACAGGCGCTGGTTCTCCGCCTGCAGGTGGTGCAGCTCGGCGGCCGCGCGCAGCGTGAGCAGCAGCTGCTCGGGCTGCCACGGCTTGAGCAGATACTGGTAGATGCCGCCGTCGTTGATGCCGGCGATGATGTCCTCGGAGTCGGTGTAGCCGGAGATGATGATGCGCACCGCATCGGGCCAGCGCTCGCGCACCTCGCGCAGCAGCGCGACCCCGGAGGTGCCCGGCATGCGCTGGTCGGTCAGCACGATCTGCACCCACTCGCGCTCGAGCACGGCGATCGCCTCGGCGGCCGACGACGCGGTGAACACCTCGAACTCGTCGTCGAGCGTGCGCCGCAGCGCCTCCTGCGAGCGGACCTCGTCGTCGACGACGAGCACGGTCGGCAGCGCGCGCGTCATCGCCGCCCTCCGCGTCGGCGTGCCGTCGCAAGCATCCGGGGGCGGCGGTCAGCGCTGTTCAGAGACCGCCTCCCGGCTGTCGCCGACCGGGCTTGCCGCATGGTTCCCGAGGTCACCGCCGCTCGCCGGCACGTGCCAGGCCAGCTCGCGGTGGCAGGCGAGATGGCGTGGCGTCCACGAATGTGCGCTCTTCATGACGAAATGATAGCGCGCGACGTGGTAGCTCGGGTCGAAGCCGTAGAAGTTGCGCCGCATCTGCGCGAGCTCCCCGGCGCGCCACGCGGCCAGCGGCCTGACGGCCTCGTCGGCGGCGCGGCGCGCGCCCTTCGCGGCGATGCGCGCGTCGAGCTCGGGCGCGGCGGCAAGCGCCGCGGCGCGCGCCTCGGACTCGCGGGCGAACGCGTCGACGTCCTCGCCGAACACCGCGTCGATCAGCCCCGCCGCGGCCGCGTGGCGCGCGAGCAGCGGCAGGCGCGCCTGCATGATGCGGCGTGCGGCCGCCTCGCCGACGCGCCGCGGCAAGAGATAAGTCCAGTACTCGGAGCCGTACAGGTTGCCCATGTTCTTGTAGTGCGGGTTGAGGATCACGCCCTCGCGCACCCACACGTGGTCGGCCGCGAGCGCGAGAAAGCACCCGCCCGCGCCGGCGTTGCCGCGCAGCGCGGCGACCGTGATGCGGTCGGTCAGCGTCAGCAGCGCGAGACACACGTCGTTCATCGCGTTGATGTTGGCCCACGACTCGTCGGCCGGCGAGGCGGCCGCCTCGATCGTGTTCAGGTGGATGCCGTTCGACCAGACGTCGCGCCCGCCCTCGAGCACCAGCACACGCGTCGGGCGGGCGCGCGCGAACGCGATCGCGGCGGTGAGACGCTCGCACTGCACGGTCGACATCGCGCCATTGTAGAACTCGAAGGCGAGAAAGCCGACCCGGCCGTCGGCGCTTTCGCGGTAGGCGAGCTCGGCCCCGTCGTCGGCGCCGCCATGCGCGGCGGCTGCGGCATCCGCCGGGTCCGGGCGCAGCGGCGCCAGCTCGCGCTCGGGCAGATGTGCGGCCTCGGCCGCGAACGCGACGGCCGCCGGCAGCTTGAAGCGGTGCTCGCCGTCGCCGCGGCGCACGTGGCCGATCCACACCGCGCCATCGACGGTCGCGCGCAGCAGCGCGCCGTCGCGCCGTGCGACGAGCTCGCCCGGGGCCGCACCGGCAGCGCTGCCGGCGGCCGCGCGGTGCGCGTCGAACAGGTGGCAGGGCACGCCGAAGAGCGCGTCGGCCACCCCCGGAAAGCCGTCGGCGGCGCGGATCTTCGCCAGCACGGTGTCGGTCGCGTCGCGCGTCCAGTCGATCGCGCGGTCGGCCTGGCGCATCAGCGGGCGCAGGCGGCCGACCGGCGCGTCGGCGGCGCCGCGTTCGAGGATATGCACGAGCGGCATCGGCGCCCAGCGCCCGGCGCGCCAGTCGGGCACGCGCGCAAGCGCCTCGCGCACCGCCGCGAGCGCGGCCGTCGTGACCTCGTTGCGGTACAGGCTCGCCTTGGTCGCCGCGCGCATCGCGAAGCGCCGCGTCGCCCATACCGGCCCGGCGTCCATCCCGGCCTCGGCCTGCAGCACCGTCACGCCCCACGCGCGCGCGCCCTCGCCGATCGCCCAGTCGAGCGCGGACGGGCCGCGGTCGCCGACGATGCCCGGGTGCACGATCAGCGTCGGGTGGCGCGTCCAGATCGACGCCGGCACGGCGCGCTTCAGAAACGGCGCGAGCACGACGTCGGGCGCGAACAGCGCGACCGCCTCCTCGGCGACCGAATCGGCGATGTCGAACTCGACCGACAGCGTGTGGCCATCGTCGGCGAGCTCGGCAAAGAGGCGCTGCGTCAGGCTGTTGAACGAGTGGGTGAGGAGCAGGATACGCATCATCGGTCCCTGTTCGCAGGTCCAGCAGGACCTTTGATGTCACCGCCGAGGCACCGCCGCTGCGACGTCAACGAGTGCGGGACGGACGGCAAATGGCGCATGGATGGAGGCATCGTCGGTTCCCCGCTTCAGCAAATGCGCGGCAGCTGTTCGCCGGACAGCCAGTCGACCATGCGCCGGCCGCCGAAGCCGGTGCGGATCTGCACGAAGCGGTGCGGATCGTCGGTGACCGTGCCGATGCGCGCGGCTGCGGCGCCGAGCGGGTGCGCGCGCAGCGCCGCGAGCGCGCGCGCGGCGTCGGCGTCG
>DAOMOP010000233.1:0-5816 GCA_035444405.1 Rhodocyclaceae bacterium
CGGCCGGCAAGCGGCTCGACTTCCTGATGCAGGAGCTCAACCGCGAGGCCAACACGCTCGCCTCGAAGGCAGCCGCGAGTGATGTGACCGGCATCGCGATGGAGATGAAGGTGCTGATCGAGCAGATGCGGGAGCAGGTGCAGAACATCGAGTAGGCTCCCGGAGCACCTCCACCGGCATCACGTCCTCCACAAAGCCCGCGCAGTCAGCGGGCTTTGTTCTGTCTTGCCGGCAGATGACTCGTGCATGGCGACATGGGTCATGGCGCCTCGCCCGCCTTGCGCACGAAGCAAATGCCTTCCACCAACTCGAAGTGGGCGTCCTGTGTCCACAGCTTTGCCCCGTGGTGGCGTGCCGAATACAGGATGATGCTGTCGGCCAGCGGCAGTTTCAGCTCGTGTGACAGGCGTGCCGCGCCCACCGCCAGCGTGTCGGAAAGTTCTATCAACCGCCCTTGCCGCATCAAGGCGATGGCGCGCAAGGCATCCGCTTCGGTGCGCTGCTGCAGGATGCGCTTGAACACCTCGAACAGTGTCAGCGTGGGCACCAGCAGCTCGGTCGTGGCCTCGATGGCCGGGGCAAAGAAATCGGCGTTGGCGCCATCGGCAAAATACTCCAGCCAGCCGCAGGAATCGACGACATTCATACGCGATCTTCGTCGCGCGGCACGTCGGTGGCGATACCTGCCAGAAAGCCGCGCAAGGCCTGCGGACGCTCTACCGGCAGCAGTTCGATGCGGTGCTCGTAGGCGAGCACCTGCAGCTTCTGCCCCGCCTCGATGCGCAACTGCTCGCGCACGGCCTGCGGGATCACGACCTGGAATTTTGGGGAAACAGTCACGGCCAGCATGGAAGCCTCTCTCGTGTGCTTTTGTGTTGATCGATAGTGTAGGCGTAGCACGATGCGGCGATCAATGCTCGACCAGTCGCCGCTGACTTCTTTGATTCACCCGAGCCGGCTCCCGAAACGCCTCGTCCGGGAATAATGACCACCACGAAGCTCGCGCTGTCGCCAGGCACGCGCGACAGACCCCGTTCGGTTTATGCTTCAAGCCTTCACAATCCGAGCCAGCCCGCCCTCGTGGAATTTCACGCCATCCCCCATTTGCGCGAAATCGTCATCTTCCTCGTCGCCTCGGGGATCGTCGTGCCGCTGTTTCACCGCTTTCGCGTGAGCCCGGTGCTCGGCTATCTGATCATCGGCGGCATCGTCGGGCCGTTCGGGCTGGGATTGTTCGTCGAGCATTTGCCGTGGTTGGGTTACGCGACGATCAGCGATCTTGCCGGGGTGCAGGCGCTGGCCGAGCTCGGCGTGATCTTTCTGCTGTTCATGATCGGTCTCGAGCTCTCGCTCGATCGCCTGTGGGCGATGCGCAAGCTGGTGTTCGGGCTCGGGAGCCTGCAGATTCTCGTCACGGCGGCCGTGATCGGTCTCGTGGCGTGGGAGTTCGGCAATTCGCCTGCGGCCTCGACCGTACTCGGTGCGTGCCTGGCATTGTCGTCCACGGCGATCGTGATGCAATTGCTGACCGAGCGCCGTGCGCTCGCCTCGCCGCTCGGACGCTCGAGCTTCTCGATCCTGCTGATGCAGGACCTCGCCGTGGTGCCGATCCTGTTTCTCGTCGGCGTGCTCGGCGCCAAGACCGGCGGCGACGTCGGGCTGGCGCTGGTGCTGGCGCTGGGCAAGGCGGCGGCGGTGATCATCGGCATCTACCTGGGCGGGCGCGTGCTGCTGCGGCCGTTGTTCAACATGGTGGCGCGCTCGCGCAGCGCCGAGATGTTCATGGCGGCGACGCTGCTGATCATCGTCGGCGCGGCGACGATCACCGGGCTGAGCGGCCTGTCGATGGCGCTCGGCGCCTTTCTGGCCGGGCTGCTGCTGGCCGAGACCGAGTTCCGTCACCAGATCGAGGTCGACATCGAGCCGTTCAAGGGTCTGCTGCTCGGGCTCTTCTTCATGTCGGTCGGCATGGGCATCGACTACCGCGTGGTGGCCGATGCGTTCGGCTGGATCGTCGCCTCGGTGCTCGGGCTGTTCGTGATCAAGTCGATCGTGACCGCGGCGCTGTGTGTGCTGTTCGGCCTGCCGCGCCATGTGTCGCTGGAAGCGGGGCTGCTGCTCGGTCAGGGCGGCGAGTTCGCCTTCGTCGTCGTCGGCCTGGCGATGAGCCTCGGGCTGCTGCCTGCCGATGTCGGCCAGTTCATGCTGATCGTGACCGGCCTGACGATGGTCGTCACGCCGCTCGTCGCCACCACCGCGAGCCGGTTGTCGCAGTGGCTGGAGTCGCGGCAGGTGCGCCCCGGGGGCGCGGTGCCCGATGACGATCTGAGCGCCGCGGGCGAACTGCAGGGGCACGTGCTGCTCGCCGGATTCGGTCGGGTCGGCTGCATGCTCGCGCGCGTGCTCGATGCCGACGGGATTCCATTCGTGGCGATCGACAACAGCGCGTTCAACGTCGCCGAAGCGCGCCAGCTCGGCCTGCCGGTGTATTTCGGCGACGTGTCGCGGCTCGAGTTGCTGCGCCGCGCGCACGCCGACACTGCGGCCATGCTGGTGTTGACGATCGACGATGCGCGTGCGACCGAGCAGGTGCTGCAGCTGGTCCGGGCCGAATGGCCGCAGTTGCGCGTGATCGCGCGCGCGCGCGATGCGCTTCACGCCGCCCATCTCATCGACCTGGGCGCGACCGAGGTGATCCAGGAGACGCTCGAGTCCGGGCTGCAGATGGCCGGTCGCGTGCTGCATCTGGCCGGCTCGCCCGAGGAGGCCGTGCGCCGTCGCACCGATGCGCAGCGCGAGCTCGAGATGGCGGCGCTGCGCGAGCTGGTCGGCTGAACGCGCCGCGCGGCGCGGACCGCCCGTTCAGCGCGGTTGCGTTCGCGTCGGCGCTTCGGGCGCGGTCGCCGGCCTCGATGCCGCTTTGGCGCCCGCACCGTCGGCCTGATGCAGGCGGATGTCGAGCGGCTGCGAGGCGAAGACGTGGATGTCGCGCTGCGGGTAGGCGATGGACAGGCCGGCGGCGTTGAACTTCTGGTTGATCGCGCGGTGCAGCGCGGTGATCACCGCCAGCCGGTTGTCGAGGTTGGCCAGATAGGTGCGCAGCACCAGCGTCAGCGCGTTGTCGCCGAAGCCCTCGAAGCTCACCAGCGGGGTCGGGTCGTTCAACACGTCGGGGTTCTCGAGCGCCGCCTCCTGCATCAGCGCCATCGCGCGATCGACGTCGGCGCCGTAGGCGAGGCCGACGGTGATCATCACGCGGTTCATCTTGTCGGTGAGCGTCCAGTTGATCAGCCGGCCGGTGATGAACTCCTTGTTCGGCACCACCAGCTCCTGCTTGTCGTAGTTCGTGATCGTCGTCGCGCGGATGCGGATCTTGGTGACCACGCCGGTGGTGCCGTCGATCGTGACCGTGTCGCCGACGCGGATCGGCCGCTCGAACAGCAGGATGATGCCGCTCACGAAGTTGGCGACGATCTCCTGCAGGCCGAAGCCCAGCCCGACGCCGAGGGCGGCGACCAGCCACTGCAGGCCCGACCAGTGCAGGCCCATGGTCTTGAACGCGACGATCAGGCCGATGCCGGCGATCAGGTATTGCGACAGCGCGGTGATCGCATAGCGCGCGCCGGCGTCCAGCGGCAGACGCTGCAGCAGCGAGATCTCGAGGATGCCGGGCAGGTTCTTCGCCGCCAGCACGGTCACGACGATGATGAACAGGCCGATGACGAAATCGCCCAGCGTGACCGGCACCAGCGTGGCGACGCCGTCGATCATGCGGCTCGCCTCGAACGGCAGCTCGGTGCTGTTCAGAAAGCCGAGCGCGGGGATCAGGTCGCTCCAGATCGACCAGGTGCCGAACAGCGCCGCGAACAGGAAGCCGACGCGCACCAGACGCTTGGACTGCTCGGACAGCGAGTCGTAATTGACCTCCGGCACGTCGAGCGGGATCGGCGGCAGCGTGTCCTCGCTGGTGTCGCCTTCGCGCGCGCGCTGCACGCGCAGCTCGTCGCGGCGCCGCAGCGCATCGTCGAAGCGCAGGCGGCGCTCGGTGACGAACAGCCAGCGCAGGATCAGCTCCTTGCCGAGAAACAGCGCCAGAAAGAGCCACAGCGTCAGCGTGAGCCGCTCGCCCATATGCACGGCCGTGTAGTGGTAGCCGGACAGCGACACCAGCGCCAGCGCCAACGGCACGGCGAGCACGAGCGGATACCACAGGAAGTGCAGCTGGCCGATCCACTTGCCGTGCCACGCCGTGCGCAGCTCGTCGCGGATCGCGCCATGCTCGCCGAGCAGGCGCATGCAGACCACCACGACCGCGACCATCAGCAGCACGAAGGCGAGGCTGCCGCCGGCCTGCGCCGCCAGCGGTGGCTCGGTGCCGGCCGTCGCGACGATCGCGAAAACGCTCAGGGCGGCGAACGGCGTCAGCCAGCGCAGGTACTTGCGCAACATCTTGCGCATCCTCGCCGGCCAGCCCAGATGGCGGTCGCCGACGCTCTCGTCCTGCGCCATCTCGCGGATCAGCGCGAGCGTCGCGATGATCAGCGCGGCCTTGGTGAGCGCGTCGGCGAGTGCCAGCGTGAACGCCTGCGTGCTCGCCGACTCGCGCAGCAGCCAGGCGGCGGCAATCATCACCAGCGGCGCCGGCGCGACGCGCAGCACCAGCAGCACCAGCGCCCGCAGCGTCAGCATCGCCGAATCGCTGCGGATCTTGCGCACCGCAAGATCGATGCCGTGCAGGCGCGCCGGCGTGCCGCGGTTGAACAGCGCAAGTGCGGCCAGCACCACGACCAGCGCCAGCAGCACGAGCGGCCGCTGCTGCGCGGCGCGGGCCAGATCGTCGGCCGCGCCGCTCCAGTTGTCGAAGTCGCCCAGCCACAGGCCCCACGCCGAGGCCGGTGCGCCGAACAGCGACACGAGGCCGACGCTGGGCATCCACAGGAGCTTCTCGTCGATGTAGTCGGCATAGGATTCGGCCACCGTCACGAGCTCGCGCTCGGCCACGTCGAGGCTGGTCAGGCGGGTCATGTAGCGGCCGTAGACCTGCTGCAGCTCGTTCAGCGACGCGCGGCGGGCGGCCACCAGCTCCTGCGCGTCGGCCAGCAGGGCTTCGCGCTGCTCGACCGGCAGGCCTTCGACCCACTGGTTCGCGGCGTCGATGACCTGCTGCTCGAAGGTGCCCGCTCCACGCAGCAGGTCGTCGATCTCCATCTGGCGGTTGGTCGCCACGCTGATCTGCTCGCCGCGCGCGAGCGTGTCGCGCCGGTAGCTCTGCAGCGACGGCAGCGCGGCGCGGCGTTTGCGCAGCGTGTTGCCGATCGCGACGCTGGAGCCGACGACGTCGACGCGCTGGCGGATGCGCTCGTAATCGGCCTTGATGTCCTCGAGCTCGCGCGCCGAGCGCTGCAGCCGCTCGCCGACGCGCTGCTCGTTGTGCACGACGCGCTCGAGCTCCTCGCGATAACGCGTGTTCGAATCGGCCACCTCGCGCAGCGCCGGCGGCAGCTCGGCGGCGCGCGCCTTCAGCTGCTCGGCCTGTTCGCGCGCGGCCTGCGCACGCGCCTCGCGCTTTTGCTGGGCGGCGCTCTTGAGCTCGTCGAGCTGCGGGCGCAGTGCGGCCAGCCGCGCGCTCCAGTAGTCGCGCTCGGCCTGGGCGAGGTTGGTCAGCAGGCCGTGGTTCGCGAGCGACTTGCGCAGCAACTCGATCTGGGCCTCGCGCAGCAGGCGCCGTACCTCGAGATTGTGGGTGCGCGCCCGTGCCGTCTGCGGCGGCTCGTCGGCCGGCGACGTCCTGACCACCATCGTCTCGTCCTCGCCGA
>DAOMOP010000234.1:0-1297 GCA_035444405.1 Rhodocyclaceae bacterium
TTCCTCGAGTGGCCCGCTATCACAGGCGAACAGCGCGACGATCGGCGCGCCATGCACGTCCTGCGGCAGCCACGGCGCCGGCGGCGCGCGGCGCAGCACGGCGAAACAGGCGAGCTCGGGCGGCGCCTGCTCGCTGAAGCCGCGGTAGAAATC
The DNA here is from genome assembly GCA_035444405.1 of Rhodocyclaceae bacterium. Taxonomy (GTDB): domain Bacteria; phylum Pseudomonadota; class Gammaproteobacteria; order Burkholderiales; family Rhodocyclaceae; genus DAOMOP01. The sequence continues at coordinate 154 of DAOMOP010000234.1, forward strand.
GAGCACCTCCCGGGCTGCCTCGGCACGCCAGGCAATGCCGCCACCGGTCACTTCGGGTCCGACCGGCTGCAGTGCGTACTCGAAGCTCGTCACGACGCCGTAGTTGCCTCCACCCCCGCGCAACGCCCAGAAGAGGTCGGCATTCTCGTCCGCGGCGGCGCGCACGATGCGCCCGTCGGCGGTGACGACGTCCATCGCCACGACGTTGTCGCAAGCCCAGCCGTATCGACGTGTGAGATAACCGAAGCCGCCGCCGAGCGTGAGGCCGGCAATGCCGGTGGTCGACACGAAGCCGAGCACCGCGGCGAGGCCGTGGAGCTGCGTCTCGCGGTCCACGTCGCCGAGCAGGCAGCCGGCCTGGGCGCGCGCCGTGCGCCGCGGCGCATCGACCCACACGCCGCGCATCGACGACAGGTCGAGCATCAGCCCGCCGTCGCACACCGCCAGTCCGGCGATGTTGTGGCCGCCGCCCTTGATCGACAGCGGGAGACCGTGCTCGCGCGCGAAGCGGACGCACTGCACGATGTCGGCGACGCCCAGACAGCGCGCGACGAGTGCCGGGTGGCGATCGATCATCGCGTTCCACAGCGCGCGCGCGTCGTCGTAGCCGGCAGCGCCCGCGCGCAGCAGCGGACCGCGCACCGCAGCGGCCAGCTGCTCGACGAGGCGACCTTCGAGCAACGGGTCTTTCCTGTTCTCCCCTGCCATGATCGGTACCTCCACCGTCGGTGGCTGCAGCACGTGCGAGCGTCGCCTGCGCTCGAGCCCGGTTGGTCAGTCGAAGCGGTCGAGCACCGCACCCTGCGACGCGCTCGCCGCGTTCTTCGCGAACTTGGCCAGCACTCCGCGCGTATGGCGCGGCGGCGGCGGAGTCCACGCGGCGCGCCGGCGCGCGAGCTCGTCGTCGCCGACGTCGAGCTGCAGCAGCAGCCGGTGCGCGTCGATCGTGATCGTGTCGCCTTCGCGTACCAGCGCGATCGGCCCGCCCTCGAACGCCTCGGGCGTCACGTGCCCGACCACCATGCCCCAGGTGCCGCCCGAAAAGCGCCCGTCGGTGACCAGGCCGACCGACTCGCCCAGCCCCTGGCCGATCAGCGCACTGGTCGGCGCAAGCATCTCCGGCATGCCCGGCCCGCCCTTGGGG
>DAOMOP010000234.1:1342-5815 GCA_035444405.1 Rhodocyclaceae bacterium
CCTTCCCTGATCGCGGCGAGCGCCGACTGTTCGTCGTCGAACACGCGCGCCGGACCGCTGATGGCCGGGTTCTTCAGGCCGGTGATCTTGGCGACGCAGCCGTCCGGCGCGAGGTTGCCCTTGAGGATCGCGAGGTGGCCCTCGGCGTAGAGCGGCTGCGAGAGCGGGCGGATCACGTCCTGCTCGGATGAGAGGGCCGGCACGTCGGCGAGTGTCTCGGCGATGGTCTTGCCGGTGATCGTGATGCACTCGCCGTGCAGCAGGCCGGCGTCGAGCAGCGTCCTCATCACCGCCGGGATGCCGCCGGCGCGGTGCAGGTCGACGGTGAGGTAGCGGCCGCTCGGCTTGAGGTCGCACAGCACCGGCACCTGCTTGCGCATGCGCTCGAAGTCGTCGATCGTCCATTCGACACCGGCCGCGTGCGCGATCGCGAGAAAGTGCAGCACCGCGTTGGTCGAGCCGCCGGTGGCCATGATCACCGCGACCGCGTTCTCGATGCTCTTTCGCGTGACGATGTCGCGCGGCTTCAGGTCGCGCGCGATCGCCGCGACCAGCACGCGCGCCGACTCGCGCGCGCTGTCGACCTTCTCGTCATGCACGTTGGCCATCGTGCTGCTGTACGGCAGGCTCATGCCCAGCGCCTCGAAGGCCGAGCTCATCGTGTTCGCGGTGTACATGCCGCCGCACGAGCCGGTGCCCGGGATCGCGCAGCGCTCGATCTCGCGGAACTCCTCCTCGTGCAGGCGGCCGGCGGAAAACTGGCCGACCGCCTCGAACACGCTGACGATGTCGAGCGTGCGCCCCTGGTAGTGGCCCGGCAGGATGGTGCCGCCGTACACGTAGATCGCCGGCACGTTCGCGCGCAGCATGCCCATCATGCCGCCGGGCATGTTCTTGTCGCAGCCGCCGATCACCAGCACGCCGTCCATCCACTGGCCGCCGACGCAGGTCTCGACGCAGTCGGCGATCACCTCGCGCGAGACCAGCGAATACTTCATGCCCTCGGTGCCCATCGCCATGCCGTCGCTGATGGTCGGCGTGCCGAAAACCTGCGCATTGGCGCCGGCTTCCGTCAAGGCCTCGACCGCGGCATCAGCGAGCCGCTGCAGGCCCGCGTTGCACGGCGTGATCGTCGAATGGCCGTTGGCCACACCGACCATCGGCTTGTCGAAGTCGCCCGGCTGATAGCCCATCGCGTAAAACATGGAGCGGTTCGGCGCGCGGGCGACGCCTTCGGTGATGTTCCTCGAGCGGCGGTTCAGGCTCATGGCGGGATCCTCCGGTTGCGCGCGGGGCGCGCGTCGGGCCGAGCGCCCCGGCGCGCACTTCAATCCCATTGTAGCCAGCCGCGCACTGGACTACCCTCCGGTCGCTGCGCGACCACCGTCCACGGTCGGCTTTGCACAGCCGGCCGGCTGCGGCGGCGCAGAGCAGTGCTCTGCGAAACCCCGCCTCCGCCCCCAGGGGAGGGCGAGGGCGGGGTTGCGTGAAGCACCGCTTCACGCCGCCCGAGCGGGCTGGCTGTGCAAAGCCAGCCCTGGAACGAGCGCCGCTTGCGGCGGCCCGGCGCAGCGCTCAGCCGATCCCGTAGCGGCGCAGCCGCGCCGCGATCGCCGAGTGCGAGGTGCCGAGCCGCTTCGCGAGGCGACGGCTCGACGGGTGGTCCTTGTACAGGCGCTCGAGCAGGCGCTTCTCGAAACCGGCGACCGCCTGCTCGAGGGTCGTCGCCTCGCCGTCGCCCGGCTCCGCCGGGCTCGCCGCGCGTGCGAGCTCGAGGTCGGCGGCGTCGATGACGTTGCGCTCGGTCATGGTCACGGCGCGAAAGATCACGTTCTGCAATTCGCGCACGTTGCCGACCCACGGGTTGGCGAGCAGCGCGCTGCGTGCGGCGGCCGACAGGCGCATCGGCGCGCGCGCGGTCTGCGCACAGGCGCGCTCGAGAAAGCGCTGCGCCAGCGGCAGGATGTCGCCGGGCCGCTCGCGCAGCGGCGGCAGATGCAGCTGCAGCACGTTGAGCCGGAACAACAGGTCCTGGCGAAAATGACCGGCGGCGACCAGCGCGTCCAGATCGCGATGGGTCGCGCTGATGATACGCACGTCGGCGTGCAGCTCGCGATCGCCGCCGACGCGCCGGAAGCTGCCGTCGTTCAGGAAGCGCAGCAGCTTGGCCTGCAGATAGGGCGAGAGCTCGCCGACCTCGTCGAGGAAGACCGTGCCGCCGGCGGCGAGCTCGAGCAGGCCCGGCTTGCCGCCGCGCAGCGCGCCGGTGAAGGCGCCCGGCGAGTAGCCGAACAGCTCGCTCTCGGCGAGGTTCTCCGGCAGCGCGGCGCAGTTCAGCGCGAAGAACGGTTCGGCCGCGCGGCGGCTGCCGGCATGGCAGGCGTGCGCGAGCAGCTCCTTGCCGGTGCCGGTCTCGCCGGTGATCAAGAGCGGCGCGTCGACCAGCGCCATGCGCGCGGCACGCTGCTTGAGCTGCTCGATCGCCGGGGACGTGCCGACGATGGTCTCGAAGCTGCCGCGTGCGTAGTTGCTGAGCGCGCTCAGGCGCTCTCCCATGCGACTCGGCGCGTGCAGCGTCAGCAGCGCGCCGGCGACGCGCCCGTCGGCCGCGTGCAGCGGCACGGTCTCGAGCATGTAGGGTTCGCCGTTGAGCTCGATCTCGCGCACCGGCAGCTGATAGCCCCCCTCGACCAGCGCGGCGAGGAGCCCGGGATCATTGAACAGCTCGCGCACCGACAGGCCGCGCAGGCGCTCCTCGGCCACACCGCTCGCACCGACCGCGGCGCCGTTGGCGACGACCACGACCCCGCCGGCGTCGATCGCGAGCACCGGGTCGGGCTGCGTCGCGAGCAGCGCATCGAGATACAGGCGCCGCCGCGCACCGGGCAGCAGGTCGACCACCTCGACCGAGCGCACCCCGTCGATCTCGCGCAGCTGACTGCGCAGCTGCGCAAGTCCGTCCTGGTCGAGCGCCGGGGCGTCGATGTAGATGTGCGGCGGCTCGACCTCGACCGCGGTCACGTTGAGCGAGCGCCGCGCCAGCGCCGCGAGCACTTCCTGCGCGATGCCGACCCGGTCGGAAAACAGCACGTCGATGCGCATGATTCAGCGTGTATTCCATTCATTACACCCGTGCGCGCAACGATACACCTTGGCCGATCGGCCTGCCAGCGCCGCATTCGGGCCGATTCGGCGTGGCATCGCGGCCCAGCCGTATCGATTTCGATACACGGAACGCCCCAACACGCCCGCACTACACCCGCGCAATACACAAATACGTCGTTGTTTTTGCTGAATATTTCACGCTTGGCACGGTGATTGCTAGCGCAATCGCATCGCAACGGCGCACCGCGACCCAGCGACAAGGAGCATCACATGCACGTTCTCATCCCCGGCGGCGGCGTGATCAGGTTCACCGTGCGCCGTACGGCCAATGGGGTGAAAATGGCGGCCGTCGGTCGCATCGAGATTCACATCACAAGAAGCGCATAGCACAAGCGAGGAGACGACAAATGGAAACCGTGACGCAGTGGGTGACGGCACTCAACGACGTGGTGTGGGGGCCGCCGATGCTGGTGCTGATCCTCGGCACCGGCCTGTTCCTGCAGCTCAGGCTCAAGCTGATGCCGGTGTTCAGGATAGGGACCGGCTTCGCGATGGTATGGCGCGGCCGCACCCCCGACGCCGGCGCGCAGGGCGAGATCACCCCGTATGCGGCGCTGATGACCGCGCTCGCCGCCACCGTCGGCACCGGCAACATCGCCGGCGTCGCGACGGCCATCGCGGTAGGCGGTCCGGGCGCGCTGTTCTGGATGTGGATGACGGCGCTGGTCGGCATGGCGACCAAATACGCCGAGGTGGTGCTCGCAGTGCACTACCGCGAGACCGACGACCGCGGCGAGCACGTCGGCGGGCCGATGTTCGCGATCAAGAACGGTCTCGGCCGGCGCTGGCGCCCGCTCGCCCTCGCCTTCGCGCTGTTCGGCGGCCTGGCCGGCTTCGGCATCGGCAACATGGTCCAGGCCAACAGCGTCGCCGACGTGATGCACGCGACCTTCGGCATCAATCACTGGATCTCGGGCGTGATCATGGCCGCGCTGACCGGCTTCGTGCTGCTCGGCGGCATCAAGCGCATCGGCTCGGTCGCCGAGAAGCTGATCCCGTTCATGTGCGTCGGCTACATCATCGCTTCGCTGGTCGTGCTGCTGCTGCACGCCGATCGCATCCCCGAGGCGTTCGCGCTGATCTTCACCTATGCCTTCAGCCCCGCTGCCGCGACCGGCGGCTTCGCCGGCGCCGCGGTGATGATGGCGCTGCGCTACGGCGTGGCACGCGGCATCTTCTCGAACGAGGCCGGCCTCGGCACCGCCGGCATCGCCCAGGCAGCGGGCAAGTCGAAAAACCCCGTCGAAGCCGGGCTGATCGGCATGATGGGCACCTTCATCGACACCATCATCGTGTGCACGATGACCG
>DAOMOP010000235.1:0-5807 GCA_035444405.1 Rhodocyclaceae bacterium
CTCGATCGGATAGAAGTCCTTCACGATCGGAGACTTGATCACGATGAAGCTGAAGTACTTGTCGATACCGATCCGCTGGTCGAGCAAGTCATCGACGATGCTCTGGTAATGCACGACGCTGCGCGTCACGAACTTCAGCAGATAATCAAAGCCGCCGCTCACGAGGTGGCACTCAACGATCTCGTCCACGTTGCGGATGTAGGACTCGAACTTCGTGAAGTCCTCGCGGCGGTGGTCGGACAGCGTCACCTGGGTGAATATCACCTGCACCGGGCCCAGCTTTTCGAGCTCGATATGCGCGCCGTAGCCGCTGATGTAGCCCGCCTTCTCCAGGCGCTTGACGCGGGTCAGGCAGGGGCTGGGCGAAAGCCCGACCGCATCCGCCAGATCTACGTTGGCCGTGCGTCCGTTGCGTTGCAGATGGCAAAGGATGCGCAGATCGATCCGGTCCAGCTTGGGGGCGCCGTTCGTGATCATGGGGGACCGGTATCCATCTCGTTTGCGAATGATTTCATCGTAGCAGGTCGCTGCGGGGCGTACCGAGCGGCGTGCCCCGCAGCGCACCGACTCAGCGCAGCGCGACGCGGACCTCGGGCAGTTCGAGCACCATGTCCAGCGTGCGCCGAACACGCTCGAACATCAGCTCGAAGTCGGTGCCCTGATAGCAGAGCGCAGGCGCGAAGCCCAGCACGTTGTCGCCGAAGGCGCGGAAGATGATGCCGTTGCGGTAGGCGGCGTCGAAGATGCGGTCGGCGAGCTTGAGCGCCGGGTCGAAGCGCGCCTTGCTCTCCTTGTTGGCGACCAGTTCGAGCGCCCCCAGCAGGCCGCGGCTGCGCGCGTCGCCCACCAGCGGATGATCGAGCAGCGCCTGCAGGCCCTGCTCAAAGCGCGGCGCCTGGCGGATGCCGTTCTCCAGCAGGCCACCCTCTTGATACAGGCGCAGCACCTCCAGCGCCACCGCCGCGCTCACCGGGTGAGCCGAATAGGTGTGACCGTGACCGACCGGCAGGTCGTCGCCGCCCGCCTCTGCGATGCCCTGGTAGATCGCCTCGCTCATCAGTACCGCGCCCATCGGCGCGTAGCCGGCAGTCAGGCCCTTGGCGACCGTCATCACATCGGGGGTGACACCCTCAGCCTCGCACGCGAACAGCGGCCCTGTGCGCCCAAAGCCGGTGATCACCTCATCCACAGCGAACAGGATGTCGAGTTCGCGGCAGGCGTCCTGCATCGCCTTGAGCCACCCCTTGGGCGGAACGATCACACCGCCCGATCCCTGTACCGGCTCGCAGAAGAAGGCGGCGACCTGGTCGCGGCCGATCTCCTGCACCTTTTCCTTCAGTGCGGCCACCGAGGCGCGGATGATCGCCTCCGGATCGTCGCCCACCGGATTGCGGTAGGGATAAGGCGACGGGATCTTGTGCTGGGTAGGCAAGGGCACGTCGAAGTTGCGGTGGAAAGCGGGGATCGCGGTCAGCCCCGAGCCCTGCGCCGAGGAGCCGTGGTAACCGCGCTCGATGGTGATGAAGTGCTTCTTTTCCGGCTTGCCCAGCGCGTTGTAGTAATGGACGATGAAGCGGATCGCGGAGTCGACGGCGTCCGATCCGCCCAACGTGAAGTACACCTTGCGCAGCGAGGACGGCGCGAGCTCCACCAGCTTCGCCGCCAGGCGGATGGCCGGCTCCGAGCCAAAGTGGAAGTAGCCGGTCGCATACGGCAGGCGCCGCATCTGCTCTTCGGCGGCGCGGACGATGCTCTCGTGTCCGTAACCGACGTTCACGCACCAAAGGCCGGAAAAGGCGTCGAGCAGTTCCTTGCCGTTGCTGTCGGTGAGGTAAGCGCCGTGACCGGATTGGAGTACGGCCACACCACGCCGTTCGTGGGTGCGGTAGTTGACAACGGGGTGAATCAGGTGGTCGCGGTCGAGGGCGACGAGGGAGTCATTCTGCATGATCTGTCTGCCGAGTGTTCGTGGAAGGGCGGGCTGAGCGAGGGCAAGGGCGCTTGCCGGCGGCCCTCCGTGCGGAGGGCCGGGGAATGACCTTGACGACGGGTTCATGGTAGCCATGGCCCTGCGGCGATAGATTCCGACCATCGGGACACTGGTGCGTGGATATCGCGAATACCGCGCAGATTCGGCATATCGTGCCGCGCCTTCCTCGCTCCCGTCTCCCGACGGAAGCGGCGCACAGACTGCGGGCGCCGTCGAATTCACAGCGCGAAGCGGGCCGGTCTCCGAACGACCTGAAGGCGACTGGCGCTGGACCCTGCTCCCCCTATGCCCGTACCCGCCCTGCCGGCGTGGTCGGTCCCGTGGCCGGCACCCGCCCCGAGCATGGCGTCCAAGCCCTCTTCGCCGGCATAGCTCTCGATGCCTGGCAGTCCGGCTCCAACGGCGGCGCACTGGAAGCCGAGGCCGTGCAGCCTCGTGAGCACCGCCTGGCCGAGCACGCCCATCCCGAGCACGCCGACCCAACGCGAGCCCGCGGTGCGCACATGGATCGGGTTCCACACTCCCTCGCGTTGCTGCGCGACGTAGCGCAGCCAGTCGCGATGGGCCGCCAGCACGGCGAGTGTGGCGTACTCGACAAACTGCCTCGCCCACACGGCACAGCGCTCCGGATCGGCCTTGTACAGCAAGGTCATCGAGTCGCTTCGAGATGCGTCAGCCCAGCGCTTGATTGATGATGGCAAATTGCCGCACGCCCTCGTCCACGTGGGGCAGCTCGCCCCGCACCATGGTGATCCCGCTGTCGACCCTGTCGAGGCCCATGTCGGCCAGCCAGGGGCTGAGGCCGCCGGACTCATGCACGTCGATACGTACGAAGGACCCGGCACGGACACCGATCCAATGAGCGATCAGGGCCTTGGCCCGCTCCGCGTCGGGGGCGACCACCGGCCCAATCGCGTAGCCGCGACCGAAGCGGCGGCAGAAGGCGAAGCCCACCGGTTCCCCAGCGCTGTCAATCACCACGCCATCGGCCACCTTGCGCAGTTCCTCCAGCACGGTGGCGCGTGGCATGCCGAGCGCGCGGCTGGCGAGACGGGCGAGCTTGTGCCCATCGCTTGCGCCTATCGGACGGATACGCTCGCCGGCGGGAGGCGCAGCGGTCCCGATCTGGAACACCGTACCTTGATGCTGGAGGACCTGGCCGATCGCGGCGAAGCCGAGGCGCTCGTAGAGCGGCTGGCCGGCCGGTGTGGCAATGAGCAGCGTGCTGCGTTCGCCAAGCTCCGCGAGCACCCGGTTCATCAGCTCGCGGCCGATGCCTTGGCCCTGCGCGTCGGGCGACACGATCACCATGCCGAGGGAACCGTGCTCGCCGCCGTAGGCCCAGCACATAGCCGTACCGACGATCCGGCTATCCCATTCGGCGACAAATCCCGATCCGAGCCGATGGACGAACTGCCAGTCCTCGAGCCGATGCGGCCAGCGCACTGCTTGCGAAAGTGCGTGGGCGGCGGGCAGATCACCCGCCGCCATGCGGCGGTATTCGATGCGAAGTTCGGTGCTTGGAGTTCTCATCACTGCCTCCTTCAAGTTCGTCCTAATGTCGCAGGCAGCGGGCGCGATTGATAGGACATTCTTGCCGTTCGAGTGATTTCGCGCTGATCGAGCGCAGTTCGGCAGAATCATTCGCATATCGGCGCAGAAAGACACATCGTGCCGAAATCGCGGATCGACGCAAGAGATCATGCTCGCCGCACACTCCTATCATCAGCGAGGGAACGACCGCCATCTCGCCGCAGCGGGCGATCGACGACATGACCCTATGAAGGAGCCGCAATGGACCGCTTTGATCCCGCAACAGTTGCCGTGCCGAGCGCACATTTCATCGGCGGACGCGCCATCAGCGGCGCCCGCGAAACCATGGACGTGCGTCGCCCGTCCGACGGCCAAGTGTACGCGGCGCTGCCGCTCGCCGACGCCAACCTGGTGGACCAGGCAGTGGAGGACGCCTGGCGCGCCTTCAAGGAGAGCGACTGGGCGAGCCGCGCGCCGCGCGACCGCGCCCGCGTACTACACCGCTGGGCCGACCTCATCGAGGCCGATGTGGCCACCCTCGCCCCGCTCGAGGCAGTGGGCTCGACGCGCCCGATCCGTAACGCCACGAACTGGGACGTGCCTTTCTGCGCCGAGGGCATCCGCTTCTTCGCCGAGTTCGCCGACAAGTGCGGCGGCGAGGTGGTGCCGACCCAGCGCGACCAGCTCGGCATGACGGTGACCGAGCCCTACGGCGTGATCGGCGCCATTGCGCCGTGGAACTTCCCGCTGGTGATGGCCTCGTGGAAGATCGCCCCGGCGCTCGCTGCCGGCAACGCCGTGGTGCTGAAGCCCTCGGAGATGACCCCGTTCTCGATCGTGCGCCTGGCCGAGCTCGCCATCGCCGCCGGCATGCCCCCGGGCATCTTCAACATCGTGCACGGCGACGGCCGGGTCGGGGACGCGCTGTGCCGCCATCCGCGCGTCTCCAAGGTCACCTTCACCGGCTCGACCCGCACCGGCGCCGCCATCATGGCCGCCTGCGCCGAGAGCGGCACCAAGGCGGTGACGCTCGAGCTCGGCGGCAAGAGCCCGCAGGTGGTCTTTGCCGACGTGGCCGATGTGGACAAAGTGGCGCGCCGGGTGGCGCAGGCCATCAGCACCAACGCCGGCCAGGTGTGCGTCGCCGGCTCGCGCCTGATCGTGCAGCGGGCGATCGCCGACGAGCTCGTCGAGGGCATCGCGGGTGCTTTCGCCGAGCTGGTGGCCGGACCTACGTGGGAGGCCTCCAACACGCTGTCGCCGATCATCTCGGCCCGCGAGATGAGCCGCATCGACGGCATCGTGCGCAAGACCGTGGAACAGGGCGGGAGAATCGTCTCCGGCGGGCGCAGCATCGCCGAGGACAGCGGCGGGGCGTTCTACCAGCCGACCATCCTCGCCGACGTGAACATGGACATGGACGCGGTGCGCGACGAAATCTTCGGACCGGTGCTCACCGTGCAGACCTTCGAGGATGAGGCCGAGGCAATGCAGCTCGCCGCCCACCCCTCCTACGGCCTGGCCGCCGGCGTGCACACCGCCGACATCAACCGCGCGCTGCGCCTGGCGCGCGGCCTCGAGGCGGGCACCGTGTGGGTCAACCGCTACGGCCGCAGCTGGGACTTCGCCCTGCCCACCGGTGGCTACAAGCGCTCCGGCATCGGCAAGGACCTGGGCCGCGCCGCCTACGAGGCGAACCTGCGCACCAAGACCGTGCTGATCGACTTCGCGGACGACGCGGCCTGATCGGCCCTCGACATCACTGAGTAACACGCCCCGCGCCCCGGCGCGGGGCACCATCGCCGCGGCCGTCCCCGCTGTGGCGCCGCGTCAGGGGCGGAATTGAGCCTGGCACCGGCTGCGGTGCTGCCGCGCGCTCGACCTTGGCGTCACCCTCATCCCCGTCGACCGCACGCTGTATATCCAAGCTTGTCTGGCCGCTCATCGCCCTGAAACCCGCGCGGTTGCAGGGGGCGCCAGAAACGCGGCTCGAGAACGTCGAAGCTGCGCCCGACCGCCGCGAAGCGCGGCAAGACGTGCTGCCCCCCCATTGCAATTCGGACAATTGTGTGATCAGGAAGGTCGAATACGGGACGACCGGACAATCGTCGGGTGCTGTAATGGTTCCACGGAAGCAACAAGCGCGGACGGCCCGGCCCATCGAGGCCTTCCGGCGCGGCGCAACCGGACTTGGTTTTTCAAGCCCCCGACACACGACACCCCGTCGACTACAGGAGTAGACAAATGAGCAGCCTGCGGCCCAAGTACATCAGCTTCGATTGCT